>CAVEET010000183.1:0-15958 GCA_963614835.1 Bulleidia sp. | reverse complement strand
CGTCGACACCCGCTTTAGGAGAGCGGTGCTCTATCCCCTGAGCTACGGAGGCATGCTGTACTAGTGTAGCAGATTTACTGCATCGCAATACGTCGCATGACTAGACTTCGAAGTTGCGGTGGAATAGTTCCTGTCTGAAGCATCTAAAGCCGTATTTAGGAACTATTTCACCGCAACTTATGAGGAGCTAGTTGCCTTTGTGGAAGAGGTTTTTGATAACGGAGGGGATGCTCTTGGCGCCCTTGGCAGTCACATCGATAAAGTCGGGCGAACGCACGAGCTTATCCTCGTCGACGTACTTGCGAACAGCACGAAGCGTCTCTTTGTCGTCGCGCGTCGAAAACGTAAAGTGACCGTTGTCCTTGGTGAAGATGGCAAAACGCGTGATCTTCTTGGTGCCGCGTAAAACCTCGGCGGCAATATAGTCGACCTCGTCCCACGGGATTTGAATATAATCCTCGGGATTGCGCTCGTTGTAATACTCGAACGCCTTATTGCCCACCATCACGTTACCGTGGCTGGTAAGCCCCATCAGGCAGGTTGCCGGCGTTGCCAGATCGACCGTGCTGTTCTGAGATTGCGCCATGCGCGCCTCGCCCTCCAAATAAAACAATCGGACCGCATCCAGTGTACCCACCGGGTGCGGTCCGTTTCAATGGCTCAAAAGCCCTTACCTAGCAACTCTCGGTCTTAAGCCGAAGCGTGCTTACATGAAGCCGCAGAAGCGACCGATGATGCCGACGGCGAAGAGAGCCAGGATGATGACGATCGGGCTGACCTTCTTCTTGAGGAGCTTGCAGACCAGCAGGGTCAGGCACACGGCGGCAAGGCCGGGGATGAGCTGATCGAGGTTGGCCTGAAGCGTGGTGACCTTCATCTGATCAAGGGCGGTAGCACCGACGGAGTTGTACATCGTCAGCGCTTCCTTGATGCCCTCGGAACCGGAGGGCAGGCTAGCCCAGTCGATAAAGGCGCCAGCAGACTGCTTGACCGTGGAGACGATCGGGGTGAAGGAAATGGACACCCAGCGCTCGACCAGGGCACCGATGATGAACATACCCAGGATGGAAGCGCCCTCGGTGACCTTGCCCATCAGACCACCGGAGAGGTCCTTGGCGATGGAGGAGCCGACCTTGTAGCCAAACTCCTGCGTGTACCACAGGAAAGCGTAACGGATGATGTTCCACGCGAAGAAGAACAGCAGCGGACCGACGATGCTACCGGACATGGCCAGGGAAGCGCCCAGAGCGCCCAGAATCGGGCGAAGGGTGAACCAGAAGACGGGGTCACCGACGCCGGCGAGCGGGCCCATCATACCGACCTTGACGCCCTGGATGGCGACGTCATCGATCGGAGCACCGTTGGCGCGCTCCTCCTCGAGGGCGAGGGTAACGCCAATGACGGGGGCGGAAACATAGGGGTGGGTGTTATAGAACTCCAGGTGGCGCTTAAGAGCGGCAATCTGGTCATCCTTGCTGGTGTAGAGCTTCTTGATCGCAGGGATCATTGCGAAGCACCAGCCGCCGTTCTGCATACGCTCGTAGTTCCACGAGCCCTGAAGGAACTGATGACGGAAGCAAACCTTCTTGCGGTCAGCCTTGGTGAGCTGAATCTTGTTCTCTGCCATATGTATCACTCCCCTCCTACTCGTAATCGTTCAGAATGTCGCCGAGCGGGTCGCCGGAGCCACCGCCCATGCCGCCACCCTGCTTGGCCAGATCCTTAAGGCCAAGGTAGATGAGGGCAAGGGAGATGCCGATGAGACCAAGGGCGATCAGCGTGAGCTGAGGGATGGCAGCAAGGACAAAGCCGAGGACGAAGAACGGCCAGGTCTCCTTGGTGGCCATCATGTTGATGACCATGGCGTAACCGACGGAAGCGACCATGCCGCCGCCGACAGCCATGCCGCCGGACAGCCAGTCGGGCATAGCGTTAAGCGCGTTGGTAACGGCCTCGGCCGGGATGACGCACAGAAGCACTGCCGGGATGGCGATACGAAGGCCCTGCATGAGGATGGCAGCATACTGCCAGCGCTCGATGCCGGAGAAGTCGCCCTTCTCGGCGCAACCGTCCATGGCGTGAGCGATAGCGGTAGCAATGGTACGGCAGATCATGGTCAGGAACAGACCAGCGACCGACAGCGGGACGGCGACGGCGATAGCGGTGGTAACGGCCTTGGCCGAATCGGTGGCGCCACCGTTGAGGGCGAGCACCATGATGATCGAAGAAGCGACCGAGGCCAGAGCGGCGTCAGGCGCGACAGCGGCGCCGACGTTAGCCCAGCCAAGGGCCATCATCTGGAGCGAACCGCCCAGGAGGATGCCCTCCTGAAGGTGACCGGTTACGAGACCGATAAGCGTGCATGCCACGAGCGGCTGATGGAACTGGAACTCATCCAGAATGCCTTCCATACCGGCAAGCAACGCGACAATCGCAACAAGCAGAATAGTGATTGCAGACATGTATCGGACCCTCCTTTACTATGCTTGAGCGGCCAGTTCGGCCTTAGCTTTCTTCAACATGGCGTCGAGATCCTCGGAGGAATCCGAAGGAACCTTGCGGACCTCGAACTTGACGCCCTTGGCCTTGAGGGCCTCGAGAGTCTTGACGTCATCATCGCCCATAGCGACGGCGTTGGTGACGACGACCTTGCCCTTGGAGTGAGCCATGGAACCGATGTTGACTTCCTTGATGTCGACACCGGCCTCGATGGCCTTGAGCAGATCCTGCGGGTTCTCAAAGAGCAGCATGGCCTTGGTGTCACCAAAGCGCGTGTCCTTGACGACCTCGGCCATCTTCTTGATGGGCACGACGTTGGCATGGACTCCCGGAGGGGCAGCCTGCTCGATCATGGTCTTGCGGAGCTCGTCGTGAGCAACGCCGTCGGAAACCACGATGATGCGGTTGGGGTTGATCTGCTTGGTCCACGTGGTGGCCACCTGACCATGAAGCAGACGGGTGTCGATACGGACGTGGGCAATCTTGATGTGCCCGTCGCCGATGACCGTTCCCGGAGGAATGGCGCCTGCAGGAGCAGCGGCGGCCGCAGCCGGCTTCTTCTCCTCGGGCTCCAGAGACTCGGGCTTGACGCGCACGCCAGCCTTAGCCTCAGTCACGAGATGTTTTGCGATCGCATGTGCAGTGTTCTTTGCGTCAAAGCGCTGCGAATATGCCTCGATGAGCATAGGCAGGTTGACACCGGTGACGATAGCCCAGGAATCGTGGCCCTCGATGAGCCCGCTGATCTGGTTGAACGGCGTGCCGCCCCACAGATCAACGAGGAAGAGCACCTGCTCCTGGTCCTCGAAGGAAGCGACTGCTTCCTCGACCTTGGCGCGGAAATCGTCGGGGCCCATGCTCGGCTCGAGCGAGACCACGGCAACAGACGGCTGATCGCCAAAAACCATCGAGCCCGTCTGCTTGATTCCAGCTGCCAAGTCCCCGTGGCTAGCAAGAACAATACTTACCATCACATAACCTCCTTTTTGTCTACGTATTTCCTACACGACATGAAAGGAGTATACCTGTTTGGATTGTGGAATTATAGCTGAATCCGCAAAAGGTTGGATTATTTGTTTAAACGTCTAAGTTTGTTACAAATTGGTTACGTTGCTGCTTTTCGACTCATTACCCGCCAAAGCGTTGCTCATCAAGCCATGTACTTTACAGATACAAGCAGGCTGTTCATTAATAATGATTTTAAGCAAGTGCGAATGTACTTGTACTGCTGCTATTTTGTTTAAACAGACATGGCTTGACTATTTTCGTGACTTATGTTCTAGCGCAAGTAGTCGTTGGGAACGTTCTTGTTTGACTAGTCATGTAAGAACGTCCCCAACGACTAAGGACTAGACGATGCGGAGGGGGTTGGCGGCGTCGACGGCGTCGGGAGCGTCGGAAGGGCCATCGGGGGCAGCGCCTGCCGGGTCCTCGTCGGGGGTCTCGATCTGCTTGATCATGACCTCCTGGCCCTGCAGCAGGTATGTTTCGCCGCTGCCGCAATGAGGGCAGGTCTTGCCGTGCTCGACGGTCGCATAGTCGCAGCCGCACGCCTCGCAATGCGTCACGGCCTCGACAGGCTCCACAAGAAGCTCCGCGCCCTCGGTGATAGGCTTTTTATCTGCTGCCCAGCGCCAAGCGTCGAGCAGCAAGTCGGGAACGACGGCCGAGACCTCGCCCAGCAGCAACGTCACGCTCGAAACGCGACTCACGCCATTGGCGCGCGCCACATTCTCAACATCACGAATGATGTGATAGACGATTCCGAGCTCGTGCATTTATTTCCTTCCGCCGTTCCCGTTATGACTACTTACTTGCGACCGAACTTAATCTTGATGGCGCGCTTCAAAGCATACTTGCCGAGGCTTGGGAGCTTTTGCTCGTATTTGACCATCGTGGAGCACTCGGGGCGGTCGCGATCCAGATGGATGGCGTCAAACGCGCACTTGGTGGTGCACAGGCCGCAGCCGATGCACTTGTTGGGGTCGACAATCGAGGCGCCGCAGCCCAGGCAGCGGGCGGTCTCGGCGCGCACCTGCTCCTCGGTAAAGGTCTCAACATACTCGCTAAACGGCGCAGCCTTCTCGCGTTCGCGGTCCACATGCGCAACCTCGCGGCTCGCGTTGTCGTAGCTCTCGAGCACAACGTCGTCGCGGTCGAGTGCGGTGTAGCGGCGCTGATTGCGGCCGATGGTGAGCGTGGAGCCCGGCTGCACAAAGCGATGGATGGACACCGCGGCCTCGTGGCCGGCGGCGATAGCGTCGATGGCAAAGCTGGGGCCAGTGTAGACGTCACCACCCACAAAGATGTCGGGTTCGGCGGTCTGGTAAGTCTGGGGATCGGCAAGGGCGCCCTGGCCGCGGCCGAGCTCCACCTTGGAGCCAGCCAGCAGGTCGCCCCACACAATGGACTGGCCAATCGACATGACGACACGGTCGGCATCGACACGGCGCAGATCGTTCTCGTCGTACTCGGGCGCAAAACGGCCCTCGTCGTCAAAGACACGCGTGCAGCGCTTGAAGGTGATACCGCACACACGACCGGCCTCGTCCAGGTGAATCTCCTTGGGGCCCCAACCGCAGCTGATGTGAGCGCCGTCCTCAACGGCCTCGCGACGTTCCTCCTCGCTGGCGGGCATCTGGACCTCGCTCTCCAGGCAGAACATCTCAACGTGCTCAGAGCCCAGACGGCAGGCGTTGCGGGCAACGTCGATGGCCACGTTGCCGCCGCCCACCACAATGGTGCGGCCGGACAGGGTATCGATCTTGCCGCTGTTAACCTCGCGAAGGAAGTCGACGGCCACGGTCACGTCCTCGGCATCCTCGCCCGGAATACCGGCAAGGCGGCCGCCCTGGCAGCCAATAGCAACGTAGA
Organism: Bulleidia sp.; assembly: GCA_963614835.1. Taxonomy (GTDB): domain Bacteria; phylum Actinomycetota; class Coriobacteriia; order Coriobacteriales; family Coriobacteriaceae; genus Collinsella. Next base: position 10,585 of record CAVEET010000183.1, on the reverse strand, counting down.
AGGCCTTAAAGCCCTGCTCGCGCAGCTCGTCGAGCGTCACATCACGACCGACCTCCACGCCATAGCGGAACTCGGCACCCATCAGGCGAATGATCTCGACCTCGGCCTCGATGACGTCCTTCTGCAGCTTAAAGCTGGGAATGCCATAGGTGAGCATGCCACCCGGGCGCTCGTTCTTCTCGAACACGACGGGCTTGTAGCCCTTCTCGGCCAGATAGAAAGCACAGGACAGGCCGGCCGGACCGGCACCGATGATGGCGATCTTCTGATCAAAGCCGCCAGCGCGCGTCGGCGTCACCACGGGCGGGACGTAGCGGGTCGCGGCATCCAGATCGCGCTGGGCGATGAACTTCTTGACCTCGTCGATGGCCACGGCGGCGTCCACACGGCCGCGGGTGCAGGCGTCCTCGCAGCGGCGGTTGCACACACGGCCGCAGATAGCGGGCAGCGGGTTCTCGCGCTTAATGAGTGCTAGGGCCTCGTCATAGCGACCCTGAGCCGCGAGCTTCAAATAGCCCTGAACGGCAACGTGCGCAGGGCAGGCCGTCTTGCAGGGAGCGGTGCCGGACTCATGCGTCTCGATACGGTTGTCGTTGCGGTAGTTGGGCGACCACTTGGTGTGATCCCATTTGGTGGCGTCGGGCAGCTCCTGGCGCGGATACTCGGGCACCTGTCCGCCGGCCTTTTTGCTGCAGAGCTTCTGGCCCAGCTTGGCGGCGCCGGCCGGGCACACCTCAACGCAGCGACCGCAGGCAACGCACTTGTCCTTCTCGACCTTGGCGACATAGGCCGAGCGCGACAGGTTGGGCGTGTTGAACAGCTGAGAGGTGCGCAGGGCATAACACACGTTGACGTTGCAGTTGCAGATAGCGAAGATCTTGTTCTCGCCGTCGATATTGGTGATCTGGTGCACAAAGCCGTTGTCCTCGGCCTGGCGCAGGATGTCGTAGACCTCGTCGCGCGTCACGTAATGGCCGCGGTCGGTCTCAACCACATAGTCGGCCATATCGCCCACGGCAATGCACCAGTCGGCGGGGTCGTCGGCGCAGCCCTCACCCATCACGCGACGGCTCGCGCGGCAGCTGCAGGTGCTAGCGGCATATTTGCCATCGTATTTGTCGAGCCAATGCTCGATATGCTCGATCGGCACCGAGGTGCTCGCGGCGTCGATAGCCTTCTCGACCGGAATGACATGCATGCCGATACCGGCGCCTCCGGGCGGCACCATCGGCGTGGCCTTGGACAGCGGTCCCTTGGACGCCTGCTCAAAGAACTTGGCATAGACCGGGTGCTCCTCGAGCTGGCTCACGCGCATGTTGAGGAACTCGGCGGAACCCGGCACCAGCATGGGCAACACCCATTGCTTGGCGCGCTCGGGGTTTTCCCAGTTGTACTCGAGCAGGCCCGTGTAGCTCATATCGTCGAGCATCTTCTCGATATCAGCCTCGGGCATGCCGGTGAGCTTGACCATCTCGGGCAGCGTGTAGGGACGGCGCATCTTCATCTTGCAGAGCACTTCGGCCTGCTCGTCGGTTGCGGCCTCGGCAAACGACCAGTACTCGTAGCCCAGCAGCTCGTCGCGATGCAGCAGACGGTTGGTGCAGTGCTCACACAGTTTGACGATTGCCTCGCGCGGATGCTCCGGCAGCGGCGGCACGAACTCCGAACCGATGTCGGGCTCGGTGTAGCTAATTCCCGGTCCGTTGAGAATCATGTTTGTCCCTTCTCTTGCCGCAGCCCGACGAGGCCGCAGCGCCCCTCTTTTTTTGCAGGCCGGGCATGCCCCATGCCGTTCACCCGCCATTGTTGACATTGTGTCAAAAATAGTATTGACGAACCGTCAACAATATTCAAGACTGTTAGGCGAACGGTCAGGCAAAAGAGGATGAAAGGCGGCAAAACATGGGCAACAACACAGCAGGTACCTCTGTAGTCAATGCCGTCCCCGCATCCGATAGCGCGGCAAAGCGCCTGACGGGCGACGAACGCCGTCGCGAGATCCTCGATGCCGTGCGCACCGTAAGCTCCGAGCTGGGCGTATCCCACCTATCGGTATCGGCCGTGACCAAGCGAGCCGGCTGCACGCGCTCGCTGTTCTACCACTACTTTGCCGATATGGACGCCGCCGTCACCGCTGTTATGGACGAGGCGATCGACGGCTTTATCTCCGAGCTCGAGCAGTGGAACGCCGACCGCACCGTCGGTGATATCGAGGGCGCGCTCGACACCGTCGCCCCGCTCTTTAAGCGCCTGGTCGCCAGCGGCCACGAGCTGCCGAGCACGCTCACTTCAAGCAGCGGCGCGCTCTACGGCGGCTTTTTGCACAACGTGGTTCAGCGCGTGGCGCAGTATATCTGCGACACCACCGTGGTGGACTTTGTCGCCCATCATGAGCTACGCATCGACCATGTCTACGAGACGTTCTACACCCTCATCATGGGGTTGTTGATGTATATCCGCACGCACCCCGATGTGCCCGACGAGACGGTCAAGGAAATCATCGCCTCGACGCTCCACATCGAGGGCTACACCGCCAAGTATCCGGAGCGCATGCCCCAGAACTGACGACATTTGGCCAAACTGCCCGCGATCAGAAGAGGGGCCGCGGGCGTGTGAAAGGAGAGCAGCATGCTGTTCGATGTTTGGGGTAGCGATACCCTTATCCACTGGGCCGGCTGGGCCATGGTCTTTATCGGCCTGATCGTGCTCAACGAGGTCGGCCGCCGCACCAAGCTCGGCGCGGCAATCATCTTTGGCGTGGCTCCGCTGGCCATGACCATCTACTGCGTCGCCATCGCCGTGGGCGTTTCGCAGGGTGCCGAGTGGGCGCTCACCAACCCCACCCATGTGTACCAGAACAGCTGGTTCCACTACGCCAAGGTATACGCGGCGCTCGCCGGTTGCTGGGGCTTCATTGCCATTAAGTACCAGTGGGGAAAGATCGGCAAGGCGCATTGGTTCCGCGCATGGCCGTTTGTGATCGTCGCCATCAACATCATGATCGCCGTCGTGTCCGACTTCGAGAGCGCCTATCACTTCTTTGTCCTGGGCGAGTCCACCTGGGTCACCTCCGAAGGTGCCACGCAGCTGGCCGGCTGGAACAACGTGTTCAACGGCATCGCCGGTATCATCAACATCTTCTGCATGACCGGTTGGTGGAGCGTCTACGCCTCCGAGGATCAGACCGACATGCTGTGGCCCGATATGACCTGGGTCTACATCATCGCCTACGATATCTGGAACTTCTGCTACACCTACAACTGCCTGCCCACCCACTCCTGGTTCTGCGGCTTTGCGCTGCTGCTGGCGCCCACTGTCGCCGCCTTTATCTGGAACAAGGGCGGCTGGATCCAGAACCGCGCCTTTACGCTTGCTATTTGGTGCATGTTTGCCCAGGTGTTCCCGTACTTCCAGGAGGAGTCCATCTTTGTGACCCACTCCACGCTCGACCCCGGCGCCGCTACCGCGGTCTCGATCGCCGCACTGGTCGCCAACGTCGCCGCGATCATCTACATCGCCTACCGCGCCAAGAAGCTCGGCCGCAATCCCTACAAGCAGGATGTCTTTGAGGGCACCAGCGATTGGGAGAAGGCCACCGCTCGTCGCGCCAAGGTGGATTACGCGCACGCCGAGTAACGCGCCTGGCGCAGACATCGCTTGAGCACGAAGCAGCATAGCCGGCTCCGCGCAACTCAACGCATTGTAGAGCCCCCGGAATGTGATTCGTTCGCGTTCCGGGGGCCTTTTGCCGCCGCGAGGATGCGGCCGAACGATGCGCTCAGGTTAAATCGGATCTTATATTTCGCACGCGCTTTATATGGCTCCATTTTTGGGTACAGTGTTGTCCCGATATTGAGCTTGGGGGATATATGAAAGATGAGACGATGGGCCAAGAGGATGCGGCCCAAGATGCAGAAGCTTGCGCTGAGGCCTTGGAGAGCTTAGACCGGATTTCACTCGATGAGATTGCGTTTGACGATTCGGGCGTTGATGTGCAGGATGAGCCGGAAACCGAGGCGCAATCCGATGATCAGGATGCAGGCGACGTTGAGCCTGCCGAGGATGAGGCAGATCACGAAGGCACCGAAAGCGAGGCCGGCAACCAGCCCGAATCCGACACGGGCGAGGAAACCGTCTTGCTCGACAGCTTGCCGGCCGAGGATTCGCTGACTCGTGAGCTTCCTGGCCTGGGCTCTGCGCCTGCCGTGGACGAGACCATCGCCATGGGCGATATCCCCCTACCGTCCGTTCCCTCAGCACGCGAGGCCGAGGTTCGCCATCGCAAGATGTCGCCCAAGCGCCGCAATCTGATGGTCGCCGGTGTCGTGGCCGTCGCGCTCGTCGCCGGCGGCGCAGGCTATGCCGCCTGGAACGGATATCAGCAAGAGCAGGCTGCCGCTGTCGCCGCCAATGCCCACACGATGATGTCAGTGCAGATTGGCGTGCATGCCGCGGGCCTCGACTGCTCAACTGGCTCCAAGATTCCCGTGCAGGTGAGCGGTCAGGACGCTGATGGCTCCTCCGTGAGCGAAACGCTCTATGTTGACGAGCACGGCCGCGGCATCAAACTGCTGCCCGGCGATTACACGCTCTCCATCGCCGCCTCCCCCATCGCGGCCGACGGCACCATCTATACCGTCCCGACCACCAAGACGCAGGTCACCGTTAAGAGCGATGGACAGGATTTAAGTGCCCAGGCCACCTTTAAGCTCAAGATGCCTTCGGCCGACACGGTGACTGACGACCAGATCGATGCCGCCGCCAAGTATGCCGAGGAGGGCGGTTCGAGCTCCGCCGCGGCTGCCAAAGTGCTCCAGCAGGCAGCAACCGCGCGGCGCGACGCCGCCGTCAATGCCGTGAGCGCGCAAAAGGCACAGGCGTCCCGTGATGCTGACGCTCGCCACAAGGCAACCGACCTCTACCAGCTCGATATTCCCGTCGAGTGGTACGGCAAGGTCGCAACTTGGCAAAACGGAAGCACGCTATGCATCTATCTGGGCGACGACGCCAATACGCCGCTCGTGACACTCGTCGCGGTGCGCGAGGGCGAGAGCTTTACGCCCGATGAAGGCGATACGGTTTTGGGCGCGGCCAATCTAGGCAACGGTTATACCGTCTACGCCAGCGGCCCCGTCTATCCGTACGTGGTGCCCCAGACCATCAACGGACGGACGCAGAACCCCGTGTCAACCTACCCCATGGACACGGCCATTGAGCTTGTCGAGCTTACGACCGGCAACCGCTACACCTATAGCCAGATCAAGAACGTACTGGTCGGTAAAGACGGCAAAGCCGACGCCGCGACCAAACTTGAGACCGACTACCTCGCCCAGATTCTCCTGCCGAGTATCAAAGCCCAGGACTAGCCTGGCGCAGCAACGTGCTCCCCAACCGTGATGAAGGAGCCAGGAGGTCCTGACCCCACAGGACCATAGATGATTAGGCAAGGAGCCACTTCCATGCGGGCATAACGTGTACCACACCGTGCTCGCATGGAATATCGGTCTGTTCATCCATGGTAACGATTGCCGACTCGCCAAGATCAAACTGGGCCATCGAGGCATCAAGCGCGGCAATTTCGCGCTCGCGCGTTTTCTCACTTGCCATATCCGCACTCACCTGAATCAGGCTATAAGCCCGCATGAGAAGCGCATCCCCAGCCACAAAGTCCACCTCATGGCTTTTGCTCTTCTCTTTGATTAGCAGGCGGCAGACCGAGCCGGTCCTCACCGCGGGAGTCCTTCTTCTTAGCGCATTGAACACTGCGGTCTCGAGCCTCTGGCCCTGGTCCAATGCCGATGCGGGAGAGAATGCTCCAAACATCGCAGGGTCGACAGCGTAGACCTTAGACGCAGACCGCATGTTATTTGCCAGTGAACGCGTGAACTCCGGCACAGAAAATAACAGGTAGGCGTCCTCATAATACTCAAGTAAGTCGCTGAGCGAATTACGACTGACGGGTATCTGTCTGCTCTTGAACTCGTTGTACACTTTGTTCACTGACAGCTCTCGTCCCGAAGATGCCATACACCGCGTCAAGAACAGCGATGCCAGGCGAGGGTTCTTGACGTCGTAACGTTCAACGACGTCCATGGCGACCGTTCGCGAAGCATATTCCTGTAGCAGCTGAATCGCGTCTGCAGGCCTCTGCTCAAGTGTCGCGATGAATCCCCCTTGTTCAAGATACCCGATCAGATGATGTCGAAGCAGCGCTGCATCGCTCGGGGAAAAGGTCGCATCTGACTCGAGAACGCTCCCCGTCTTATATCGAACGTATTCCGAAAAACTCAACGGAAAAAGCTCTCGCACAAGGGAACGACCCCTGAACTCGCTCTTAAGTTCTGAGGACAGCATCTTAGAAGAAGATCCCGTCACATAGACGGTCGCTTTCTCCGTATCGACTACACGCCGCAGAAACGCACCCCATTCGGGGATTTCCTGGATCTCGTCAAAGAAAATGTAAGCGCCCTCGGTTCGAGCAACAGGATACAGCGCATAGAACGTGTCGAGCACGTCCGCCAGCAGCGATGGCTCATACGGGCGCAAGCGCTCATCCTCAAAATTGAAGTAAAGCATCCGGTCAAGCTCGACGCCCCGGCTCTGAAGCCGCCGCATCTCCTGATACAGGCGATACGTCTTTCCACAACGGCGGGCCCCCACAATCACATTTACGATGTTGTCGCGCTTTGGCTCCTGTGGGTTTCCTAGATCAAGGTCTCGCTCAAAGACCTGCGGAACCCCCTGCTGTTCAAAGTCCTTTATTTTCTGGGCGATCAAGTCGTTGAATGCCATGATTCTCCAATCTTGCTCTCTAGCTAATCAAAATTATAGCGATTCTTGATTAATTAGAGAGCAAGATTATGTCTGACTTGATTAACACTTAGGCAAGTTTTTTCACTATTACTGCTCGAAGGATGCCGAGTGGCTGAGAGGACAACCAAGCTCGAATGCGACTCCCCGAGCAGTCAATTTGGGACGGGGCTTTTTTGACTACCCTCCCCCTGTAGAAAAATCCCTAACGCAGTTGCGGTGAAATAGGGACTGTTTTTGCTGGTCAAACCGTAAAACAATCCCTATTTCACCGCAACTTTTTGGTGGCCTTTTTGGTGGCACTCAGCGCCAGGGGTCGGCTTCGAACATTGGCTCGCGCTCGGGGCGGCGATCGCTGTAGGGATCGTAGCCGTCGTCGTCCTCGTTCTCGGCACGGATGTAGGGGTCGCGCGGCTTGGGTGCCGGCTTAGGCACAGGCTTGGGTGCGGCGGGTGCGGCATCGGTCGCCGGCGCACTTGTCTTGATCTCGTCTTTCATCTGCATAGCTCCTTGCATCGCATCCGTTCAACATTATCGATTGTCGCACGAAAAAGGGCGGCGGACCCAATTGGATCCGCCGCCCTTGGCGTTTTGCGATGAGGGGCAGTTTTAAAGCCGGCCCCAAAAATCTACTCAGCGTCGGGGACCTCGTAGGTGGCCGCCGGCGTGTTGTCGCACACGACGGTAAAGCCGCCGTCCTTGTCGGCATCGACCGTCACCTGATCGCCCTCGCGCACCGTGCCGTCGATGATAGCGGCGGCGATGGCATCCACGACCTCGCGCTGAACCAGACGCTTGAGCGGACGGGCGCCAAAGACCGGGTCCAGGCCGCCCACGGCGAGCATCTGCTTGGCCGCCGGGGTGATGGCAAGCGTCATGCGCTCCTTGGCCAGACGCGCGCGGACGTCGGCGAGCTGGATGTCGACGATCTTCTCGATCTGCGCCATGCCGAGCGGATGGAACACCACGATATCGTCGATACGGTTGAGGAACTCGGGGCGGAAGGTCTGAGCCATGGCAGCGTCGACCTGATGGCGCATCTCCTCCTCGTCCTTACCGGACAGATCGGCGATGGCCTTGGAGCCCACGTTGGACGTCATGATGATAATCGTGTTCTTGAAGGACACCTGGCGACCCTGGCCATCGGTCAGACGACCGTCATCAAGCACCTGCAACAGCACGTTAAAGACATCCGGATGAGCCTTCTCCATCTCGTCGAGCAAGATCACAGAGTACGGACGACGGCGCACGGCCTCGGTGAGCTGGCCGCCCTCGTCGTAGCCCACGTATCCCGGGGGCGCACCAATCAGACGCTGGACGCTGAACTTCTCCATATACTCGGACATGTCGATACGCACGAGCGCGCGCTCGTCATCGAACAGGCACTCGGCCAGCGCCTTGGCGAGCTCGGTCTTGCCCACGCCGGTGGGGCCCAGGAAGAAGAAGCTGCCGATGGGCTTGTCCGGATCGGAGAGGCCCGCACGGCTGCGGCGCACGGCCGCGGCAACGGCGGAGACGGCCTCATCCTGACCGATGACGCGCTTATGCAGCTCGCCCTCCAGGCCCTTGAGCTTGTCGAGCTCGCCCTGCATCATCTTGGACACGGGCACGCCGGTCCAGGCGCTCACGACCTCGGCGATCTCATCGGAGGTCACCTGCTCGTTGAGGCCCTCGCCGTCCTGCTGCTTTTGCGCCTCGAGCGCGGCCTCGGAATCCTGAATCTGCTGCTGCAGGCCCGGAATCACGGAGTAGCGCAGCTCGGACGCACGACCCAAATCGCCGTTGCGCGTCGCACGCTCCTCCTCGCTCTTGGCCTCGTCAAGCTGGCTCTTAAGCTCCTGCACGTGGTCGATGGCGTTCTTCTGGTTGAGCCAGCCGGCCTTTTGCACGTTGAGTTTTTCCTGGACCTCGGCGATTTCCTGGCGCAGAGCTTCCAGGCGCTCCTTGGAGGCGTCGTCGGTCTCCTTCATGAGCGCCTGCTCCTCGATCTGAAGCTGGGTGAGCTGACGCGTGGTGGCGTCGATCTCGACCGGCATGCTGTCGAGCTCCATGCGTAGGCGGCTTGCCGCCTCATCGACCAGGTCGATGGCCTTGTCGGGCAGGAAGCGGTCGGCGATGTAGCGATCGGAGAGGTCGGCAGCTGCCACGAGCGCGCTATCGGTGATATGCACGCCGTGGAAGATCTCGTACTTCTCTTTCAGGCCACGCAGGATCGAAATGGTGTCCTCGACGGTAGGCTCGCTCACCATCACGGTCTGGAAACGACGGGCGAGCGCCGCGTCCTTCTCGATGTACTTGCGGTATTCGTCGAGCGTGGTCGCGCCGATCGCGTGCAGGTCGCCACGGGCGAGCGCCGGCTTGAGGATGTTGCCGGCGTCCATGGAGCCCTCGGTGGCACCCGCGCCCACAATGGTGTGGAGCTCATCGATGAACAGGATGACCTTGCCCTCGGACTTCTGGACTTCCTTGAGTACGGCCTTCAAGCGGTCCTCGAACTCGCCACGGTACTTGGCGCCGGCGACCAGCGCGCTCATGTCGAGCTCGATGAGGTCGCGGTCGCGCAGGGTGCTCGGCACGTCGCCGGCCACGATACGCTGGGCGATGCCCTCGACGATGGCCGTCTTGCCGACGCCCGGCTCGCCGATGAGCACGGGGTTGTTCTTGGTGCGACGGGACAGGACCTGGATGGTACGGCGGATCTCGTCGGTACGGCCGATGACCGGGTCGAGCTTGCCGGCGCGGGCGAGGTCGCAGATGTTGCGGCCGTACTGCTCCAAGGCCTCAAACTGGGTTTTGTCTTCGGCAGACGTCACGCGGTCATCGCCACGCAGCTCCTCGTAGACCTGCTCGATGCGCTCCTTTGTGACGCCGGCGTCGCGCAGCACGCGGCCCGCCTCGCCCTTGTCCTCGGCAAGTGCCATCAGCAGATGCTCGGTCACCACAAAGCTGTCGCCCATCTTGGTGGCCTTCTTCTCGGCCTTTTCGATGACGCGAACGAGCTCGTTGGACAGGCCCATCTGCTGACCCTCGCCCGAAACCTTGGGCGCGTGGTCGATGGCATCCTGCGTGGAACGCGCGAGCTGGGCCGGGTCGGCACCGATGCGCTCGATGATCACGGAGATATTGCGCTCGCCGGCACCGAGTAAGGCGGACAGCAGGTGAATCGGCTCCACCGCGCCGGCCTGCGCGTCGGCAGCCGTGCTCATGGCGGTCTGCAACGCCTCGCGCGACGTCATTGCTAGCTTATCGATTCTCATGGAATCACCTCTCTTGGGGCGGCCGCCCTACGGGGCGGCTTCACGTTGTTCGAGAAGTATTGTTGCCAGCTTTGTACAATCTTATACACAAATCTAAGTCTCTATATATAAGATTTTCTGAGTGATTAAGTGATAGGGGGCAGGCACGCTCGCCCGCTGCGGCCTCGTCCCCTAACTATCTCAATCTGTAACATCTATCGACCGTTTCCGGCTCCAGATGTTATAGATCGAGACGAATTGTTCAGCGGCGCCCGTTTGTCTCAATCTGTAACATCTAATCGGCAAATAGGGCTCTATCTGTTACAAATCGAGACGAACAGAAGACACCTGAATCGAAAATCTAAATCTGTAACACCAGGCCCACTTTTAGCGGCCAAGATGTTACAGATCGAGACAGACCGAAAACCACCACAAAGAGGACAGTGAACTGCCTCCCATTTCTTGGACATCGGGAAATGGGAGGTTTGGAGTGGGTATGATGAATTGGACACCTAGTTAAGAGCGAAAGGTGTTCAAGA
>CAVEET010000182.1:0-9424 GCA_963614835.1 Bulleidia sp. | reverse complement strand
CAGGTTACTTTGCACCAATCGTTGTTTGATGAAGGGCGGATTCTCGTATGGCGCTTCCTATGGTTTACGGCGGTCCCGGCCGGTATGTTCAGGGGCCGGGCGAACTGTCGCGTCAAGGCAGGTATTTGTCATGGTTGGGCTGCGCTGCCTATGTCTTGTTTGACCAGGGCACCGAGGATCGGCTGTGCAGGCAGATCGTCGATGGATTTCTGGACGAAGATCTAAGCGAGCCGTTCTTTAAGATTTATGACGGTCCGTGTACGGAAGAGGCCGTTGTCGAAATGGCTAAGGAAGCCCAGGCCGAGTATTGCGACATGGTAGTGGGTATTGGCGGCGGCAAAATGCTCGATATCGCCAAGGCCGTTGCGTTTTATGCCGAGTTGCCGTTGTGCGTATGCCCCACGGCGGCATCGATGGACGGTCCGTGCAGCGAGATTTCCGATGGCGACCTGCAGGGTGTTGCAAATGCGGTCTTTAGAAACGAGCGTAATATGGCCAACGAGCAGGCCAAGGTGACCAAACAAAAGCTCGTGCAGCTCATGCGCGAGGCATAGCTTGGCGCTTGATCGACCTTGTGCAATCGAGGCGGCGATAGGCCATAGACTATTTGCCTCAAAGGTGCGCCGCGTGTAATTTGCCCGAGGTGTGAACCGATGGCGTATCATTATCTCTTGCTTGTTTGCACTGCTCAGGGAGGGGCCGCGCATGGCGCAGGAACACGATCTGTTTGATGACATTATCGAGATCAGCAAGGGTTTCGACTTTCTTAAAAATCCGCTTGGCGGCGTGACCGATGCACTCGATCCGTCGGCGCCGCAGTGGAATCCTGCCGACTACAAGGAGCGCCCGCGCGGCAATACCATTCCGTGCCTGACCTGCAAAAACGAAAAGAGCGGCTGCACCGCGTGCATGGACGTGTGCCCGGTCAACGCTATCGAGGTCGAGGAAGACGCCATCGAGATCCTCGACTCCTGCCGCAAGTGCGGTCTGTGCGCCGCTGCCTGCCCGACCGAGGCGATCATCTCGCCGCGCTTGGCGCCCAAAAACCTGTATGACGATATCGTCTCTGCTGCTACGAGCCACGAGACCGCCTACGTCACCTGCACGCGCGCCCTCAAGCGCATGCCGCGTGAGAACGAGGTCGTCGTTGCCTGCGTGGGCGATATTACGGCCGAGACCTGGTTCTCGGTACTGGCCGACTATCCCAACGTGAGTGTGTACCTGCCGTTGGGTGTGTGCGATAAATGTCGCAACACCGGCGGTGAGGACATTCTGGGCGAGGCGATTGCGAAGGCCGAGGAGTGGTCTGGCACGGGTATGGGCCTGGAGGTCGACCCCAAGAGCCTCAAATGCCATAAGCGCCGCGAGTACGAGCGCAAGGAGTACATGGAAAAGATTGCCCGCACCACGGGCCTAACGGTGACCAAGCTCAACCCGGCGACGGCGGCGCTGGCCTCGGTGACGCAAAAGCTCAAGGCCCATCGCCATCAGATTACCCAGCTGGAGCGCACGCTCAACACCATGTGTGGCACCACGACGACCAAGCGTCGCCGTTCGCTCACGCACGGGCGGCAGCTGGTGCTCTCGACGCTGCAAAACCACCCCGAGCTTGCCCAGAACATGCAGGTGAGCACGCCGGAGTGCGATTTTGACAAGTGTACGTCGTGCGGCGAGTGCGTCAACGTGTGCCCCACGTTTGCCTGCGATCTGGTGGGAAGCGGCCGCTTTGCGTTGGAGTCCACGTATTGTTTAGGCTGCGGCGCCTGTGTCAAGGTTTGTCCCGAGCATGCGCTCAAGCTTGTTGAGCACGATGCGTCCAATCTGGTCGTCGTCGATCCCGAAGCCGAGGAAAAGGCCGCCCAGAAGGCGAAGGCTCACGAAGAAGCTGAGAAGGTCAAGGCCGAAGCAAAGGCCAAGCTCGACAAGATGCTCGATCAGGTGGAGAAGCTCGCGGACTAGCTAAAAGAGCGTAAATGATGGCCGGTGGGACAGGTACTGCCCCGCCGGCCAAAAAAGTTGCGGTGGAATAGTTCCTGTTTTGCCCTTAAGCTGGCAATTCTAGGAACTATCCCACCGCAACTAATAGATGGTTAGTTCATGCTGCTTTGGTGGCCGGTTCGACCGGTACCGTTGCGCGTCACGGTTTCATGGAGCAAAAAGAACCCGGGGACCTGTTTGGTCTCGGTGTATTCCATAAGGATGCCGTCGGCGTTGTAGGTCTGCCCGCGTATAACGGCGAGTGCGTTAAAGTCGTCGAGATCGAGCACGCGCGTATCCTCGGGCGTGGGATGCTCGATCGTTACATCGCGTTTGCCCGTGGCAATCTTAATGCCAAGGTCTTCTTCGAGGTAACGATAGATCGAGTCGTTGACAATCTCGGGTGTCAGCCCCGGTACTTGTGAACTTAGGTAATAGGAGTCGTCGGAGCACACGGCTTGTCCGTCTGCATAACGGATGCGTTTGGCGCGTGTGAGCTCACAGCCTTCGGGAAACCCGGTAATCTTGGAGAGCGCCTTGCTGCAGATGAGGAGCTCAAAGACGGTGGTGACAGTCTTGAGCTCAAAGCCTCGGTTGACCGCGATTTCCTTAAAGGTCTCGAGTCCGCCGCCGCCACGACTCGTCTCGTCACTGATGTTGCGAATGACGCGCATGCCTTTGCCTTGCTGGGGGAGCACGTAACCATCTGCCGCAAGCATCGAGATGGCGCGACGGACCGTCATGCGCGAACAGTCAAACAGCTGCGTGAGCTCAGTCTCCGAAGGCAGATAACTCTGATAGGCGTATGTGCCGTCGTCAATCGACTGCTTCACGTTGTCATAAATAGTTTGGAAGATGGCTCGCGCCATGACGGTCTCCTAGAGCTGGGTGCGTGAACGACGGATGGGGGCCGCCCGCGCAGGTGTCAATCGATTTACTTGCCGGGGTCGATTATATATTTGCCCATGGCACGCAGGGCCGGGTCTGACAGGATGGCGCCGAGTTCGTCGAGGGAGGCTACCTTTGCGACCATCGAGGATACGTCGAGCCTGCCAGAGTCGATGAGCTCGAGCGCACGACGCTGCGTATAAGGGTTAATGTAGGACGAGGTAAGCACAAGCTCCTTCTGGAAGACCTCGAAGGGCTTGACGGTGATTGTCTCATCGGGCTTGGTGAGGCCGAACATCATGACCGTAGCCTTGTGGCCGGCGATCTGGATGGCCTGCTCGATGGTGACGGGCTTGCCAACACACTCGATAACGACATCGACGTTGCCGACGCCCTCCTGCTTCAGGCGGGCCGGGACGTCCTCGTGGATGGAATCAATTGCCAGGTCGGCGCCGAGTTTGAGCGCAACCTCGCGCTTGCCTTCGACAGGCTCGAGCAAGACAACCTTGGTGGCGCCGGCGTTTTTGGCGAGCTGCATCATGAGCAGACCGATCATGCCACCGCCGATAACGACAACTGTGCTGCCGGGCTTGATGTTGCACATATCGATGCCGTGCAGGCAGCAGGCGACGGGCTCGGTCATGGCGCCCTGCTCAAAGCTGGTGTGATCGCCCAACTTGTAGACTTGCTGCATATCGACGGAGCAGTACTCGGCAAAGCCGCCGTTAACGGTGGTGCCGTAACCGGTCATATGCTCGCAGTAGTGGTTGATTCCGTCGCGGCAGGGTTCGCAGCAGCCGCAGGGATGGTTTGGGTCGATACACACGCGATCGCCCGGTTTAAAGCCAGCGACGTCGCTGCCCACGGCCTCGACAACGCCCGCAAACTCATGACCAAGGATCGTGGGCGGGGTAACGTCGGCTGCACCCTTGTCGCCTTCATAGATATGAACGTCGGTACCGCAGACGCCGCAAGCTTTGACGTTGATCAGAACGTCGCGCCTGCCCACGGCCGGCTTTGCCGATTCCTCGACTCTGAGGTCGTGCTTTCCATAGAAGACCGCGCTTTTCATGGTGACTCCTTAACGTGGCGGTGAATGTTGTAATGAAGTATAGGTATGCAAACATCCTTATACAAGCCTATCTAGACAAGTTGATAAATATTTTGTTTTAGAAGTTTTAGACAAACAGGCAATAACAGGCAAAACCTTTGAAATAAACCGTTCACCGTCAATTATCGACCGCTGACCGAACATAGAAACCGTATTAACTTGTCTAGATAAGTGATATGATAAAAACAGAAGCGCAAGAAGTCAGGGAAGCGGGCCCACCCGTCCTATTGCACGAGGTACACGCAAACGGCGCGTCTGCGGTCTCGAGTGAAGCCAAAACCGCAGTCGCTCCGAATGAAGAGAGGGGGATTCCCCGTCATGATGCAAAAGATACAACGTTTCGGCGGTGCAATGTACACGCCTGCAATTCTTTTCGCATTTTCCGGAATCGTCGTCGGCCTGGGTACGTTGTTTACCACCGAGGCGATCTTTGGCGAGATGGCCACTGCGGGCCATCTTTGGTTTGATTGCTGGAATGTGCTGCTCCAGGGTGGTTGGACGCTCTTTAACCAGATGCCGTTGCTGTTTTGCGTAGCGTTGCCAATCTCGCTCGCGAACAAGCAGAACGCTCGCTGCTGCATGGAGGCTTTGGCCATCTACCTTACCTTCAACTACTTTGTTAGCACAATCTTGGGGCAGTGGGGCCCTGTCTTTGGGGTCGACTACTCTGTCGAGGCGGGCAGCGGTACTGGTCTTGCCACTATCGCAAGCATCAAAACGCTTGATATGGGCATCATGGGCGCGCTCATTATCTCTGGTATCGCCACGATGCTGCATAATAAGTTCTTCGACACCGAGCTCCCCGAGTGGTTGGGCGTGTTCTCGGGTTCCGTGTTCATCTATATGATCGGTTTCTTCGTTATGGTTCCGGTCGCTCTTATCGCCTGCCTGGTGTGGCCGCATGTTCAGGCTGCTATCTCTGCCTTCCAGGGATTCATCCTTTCCGCCGGTACGTTTGGCGTGGGTGTCTTTGCTTTCTTCGAGCGCGTGCTGATCCCTACAGGCCTGCACCACTTTATCTATACGCCGTTCTATTACGACAACGCGGCGGTCAACGGCGGCATCTTTGCTGCTTGGGCCAACATCCTGCCCCAACTGGCTGCCGATCCGAGCATTGCTCTTAAGGATGCCGCACCCTGGGCTGCCTATACCTGCCCTGGTTGGACTAAGGTCTTCGGCTCGCTTGGCGTCGCCATTGCGTTTTATATGACCGCCAAACCCGAGCGCAAGCAGCGCGTCAAGGCTCTGCTGATCCCGGTCACCCTTACCGCTATGCTTTGCGGTATTACCGAGCCGCTTGACTTCACCTTCCTGTTCATCGCGCCCGGCCTGTTCGTCGTCCACTGCGTGCTCGGAGCGCTTGGCTGCATGGCTCAAAACCTCCTTGGCGTCGTGGGTATCTTCGACGGCGGCATCATCTCGATGCTCTCGTGGGACTGGCTGCCCCTTTGGGCCGCACACGGTCTGCAGTACGCCATCTCCATCCTTGTCGGTCTGTGCTTTACCGCTCTTTGGGTTGTGGTCTTCCGTTTCCTGATCATCAAGTTCGACTTTAAGACCCCCGGTCGCGAGGATGACGATGTTGAGGTCGAGCTCAAGTCCAAGGCCGACTACAAGCAAAAGCAGGGCGGTGCTGCTGCTGGCAAATCGGCCGCCCAGAGTAAAGATGATGAGCGCTTGGTGCTTGCCGAGAACATCCTCGATCTGCTCGGTGGCACGGATAACATCATCGATGTAACTAACTGCGCTACCCGTCTGCGCGTTAACGTCAAGGACAAGAGCGTCGTTGCACCCGAGGCTTCCTTCAAGGCGATCGGTACGCATGGCTTGGTGGTCCAAGGTCAGTCAATCCAGGTCATCGTCGGCCTTAGCGTCCCGCAGGTTCGCGAGAAGTTCGAGAGTCTTCTGAAGTTCGAGACTCTTCTGTAAACCATCGTCCATCGAAACAATCGGCCTTGCAGAGCCGGTATGCACTGCAAGGCCGATTCTAGAGATAAAAAACTCCACTTCTAGGTAACAATTCCAAACCGTGCAGGCCGCGTACGGGGATGGATTGAGCAAGCGGCCAGAATGAGGAGGACATCATGTCCAAGAAAAACTATGCCGTGACCATTGCCGGCGGTGGCTCTACCTTCACCCCGGGCATCGCTCTGATGCTGCTTGAGGAGCGCGACCGCTTCCCGGTCAACAAGGTGACCTTCTACGACAACAACGCCGAGCGCCAGGAGATCGTGGCAAAGGCCTGCGAGATCTATTTCCACGAGAACGCCCCCGAGGTTGAGTTTAGCTACACCACCGACCCCGAGACCGCATTCACCGGGACCGACTTCGTGCTTGCTCACATCCGCGTCGGCCTGTACGCCATGCGTGAGCTCGACGAGAAGATTCCTCTCAAGTACGGCTGCGTTGGCCAAGAGACCTGCGGTGCCGGCGGTATCGCCTACGGCATGCGCTCCATCGGTGGTGTCATCGAGATCCTCGACTACATGGAGAAGTACAGCCCCAACGCCTGGATGCTCAACTACTCCAACCCCGCGGCCATCGTCGCCGAGGCCTGCCGCGTGCTGCGCCCCAACAGCCGCATCATCAACATCTGCGACATGCCTATCGACCTTATGGATAAGATGAGCCGTATGTGCGGCATCAAGGATCGTCGCGAGCTGCAGTATAGCTACTACGGCCTCAACCACTTTGGTTGGTGGAGCAAAATCTACGACAAGGACGGCAACGACCTCATGCCGCAGATTAAGGAGCACATGGCTAAGAACGGCTACCTGGACGGCATCGAGCACGAGGCCGGTAAGGAGCAGCATGTCGAGGAGAGCTGGATTCACACCTTCGGCAAGGCCAAGGATGTCTATGCTGTCGATCCCGAGACGATTCCCAATACCTACCTCAAGTATTACCTGTACCCGGACTATGTCGTCGAGACGTCTGACCCCAACTACACTCGCGCCAATGAGGTTATGGACGGCCGCGAGAAGAAGGTCTTTGGCGCTTGCCGCGACATCATCGCCAAGGGTACTGCCAAGGACGGCGGCTTTGAGCCGGATGTACATGCCAACTACATCGTCGACCTTGCCTGCGCACTGGCCGAGAACACGCTCGAGCGCTTCCTGCTGATCGTCCCCAACGATGGCGCTGTGCCCAACTTCGACCCGACGGCCATGGTCGAGGTGCCTTGCATCGTCGGTTCCAACGGCTTTGAGAAGATTTGCCAGGGCCCGATTCCGCAGTTCCAGAAGGGCCTGATGGAGCAGCAGGTTTCCGTCGAGAAGCTCGTTGTCCAGGCTTGGGTCGAGGGCAGCTACCAGAAGCTCTGGCAGGCACTCACGCTCTCCAAGACCATTCCTTCGGCGAGCGTTGCCAAGCAGATTCTGGACGAGCTCATCGAGGCCAACAAGGATTTCTGGCCCGAGCTTAAGTAAGGACTGCTGTCTCGAACTCTCACGCATCTCTGCTTCATTTGCGCCGTCGCTGTGTCCGGATTCGCCCGGATGCTGCGGCGGCGCTATACTTATGCAGTTTGAAGTACCTGTACCAAAAGGAGCTGTCGTGTCCCTTTCCATCGGTATCGTGGGCCTGCCCAACGTGGGCAAGTCGACGCTGTTCACCGCGCTTACCAAAAAGACCGGCCTTGCCGCTAACTACCCGTTTGCCACGATCGACCCCAACGTGGGTATCGTTGACGTGCCCGATAGCCGCCTGCAAAAGCTCGCCGACATTGTCAACCCGGGCCGCATTGTGCCGGCGACGGTCGAGTTCGTCGACATCGCAGGCCTGGTGAAGGGCGCCAACGAGGGCGAGGGCCTGGGCAACCAGTTCCTGGCCAACATTCGCGAGACCGACGCCATCTGCGAGGTCGTGCGCTACTTTAAGGACCCCAACGTTATGCGCGAGGTGGGCCGCACGGGCGAGTTCGTCGACCCCGCCGGCGATGCCGACACCATCATGACTGAGCTCATCCTGGCCGACATGGGCACGCTCGAGAAGCAGCTGCCCAAGCTCGAGAAGGAGGCCAAGCGCGACAAGGAGTTCATGCCCAAGTTCGAGGTCGCTAAGCGCCTGCTTGTCTGGCTCAACGAGGGCAAGCGCGCCGCATCCATGGAGATGACCGATGAGGAGCGCGCTGCTGCCAAGGGCCTGTTCCTGCTCACTATGAAGCCCATCCTGTATGTGGCCAACGTGGACGAGGATATGCTCAACGACGATCTGGCCCCCATCGACGGCGTCAAGCCGCTGCCTATCTGCGCCAAGATCGAGGCCGAGCTTTCCGAGCTCGATCCCGAGGACGCCGCCGACTACCTGGAGAGTCTGGGCCTAGAGCAGCCCGGTCTGGACGTGCTCGCGCAGGCGGCCTATAAGCTGCTCGGCCTGCAGTCGTTCTTTACGGCCGGCGAGATGGAGGTCAAGGCCTGGACGGTTCGTCAGGGCGCGACCGCCCCGCAGGCCGCCGGCGTCATCCACACCGATTTTGAACGCGGCTTTATTAAGGCCGAGGTTATTGGCTACGACGACTACATCGAGCTCGGCGGCGAGCAGGGCGCCAAGGCCGCCGGCAAGCTGCGTATTGAGGGCAAGGACTATGTCATGGCCGATGGCGACGTCGTGCACTTCCGCTTTAACGTGTAAGGACGACGCATATGTTTAAATATGGCAAAAAAGCTGGCTACATGGGTATTGCGCTGCTCGTACTTGCAGTGATTCCGCTGGTGGTTGCAGCGTGTGTTATCCCCAACATTGGCCCCGAGGTGGCAACGAAGTTTAACGCAGCCGGCGAGGTGACGCGCTGGGGCAAGAGCTACGAGCTGCTGGCACTGCCGGTGCTCAACCTGCTGCTGAGCGTGGCGACGTACTTTACGGCGGGACGCCAGGCAAAAAACAATGATGACTCTGCCGCCATGGCGCGCATCGTGTGCGAGCGCTACCTGCGCAACGGCTGCATCACGGGCGTGTTCCTCAACGTAATCAACGTCTACTTTATGTACTCGGCGATTACCGGAACGGGCTTTGGTTTTGGTTTCTAGCTTGTCCTTTTAGGCAACGAGCCTGCACGCATATTCAATGGCTGCTGCGAGGCCGCCGCTCGATCGTGGTTGAAAGACTACATCGGCGGCGGCCTCGTTTTCGTATCCGGCGCCGCGAAGGGCGAGTGCTATGCCGGCTTCTAAAAGGAGCGGCAGGCCGCGTTGGCTGGTTGCGATTACGGCAACCTGATTGAGCGGGCAGCTGTGCGTTTGGCATTGGATGGCAAGTTCACCTTGCGCCGGGCAAGGGATCAGAACGGCGACGACGCGACTTGATAGCAATGCAAATGCTGTGCGCTCATCGGGCGAAAGGCATTCTGCTTCAACGACGACGAGCTTGGGCGGTGCGCTGTTTGTGCGAAGCGTGGCTCGGTGCATGCGGACCGAAGAACCCGACATAGAAAACTCCTGTGTATTCGGC
>CAVEET010000181.1:0-3459 GCA_963614835.1 Bulleidia sp. | reverse complement strand
TTGTCGCTGTAGTCGCAGTCGATGGTGACGAGCTGAATGAGCTCACCGATCTGCGGGGCGGCCAGGCCGCAACCGCCGTTGTCGAACATCATCTTCTTCATCTTCTCGGCAAGCGCCTCGATCGCCGGGGTGATCTCCTCGATGACGGCGCACTCCTGGCGCAGACGAGGGTCGGGCGACAGTACGATTCCGTTGGCTTCCATGGCCATCCTTTCGGGTTGTTACATCAAATCATAGGCGTCGACGTCAACACTCACGCTCACGCCGCGCACGGAGCCCACCTCTTTGAGGCAGGCGTCGATATCATCAGAGACATGGTACCCTACCGGCGACTTTACAAGCAGATGGAAGCGGTAACGGTCCTTGGCTCTCTCGATTACACACGAAGCCGGACCAAGCACCTGGGGCACGGCGCTCCCCGCCCGCAAAAAGTCGGGCGCGGCGGCATGCCAGCGGCGCTTGAGGAGCTTTGCGATGCGCCCGATATAGTCCTGCGCGTCATCCGCGTTCGCCGACCATACCAAAATGTTGGCCAGGCGCACGAACGGCGGATACAGGGCGTCGCGGCGCTGGTCCAGGTCGTAGTCGGTAAAGATCGAGCGGTCGTGCTCGGCGACGGCGCGGATGACCGGGTCCTCGGGCAGGTAGGTCTGGATGATAACCTCGCCGGGGCGATCGCCGCGGCCGGCGCGGCCCGCAACCTGCTCCAGCAGATCGTAGGCGCGCTCCCCTGCGCGAAAGTCGGGCAGCTTGAGGGCGAAGTCGGCATTGACCACGCCTACCAGTGTGACCTCGGGAAAATCGAGACCCTTTGCGATCATTTGGGTGCCCAGCAACACGGCACAATCCGCCGCATCGAACTGCTCGAGCAGCTTTTTGTGCGCATCCTTGCCGCGCGTGGAATCGGCATCCATGCGAATAATGGCGACGTCGTCGGGCAGCATCTGGTGCAGCGCGTCCTCAATCTGCTGAGTGCCCAGGCCCATTTTTGCCAAGTAGCGACTGCCACATTTGGGGCAACGGCTCGTGGGCGCGGGATACGGCTGCACTCGCCAGGACGAACCGCATGTGTGACACTGCAGCGTGTGCGTGCGCTCGTGATACGTAAGTGCGGTGGAGCAGTGGTTGCAGGTGGGGACGCAGCCGCACTCGCGGCACATCAAAAACGGCGCAAAGCCACGGCGGTTATGCAGCAGCACGGCCTTCTCGCGCCGCTCGACCACACGCTCCAGGCCTTCCATCAGCGGTTTTGAGAACATGGAGCGGCTGCCGTGCGAGAACTCGCGGCGCAGATCGGCAATGCGAACCGTGGGCAGCACGGCGTGTCCCGGGCGCTCGGGCATCTCGACGCGCGTCCAGGTAGCACCGTTGTACGTGCCGCGGCGGCAGCGATCGAGGGCCTCGGCAGAAGGCGTGGCCGAGCCCAGCACGAGTGGGCAGCGATAGCGGCGCGCCATCTCGGCCGCTACCTCGCGCGCGTGGTAGCGCGGGCTGGAGCCCTGCTTGTAGCTGGTCTCGTGCTCCTCGTCGATGATGATGAGGCCCAAGTCGCTGAGCGGGCAAAAGAGCGCCGAGCGGGCGCCCACGACCACGCGTGCGGCACCGCTGGCGACCATATCCCACTGGTCTAGGCGCTCGCCGGCCGAGAGTCGCGAATGGAACACGGCGACCGTCTCGCCAAAACGCGAGCGGAAGCGGCCGACGGTCTGGGCCGTCAGCGAGATCTCGGGCACGAGCACGCAGGCCGAACGGCCGGCCGCCAGTACGCGCTCGATGGCGGAGAGGTACACCTCGGTTTTGCCGGAGCCAGTGACGCCGTCGACAAGTACCACGTCGCCGTGGGCGTCAAGGCGGGCGCGCTCGATCTGCGCGAGCGCCTGCTGCTGGCCGTTGGTAAGCGCGACCGGCGCCTTGCCGCTTGCCGAGGACAGCGTGGTCTGCTCGCTGCAGCCGCGCCAAGCACGGCGCTCCTCCACCACCACGACGCCGCGCCTTTCGAGCGCCTTGATGGTCGCCGACATGCTGTTATAGAGCAGGTTGAGGTCGCGCGTCGTGACCGGGCCGCACTGGAGCGCCTCGATGAGCTGACGCTGGCGGACCGCGGTCTTGGGCGGCGTATAGTCGAAGCCCTCGGGCGTGAGCATGACCCAGCGGTTTTGGATGGGTTTGACGGCGGGGCGCTCAACGGCCCACACGCCGTCGTCGCCCTTGACCACACGCGGGCTGCCGCCCGGGGGCAAGAACAGGCGCAGGCACTCGGAAAGCGTCGCAACATACTCGCGGCTCATCCAACGTGCGATACGGGCAGCCTCGGCGGTAAAGAGCGGTTTGCTGAGAATAGCCTCGATAGGCTTGATACGCACGGGATCGAGAGCGCCGTTACCTTGCAGGTCGGCCAGCTCGGGCGCAATATAGACGATATAGCCCGCGGCGGCACGGTTACCAAAGTGGACCAGGACCGTGGATCCGATCTGCGCCTCGTTGGCAAGAGTTTCCGGGATGCCGTAGGCGAATGGCTCGGACAGCGCACGCGTCGGAATGTCCAGGACTACGCTCGCGTAGGCGGCGATGGGCTCAGGTACAGGCTCGGACTTGGCCGGGGCAACAGCAGGCTCGGGCGTGGCCGGAGCCTGCTCCGGTTCCGGCGAACCAAACAGCGACAGTTGCTCGGCCATGGCCCCAGCACCTCCCATCCCATTCGTCTACAGAAATAAGAGCCCCGCTCGGGTGAACGGGGCTCGGATACGTGCGTTTACGCGGCTGCTACAGCGCCATCGTGCGGGCGCGGTCGATACGCGCCAGGCAGTCGTCGCGGCCGACGAGCGCCATGGTCTCGCCCAGCGGAGGGCTCACCATGTTGCCGCAGACAGCGACGCGCACGGCCTGGAACACCACGCGCTTCTTAAGGTCCATCTGCTCGGGCAGCGGCTCAAGCGCGGCGTCGATGTTGGCGGCCGTCCACTCGCTCACGCCCTCAAGCGCGGCCTTGGCGGCATCCAGAATGGCACCCATGCCCTCCTTGGCCAGGCCCTTGTTGACGGACTTCTCGTCATACTCGAGCGTCTCGGCCGAAGCGAAGATGGGAGCGGCGACGGTCACAGCGTCGGCCGGCATCTTAGTGCGCGGCTTGACGATAGCGGCAAGCGCGTCGATCCAGTCCTCACCGTACTCGACGTTGCCCTCGATGAGGCCCGCCTCGTGCAGCTCGGGGACCATGATCTCGTCGGCAAACTGAGCATCGGACATGCCGTTGATGTACTCAGCATTGACCCAGTCGAGCTTCTTGGGGTCGAAGGTCGCGGGGTTCTTGGAGATGCGGTCGAGCGAGAACTTGCTGGCCAGGACATCGCGTGGGATGATCGTGGTCTCGCCGTCGAGCGACCAGCCGAGCAGTGCCAGGTAGTTGACGAAGGCGTCGGACAGGTAGCCGGCGTCGCGGTACTCCTCCACCGAGGTGGC
>CAVEET010000180.1:0-19959 GCA_963614835.1 Bulleidia sp. | reverse complement strand
GACGTCATCGCCAAGAGCAACGCCGGCTTTAACATCGTCGACCTGCTGGCCTAACCACAGCCAAGCAAAACCACCACAAAGGTGCCTGTCCCCTTTGTGGTGGTTTGTGAGTGGGCTGCTACTTGAGAAACGGGGTCAGCCTGGCCGCCAGCGGATCGAGCTTGTACATGGTTGCAAAGCACTCACGACCATAGTCGGAATCGTTGCTCCAGCTACCCTGGTCGACGTCGTACTCTGCATCCAGACGAATCCACTCCTCCGGCTTGTTCTTCTCGTGCTTGTTGCAGAAGTAGCGCTGGTACTCGACCTCGTGCTCAAACTCAAACTCGGCATCCGAACCGCGGCCGGCATACTCGTCGACCGACGTCAGATTGCCGTGCTCGTCGTAATAGAACTCCGCATAGCCGCCGCGCTCGGAATCGATCCTGTCGAGCTTTCCGTCGCTGTACGAATAATCCACCGCGGCATACGAGTTCAGCGAGCCGTAATCGTTGCCGTGCGAGTCGTATGCCACAGGTGAGATGCGCGAAATGTTGCCGTCCTTGTCATACTCGTAGCCCGCGGTGATCGTCCACATAGTTCCCACCGTGTCGCCCTGGCAGTCCAGCGTAAAGGACGTCACGCGATCCTTGTCGTATCCGTACGAATACACGACCGTCCGAGGATTGGCCGGGCTGGTATCGGTGTTGGTCACCATGTTGCCGTCCTGGTAGACATACGTGCTCGCGCTCTCGCCGTAACCCGCATGGGTCGTCTTGTTGATCAGGTTTCCGTCCGCGTCGTAGGTAAACGTCGTGTTGCTCGACGAATCGCTCACGTCGGCATCGCAATCGATACGCGTGACGTTACCGTCGGCGTCGTACGTAAACGTGTTGACGTTCACATAGCCGCCCGCCAGATCTTCCTCAATCTCCGAGATGCGATGCGACTCATCGTGCTCGACGCTGTAGCTTACGCCGCCACCTTGCTTAACGGCAGACGTGAAGCCCGTGACGTAACCGTTCTCGTCGCGCTCGATCTCGTAGATATCGCCGTACTGGTCCGATTTATCGGTGCCTTCGTAGGACACCGGCAGCCACAGCTCGTCGAACTGCGTGTCCTTAATGCCGCTAACCTTCGTATCCTGCGGCAGTGCCAACGTGGCGAGCTTCTTTTTACCCGAAAGATCGACGCTTTTGAGCTCCCCAGCATTTGAAAGGTCGAGCTTCTCGATGTTGTCGCAACCGTCCAGGTTAACGACGGTGACGTTGCTCGCCGAGTTAAGCTCGACGGTCTTAAGGTCGCCGCAGCCCGAAAGGTCCAAGTTGACGAGTTTATCCCCACCGTATTCCACACTGGTAACGTTGGGGAACACCTTGCCCAGGCCCTGCGTCGACGCGACGCCGTCCAGCTCGACCGACGTCACCGCCTTGGCCTCGTCGCGTGAAATGCGGCCGTCACCGTTCGTGTCGTACTTGGTCGAGACAAGCGCACGCATGCCGCTATCCGGGAAGGTCTTCTCGTCGATAGGCGTGGTCGCAATCTGGGTAAAGTAGAACAGCGCGCCACCGCCGATGCCCGCCGCCACGACAAGCACCGCGGCAAGGGCGATGAGGGGCTTCTTGGAACGCTTGCGCTGCACAGGCACGTATTGCTGAGGAGCGGATGCGGCAGGCTGGGGTTGCTGCGTGGCCGCGACCTGGTCGGGTGCTACGGGCGCGCCGCATACGGGGCAAAAGAGGGCGTCGTCGACAAGCGGCGTGCCACACGAGCGACAAAACATGACGGGCTCCTTTCGGTTCATTCCTTCCACCATGAAGGTAAACCCAAAAATGCAGCCCTTGTTGCGCAACAAAGCCAAGCGGGAGCCAAACCACCACAAAGTGGACAGGCACCTTTGTGGTGGTTCGAACACTTGTTCTATACGTACACATGTTCTATAGTAGGGGTGCTTGCATCGGACTTAAATTGCAACTAGGATATAGTTGCAGAATGTGAGGCGGGATGACGCGGACCGATAAACTCATCGCCCAACTGCTTAGCTGCCCTTCGACGTATCGGTATACCGATTTTTTAAAAGTCATGGCTTCATATGGCTTTGAAATGGACAACAAAGGCAAGACATCCGGATCGCGCGTTCGCTTCTACAGGCCATCAGATGGCAGGATGTTCGTAATGCACGCGCCACATCCATCTGACGAATTGACAGCGGGGACCATTCGAAACATCGTTCGATTTCTGCAAGATATCGGAGGTAGTCATGAGTAACGTTTTGACATACAAGGGTTATTTCGCCCCCGTCGAGTTCGATGCCGAGCAGCATGTGCTAACAGGCATGGTCACCGGCATTAGGGACGCAATCGTATTTGAAGGCTCCACGGTTAAAGAAGTGGAGCAGTGCTTCCACGACGCCGTCGACGATTACCTTGAGTTTTGCGCCGAGAAGGGCAAGGAACCCGAGCGGGCTTTTAAGGGCTCGTTCAACGTAAGAACGGGCTCTGAGCTCCACAAGCGAGCAGCGCTGGCAGCGGCAAAGAAGGGTGAGTCACTCAATAAGTTTGTGACCGAAGCAATCGCTGCGGCGTTATAGCATTAACGCATAGGCTCAAACAACCACAAGGGGCACAGTTCGCAGGCATATTTGCGGTGGCTTTACTGCCCATATCGCGTTTGCCCAGATAAAACCTGCCAAAATAAACCTGTCCCTTTTTGGCAGGTTTGGGAGAGAAGGTTGAGATGGATAAGGCTGAGTTGCGGCGGGCGGTGATTGTTCGGCGCGATGCTCTTGATTTGGATGTGCGGGCGGCGAAGTCTGCTGTTGTATGCGCGCGGCTTGTTGAGCTGATGGAGTCCAGCGGCACTGCGGGCCAACGCACCGTTGCCGTCTATGCCGCCATGGGTTCCGAGGTCGACCCAGCCGCGTTTGCCGCTGCGGCCGCCAAACGCGGCTGGCGCGTGGCCTATCCGTGCATGCTCTCGGCAACAGACGCCATGGCTTGTGGCCAGCGCATGTGCATGCGGGCAGTCTCTGCCGGCAATGCGTCCGAGGCCCCGTTTATCGCCCACCCTACGCGGGCCTTCGCAGCCACGGACGTCGACAGCGACCACTTCCCCATCGTGCCCGCCGCCGAGCTCGACATGGTTGTCGTGCCGCTCGTGGCTTTCGACCGCACCGGCGCGCGCCTGGGCTACGGCGGCGGCTGCTACGACCGCTACCTGCCCATGCTCTCGCCCGCATGCCAAATCGTCGGCATCACCTTCGACGAACAGCGCGTCGACCACGTTCCCACCGACGCCCACGATCTGCCGCTGCCCAACATCGTCAGCGCCTAGCCGCCGCTGTATCGCACCCGCAAGATGAGCGTGGAAAATCTCCCACTTTGAGCCCCCTTACGAGCCAAAAACGGGAGATTATCCATGCTCATTCAACAAGCGTCCGAAAATCCACGCTCGTCCGTCCGATTTTCCACGCTTGTGCAGCCAAACGCCCTGCAACTGCCTCAGCACGCACGCGGCACGCCGGCGACCTTGAGCTTGCGATCGAGTTTTGTCGGATCCCTTAGATCATCCCAGCACAAGCGCACGATTTTGCAGTTATCAAGCAGCGAAAGCCTCGACTCGCGCTGGCGCTCATCGAACTGCGCCTTCGCGAGCTTGCCCTCCTCCGCCGCCTTCTCGCTTTTAACGAATCCGTCGAACTCCCCGATAATCAGCCGGTCGCCCACGCGCCACAAGTAGTCGACGCGATACGGTCGTCCCGGCTCAACCGGGTCGAACAGCTCAACTTGCAGCTCCGGCGTCTGCCAGCCGCGCTCGATCATCAGGGCACGCGCCTTGGACTCGCCGCCGCTTTCCGACAGCCCATCGGCACATCGTGCAACCCTGCGCGCCGTCACAACGCCGCGACGATTCAGGCCAAGCTTGTCGACAGTCTCAACGAGATGCTCCTTCGACAAAAGTTGCTCATGGAGCGCCGAATCCGCGATGATCAGTCCCTCGACAAACGATGCATCGACCAAGCAATCCGTAATCGTTTGATCGATATCGGTTACGGCGATATCCATCTGGGTGGCCCGTGTTTGACGAGCATAGCGATGACGAATGACCTGAGAGCCCGGCGTCGTCGATTGGGCTGGCATCGCGGCGATATGGATGTGCGTCAAATTGGCATGCGAAACCGAAAGGCCATAGATAACAGCCGCCGTATAGGAGCAAAATGTCCAGTCGGGGTGCTTTTGCGCAAGCGCCCGCACCCGATGCAGATAACGCTGCCGAAACTTGAGCTCGGACCAGTATTCCGGACGCGCATACAGCCCCGGCATGACCGCTTCGAGACTTCCCGCCTCCGCCCGCCGCTCAATCTGCTTTGCCTCCGCCGCCGTGCGCGCGTACACGCAGCTCATCTGCTGTTCGCATGCTTTAATGTGGCTTGCAAGCCTTTGATTCGCCGTCATGTTTCCCATGTCGCCTCCCAAATCTTGGAACGGTGCAAACGTACCAGACGGTTTCATGCGAAGTCTGACCAAATACCGTCCAGGCGCTGACCAAATGCTTGACGGTTTTGGACGTTTTAGGCTGATGTCTTATATCTGCAGGTAGGGCGGTTGTCGAGAGGTCCCTGTCTCCACATTTTGAGGCCTTGGTCCATCGGATTATCAGAAAGAAAAACCCGTCGAGATTCAAGACTACGCCAAATGCGACTTTGCCTCTGCACGCACCGTCGCTTAGCCGAGCCATCGGCATCTACATGTCTAAAAAATGAGCGTGGATAATCTCCCGTTTTGAGCCTAGTTTCAAGCCAAAAGTGGGAGATTATCCACGCTCGATTTGTAAATGTCCGAAAATCCACGCTCGTCCGTCCGGATATCCACGCTCGTCACACCGCCGGCACAGCAGCAGCCGTAGCCTAGTGCTCCTCGCCGGCGCGGGCCAGGTCGTAGGGCGTGGTCTGGTAGACGTAGTAGTTGAGCCAGTTGGTGTAGAGCAGCTGAGCCTGGCTGCGCCAGACGTTGCGCGGTTCGGCGGCGGGGTCGTCGCCCGGGAAGTAATGCGCCGGCACCTGGGGGTTGAGCCCGCGCTTCACGTCGCGCTCATACTCCAGGCGCAACGTGTCGGTATCGTACTCGGGATGGCCAAAGACAAAGAAGCGGCGGCTGTCGGTCGACTTGACGATGTACAGGCCCACCTCGTCAGACACAGCCACGACCTCGAGCTGCGGCTCGGCCTCCACGTCCTCGCGGCGTACATCGGTGTTGCGCGAATGCACGGCATAGAAACGGTCGTCAAAGCCGCGGACCAGCGGGCTTTGCGGCTTCACCAGATAATGCTCGAACACGCCACTCGCCTTTGCCGGCAGGTCGTGCTTCTGGATACCGTAGTGATGATACAGGCCCGCCTGCGCGCCCCAACAAATGTGCAGCGTAGAGTGCACGTGCGTGGTGGACCAATCCATGATCTGGCAGAGCTCGGGCCAGTAGTCGACCTCCTCGAACGGCATCTGTTCCACCGGCGCGCCCGTGATGATCAGGCCGTCGTAGTGGATGTCGCGGATGTCGTCGAACGTGCGGTAGAACGTCTCCAGGTGGCCGACGCTTACGTGCGTGGCCTCGTGCGTCTTGGTGCGCAGCAGGTCCACCTCCACCTGCAGCGGCGTGTTGGAGAGCTTGCGCATGATTTGCGTCTCGGTGGCGATCTTGGTGGGCATGAGGTTGAGGATGAGCACGCGCAGCGGGCGGATGTCCTGGTGCAGCGCGCGGTACTCGGTCATGACAAAGATGTTCTCGCTCTCGAGCTGCGCGGCGGCAGGGAGGGCGTCGGGAATGCGAATGGGCATGGATGCTCCTTACGAGTCAGTTGCAGCTATGGTACAACGAGCGGCCCCGTCCGCGCGAGCACATCGCCCAGCGATGCCGTCAGCGGCCCAAATCACTCCAAAAGTAGAGATTAAGGCATGTCCCGAAAATCTACGGCGCTTTAGCCTAGCAAAGTGACGGCAGGACGCTACAATGGTTCGACGCGAAAAACTCGGCCGGAAGGATACTCATATGTACCAGACGCGTAAGATCGGTGTGGTCGGCCAGGGCCACGTAGGAGCACATGTCGCCAACAGCCTGCTCATGCAGGGCATTGCCGATGAGCTGTACCTGTGCGATATCAACGAGGCCAAGGTGACGTCCGAGGTCCAGGACCTGCGCGACTCCCTTTCGTTTGTCCCGTATAACACCAAGATCGTCAACTGCTACGACCACTACGAGGAGCTGGCCTGCTGCGATGTCATCGTCAACGCCGCCGGCAAGGTCGCGCTGGCCGCCGGCAACCGCGACGGCGAGCTGTTCTTTACCACCGACGCCGCCCGTTCCTTTGCCAAGCGCATCGTCGACGCCGGCTTCGACGGCATCTTTGTGAGCATCTCCAACCCCTGCGACGTCGTGTGCACCGAGTTGTGGCACCTGACCGGCTACGATCCCAAGAAGATCATCGGCTCGGGCTGCGGCCTGGATTCCGCCCGCCTGCGCACCGAGATCTCCAAGAAGGTCGGCGTGAGCCCCAAGTCCATCGACGCCTACATGATCGGCGAGCACGGCTTTAGCCAGCTGGCCGCCTTTAAGGCCGCGACCATCGCCGGCAAGAGCCTCAACGAGCTTCAGGCCGAGAACCCCGACAAGTACGCCTTTGACCACATGGAGGTCGAGGAGCTCGCGCGCAAGGGCGGCTATGTGACCTACCAGGGCAAGCAGTGCACCGAGTACGCCGTCGCCAACTCCGCCGCACGCGTCTGCGCTGCCGTGCTGCACAACGAGCACGCCGTGCTTTCGGCCTCCACGCTTATGACCGGCCAGTATGGCGAGGAGGGCATCTTCACATCCCTGCCGTGCGTGATCGGCGCCGAGGGCGTCGAGGAGGTCTACGCGCTCGACCTGTCCGAGTACGAGCTCGAGGGCTTCCACAAGAGCTGCCAGCACATCCGCGACAACATCGCCCAGCTCGACTGGTGGGACGCCGAGGCCTACGACGCAAAGTAGGCCGCTGGCTGCCGCAACCTTGCGAATCTAAGCGCGATACCAAGCGGGCCGCGCCGGAAATCCCCGGCGCGGCCCGCTTTTTTGACTCACGCAGCGCCCTTGCGAATCGAAGGTGAATACTTTTCCGCGAAGTGAACGAGCAAAAACGAGCCCCCGAAGCATCGACACTTTTCAGACGCCGTTTCCTGCGGTTTTGCCGAGTTTTTCCTGCGGTTTTGCCGTCAAAAAGTGTGGATGCTTCGGGGGTCCAAAATAGGTCGTTCACTTCGCGGAAAAGTATTCACCTTCGTTTTCGCGCAGACACGAATCCGGCCGCCACAACGCAAAACGGGGCCCGCGCGCAGCGCAGATCCCGTCAAAAAAGATAATTCCCGGTACCTAGTACTGTTCGATGCCCATGTAGCGACGAACCTCGGGGCTGTGGTCGAAGACCTTGCCGCGCGCGGCGCGCAGCTCGCAGCTCATGTTGTAGAAGAAGATCGGTTCCAGGAACGAACGCACGCTGGCAGGCACCTCGCCCACGCCGTACTCAAGCGCGTCGAGCACCATGATCGTATCGGTGTGCGTGTTGAGGAACGCAAGAGCGCGCTCCTCCATGGGGCGGCACTCGCCGGCGCCAAGCTGCACAAAGTAGAACACGCCGGGCTCGGTGGCCTCGAAGGGACCGTGGAAATACTCGCCGGAGTGGATGTAGCAGCAGTGCTGCCACTGCATCTCCATGAGCGAGCAGATGGCCATGGCGTAGGTCTGACTAAAGTTGGGGCCGGAGCCCAGGATATAGAAGAACTTGTGCTGCTGGCAGAGCTCGGCAAAGCGGGCGCCCAGCTCGGCGTTGACCTTCTCACGGGCGGCGGGCAGCAGCGCATCCATCTGCTTGAGGCCCTCATACATGTCGGCGAGCGCCTCGTAGCCTTCCTGCTGGTCGAGCAACTCGGCGGCGATCAGAGCGCCGATGCCCTGCGGCACCTCAGCCTGCGACACACCCTCACCCCACGGATAGACCCAGGTAGTCCACTTGCCGTTGTCGATCTTTGAGCCCTCGCAGTCGGTAAGGGCAATGACCTCGGCACCGGCGGCCAGCGCCATCTCGCAGCCGTCGACGACCTCCTGCGTGTTGCCGCTGTGGCTGCAGGCGATGACGAGCGACTTCTCGCCAAGACTCTTGGGAGCCATCAGGCAAAACTCGCGCGCCGTGTAGACCGTCGAGGTAAACGTGGTGGCCTCACGCTTGAGCAGTTCGTTGGCCGGCATCAGGTCGATCATCGAACCGCCACAAGCGATCCAAAAGACGTTCTCGATCTTGCCCTTGCGCTCGATGATTTCCTGAACCAGATCGTGTGCGTTCATGCTGATGCTCCTCCTTGTGGGGCGGCTTTGAACGACGACAGCTCGTACCTGCTGTCGTTCTATGTTGTTCTATATATACCACGCAAGCAGCCACGGTGGAAGCCATTGCAGTAAATTTGTTCCATGTTGTTCTATTCGTGAACGTTAGATGTCGAACACGTAGCGCGAGCCCACGATCTTTTGACGACCGAGCAGCAGGGGCCGCTCGTCCTCATCGGTAAAGTACGCCTCCATATAAAAGAGCGGCTCGCCGACCGGCACCTCCAACAACGGGGCCACCTGAGCATCGGCAAGCGCAATCTCCACGGTACAGGGGTCGGACTTGAGCGGCACGTGGCCCGAGTGCTCGGCAACGAGCGCAAAGATGGAATTGTCCGCGAGGTCTTCGTCGCGCATCGTTTGTAGATACGGGTGGTCGGCCAGCACAAAGGCGTTGTTCTCGAGCATGACGGGCACGCCGTCTGCCGTGCGCACGCGCTCGACAACGATGAGCTCGCAGCCGGGTTCCACCCCAAAAAACGCCGCGTCCTCACGCGTCGCCGCAACCACCGTGCGCGACACCAGGCGTGCTCCGGCCACCATGTCGTTGGCGGCGCAACCCTCGGTAAAGCTCTGAACGTCGCCCTTCTGGCGAATCTTGCGCTTGAGCTTGGGCGCGCACACAAACGTGCCCCTCCCCTGCTGGCGGTTGAGATACCCCGCGCGCGACAGCTCCTCGATGGCGCGGCGCACGGTGATGCGTCCCACGCCGTAGTACTTCGCAAGCTCCATCTCGGAAGGAATGCGCGAGCCGGATGCGTACACGCCGCGTGCGATCTCGCCTTTCAGGTCGTCCATAACCTGCTGGTACAGCGGCACAGCGGACACCTCAGTGCGCTCGGTTTTATCGTCGGATACCATCGTTACGCTCCATCCCGTGCATGCTCGGACTCAAACTCTTCAATCGCCGCCATAAACTGCTCGCCAAAGGCATCGGCCTTTTTCTCGCCAATGCCGTTGACCTGGATAAGCTCGTCGCGCGTCTGCGGGCGCAGGCGGCACAGACCGCGCAGGGCCTTGTCGGAGAAGACCATGTACGGCGCCATCTCCAGCTCGGTCGAGATCTCCTTGCGCAGGGCACGCAGGCGCTCGAACAGCTCGGCATCGTCACCCACGCGCGGGCGCTGATCCAGCTCGGCCTCCTCGCGCAGCAGATCCACCGCACGGCGGGCGCGGGCCGAGGCCTTGCGCTTGGACGCGCGACGCTTAACGGTAAAGGCAAACGCCTCGTCCTCGACCTCGCCGGCACGCGGGCCCAGGCCAACGACCGGGTACTGCCCCTGCGAGGTAGCCAGATAACCGCGGCCGCACAGCTGGCTGATGATGTCCTTGATGCGCCCGACCGATTCACTCGACAGCTCACCGTAGCCGCGGTCCTCATCCAGATGCATCTGGCGAATGCGCTCGGTGTTGCCGCCGTGGAGCACGTCGGCGATCAGTGACTTGCCAAAGCGCATGGGTCGCGTGGCCACATAACGCACGGCGGCGCGGGCCATATCGGTGACGTCCTCGACCTCGAACTGCGTGAGGCAATTGCTGCAGTTGCCGCAGCCCTCGGCCTCGTCCGTGGCGGTGCTGCCCGCACCGGCCGCGGCAGCATGCTCGGCCGCGGCTTCATCGCCAAAGTAGCGCAGCATGTATTCGCGCAGACAGCCGGTGGTATTGCAGTAACCCTCCATCTGGCTGAGCAGGCGATAACGGTTCTGGAGCGCCCACGCGCGCTGCTCGTCGTCGAGCGCCTCGTCGGCCGCATCGCCGCGGTCGATCAAAAAGCGGCGCATGCGAAAATCGTTACCGTTCCACAGCAG
This sequence comes from Bulleidia sp., assembly GCA_963614835.1. Classification (GTDB taxonomy): domain Bacteria; phylum Actinomycetota; class Coriobacteriia; order Coriobacteriales; family Coriobacteriaceae; genus Collinsella. Next base: position 9,764 of record CAVEET010000180.1, on the reverse strand, counting down.
GTGGCAGCTGGCCGGGTCGCCGTCACGGCCAGCGCGACCCGCCTCTTGGTAATAGGCCTCGATGCTCTCGGGCACGTTGTTGTGGATCACATAGCGCACGTTAGGCTTGTCGATACCCATACCAAAGGCGTTGGTGGCAACCATCACCTGGATATCGTCATCGATAAAGGCACGCTGACTCTGGCGGCGGGCGTCGTTGCCCATGCCGGCGTGATAACGGCCCACGCGAATGCCGCTGGGGCCCAGCGCCTCGGCAAGCTCCGCGGCCAGTGCGTCGACCGTCTTGCGGGTCGAGCAATACACGATGCCGCTCTCGCTCGAATGCGCGATCACGTAGTCGCGCACCCACGCGGTCTTGGCCTTGTCGCCCATCTCCTCGCAACCAAAGTAGAGGTTCTTGCGATCAAAACCCGTCACCACGGTCGCCGGGTTCTGCAGGCCGAGCATCTGCTGAATGTCCGCGCGCACACGCTCGGTCGCCGTAGCGGTAAAGGCCGCCACGATGGGGCGCTGCGGCAGGGAATCGATGAACTCATGAATCTGCAGGTAAGCGGGGCGAAAATCCTGGCCCCATTGGCTCACGCAGTGAGCCTCGTCAATGGCCACGAGCGGTACGCCGATGCCGCCGTCCGCCGCGGCCTCCTGCGCAAAGGCTAAAAAGCGCGGCTCGAGTAGGCGCTCGGGCGCCACGTACATAAGCTGGTAGCGGCCCTCGCGCGCCCGCTTGAGCACAGTGTTTTGCTGGGCCGGCGTAAGGCTGGAGTTGAGATAGCTGGGTCGCGCACCCGCCGCGAGCAACGCACGGGTCTGGTCCTCCATAAGCGACAGCAGCGGACTCACCACAAAGGTGATGCCGGGCAGCATGAGCGCGGGCACCTGGTAGCAAATGGACTTGCCAGCGCCCGTGGGCATAACGTCCAACGCATCGCGACCGGCAAGGATCGCATCGACCATGCGGTTCTGTCCCGGGCGAAACGAGGTGTAGCCAAAATAGGCGCCGAGCGTGTCGAGCGCCATCTGCTGCATGCTATCGGTCATGGTTTCCTAACGTCCAAGTCATCTGCCGCCGATTATACGCCGCCACGCGGACAGCAGCACACGGCCGCCGCCCAGACTAGTCGTTTAAGAACGCCCCCAACGGCTAAGGAGTGTCCCCAGGTGCCGGCAGAAAAGGAACGTCCCCAAGTGCCGGCCCGGCAACGCCGATGTTTTGGCGCGGACAGCGAAAGCCCGCCAGAGCGAGCAAGGTGCCTTGAAACGAGGTGGCATTGACCTTCTGGTCATGCCGCCGAAGTTGAAAGGCAGATTGCCGCTCTGGCGGGCTTGCAGCGTCGAGCCGTTGCGCGGTTTGGAAAACCGCGCAACTAGAGCTACATGACCATAACGTAGCGCGATCCCACGTAGTACTGCTTACCCATCAGGACCGGCTCGCCATTGGGACCCGTGAAGCCGGCACGCAGGTTGAGCAGCGGATCGTGCGGAGCAATGCCCAGCTCGGCCGCCTGCTCGGTATTGGCACGAACGGCCTCGACCGTGCGGTAGCCAACCGAAACAATCGGCGTTCCGCCAACACGCTCGACCTCGGCAAAAATCGACTTGTCCTCAAGATCGGCCGTCAACAGCTCACGGTAGGCATCAAACGGCACAAAGATGTTCTCCTCAAAGATGGGCTCGCCGTCGGCCGTACGTACGCGCTTGATATGCAGCAGCAGCGCATCCTTCTGCAGGCCAAAGAACTCCATCTCGTTTTGGCGCGCCGGAACGATCTGGCGATCGATCACGTGCGCACCGGCCTTCATGCCGTTGCCGGCACACAGCGCGGTAAACGTCTGCAGCGTCGAGGCGTGAAACTGGCGATTGATGTGCGGCGTGGAGACAAAGGTGCCACGGCCCTGCTGCTTAACCAGGTAGCCATCGGAGCACAGCTCCTCGACGGCGCGGCGCACCGTAATGCGGCTCACGTCGTACTGCTCGGCTAGCTCAAGCTCGGACGGAATACGCTCCTTGGGTGCATAAACACCTTTCTCGATCGCATCCTTGATTTCGTCGTAAATCTGCTGGTAAAGCGGTGCATTTTTGGGCGCAGGCATATCTAATCACTCTTATCGAAATATCGAAATAACTAATACGTATATAACGTCTAGTTTCATATTACCTCATAATGATAAAACGATACACCCTCCCTACCAAAAAGCGACAGCTTCATTTTGGTAGGTTTTATCTGGGCAAACGAGAGCCTCTCGAAAGCAACGGGGCTTTCGGGGGGCTCGTTCGGATGGGTTGCGCAGGACCGGCAAAATGCCAATACCCTACTTGCCGTCGTCCTGCTGCAGGCTGTCCTGTTCGCTGAGGCGCGCCTGCCTGCTGGCCATGCGTGCGGGCTTGTCGGGATCGGGAACGGCCGTGGGCATGGGCTCGTCGACATGACCACCCCACCAGCCGCCCACAAAGTTGAGCGTGTGGAACACGTTGATCACGGCGCCGGGATCGATGTCGCACACCAGCTTGATAATGTCCTGGCTCTCGTAGGTCGATACAACGGCGTGCAGCAGGTACATCTTCTCGCGGCTGTATCCGCCGACGACCTCGGCGCAGCTAATGCCGTGCTGAAAATGGTTTACGTAGGCAGTCATGACCTCGTCTGCCTTGCGCGTCGTGATCTGCAGCGTCACGCGATCGTAGCGACGATAGAAACTGTCGATGGTCTTGGTCGAAATAAACTGGAACACGATGGAATACGCCGCCTTGTCCCAGCCAAACATAAAGCCAAAGATCGCCAGGATAAAGCAGTTGAAACCAAAGATGACGCCCCAGATGGTCTTGCCCGTGTGGTTGGAAACCCACAGCGCGATAAAGTCGGTGCCGCCGGTGGATGCGCCGGATTTAAGTGCGATGGCAGCGCCCAGACCCGAGACCACGCCGCCAAAAATGATGAGCATGATCTTGTCGCCCAAAAATGGAGCGAAGTGAAAGACGTTGAGGAACAGCGACGAGAGCACGACCTGCATCATCGAGAAGATGACGAAGCGCTTGCTAATGCCGCTCCAACATAGGAGCGCCACGGGGATGTTGAGCGCGAGCATGCCGAGCGAGATGTCGATATGAACGCCACCCAGCGAGGTAACGCGATCGAGCAGGACCGCGACGCCGGTAAGACCGCTCGGAAGCAGGTCGGCGGGCTGAATGAACGCCTGGATCAGAAATGTCTGGAGAACGGCGGAAATGGTGACCGCCACAGCAGTAATGGCGCGGCGGACGATGGTGAGGCGGCCGAGCACGAGCACTCGGTCCGTGAGCCGATCGATGGCGTTCGCCACGCAGGCTCCTTTCGAAGGCAGATGTAGTTGTGGGATATGTCCGCGATTGTAACATGGAGCGTGCGGGGACGCTTCAATTCACCCTCTCTCGACAACCAAAGCGGGACCAGCAACCCCACGACCAAAGGCCCAAATTACAAGTGAGTAGACTTTAAGCGACCTGCAGAGCACACCCAAAACCGCCACCCCTGTGACCTGCGGTTTTACTAGAGCAGATGCGCTTTGTGCTCGTCCTGCACCAAAAAGCCTACTCACTTAGTCCGAATCGAAGCCAAACGGATCCAAATAGATGACAAATAAAGCCAATCCGCGGCAAAAGACGCGTGAATCAGTGCTTCTCGCGGCGGATTGACGCTACAAAGCGGCCAAAATGTCGGTCAGATTATCGATAACGGCATCGGCTCGCGATTGATCGAGGTTGACACCCTCGTGCGGACGCAGCGCCAGGACGCGGGCGCCCGAGCGCTTGCCGGCCTCGATGCCCAAAGGCGAGTCCTCGATAACCAGGCACTCGGCAGGCTCCACCCCCAGCGCCTCCATGGCACGCAGGTAGATCTCGGGGTCGGGCTTAAACGCACTGCACTCGTGACCGCTGATGGTGTAGTCCAGCACATCGGCGATACCGGCAATCTCTACCAGCTCGTCAATGAGCTCACGATAAGACGAGCTCGCGATGGCACACTTCACGCCGCGCTCGTGCAGTGCGCGCATCACCGGCTCCGTCTGCTCGTTGAGCAGCTCGGCATACGGAACGGGGTGGTCCGGGCTGTAGACCTGCTTGTACTCCACGCGAAGGCGCTCGCGCAGCTCAACATCGTCGGGCACCAGCGCCTCCCAAATGGCCGGCTCGTTAGACCCCGAAAGATCGGGGATCTCGTCAAAGTGGAACCCCTTCTCCTCCATAAACGCCACGCGGCGGCGGTTGTAGAACCACTCGGTATCGACCAGCACGCCGTCCATGTCAAACAGCACTGCCTTGATCATACGCATCTCCTCCCACGTGCCAAAAAGGGACAGGTTTATTTTGGTAGGTTTTATCTGGGATTTGCGACGCGACAGACACGCCCTCCCCAGAACAAAAAAGGGGACGGGACGCAAACCCCATCCCCTCTCAATCAACCCGTAAGGTCTACTTACTTGTGATTAGTAGGAAAGCTTCCACATGTAGCGACGCATGGTCAGCGGGTGCTGACGGGCCTCGGCGATCTGGTTGCCGTACTCGCGCATAACGGCGAGGTGCAGCAGCGGGTTGAAGTAGGTGACGACGCTCGCGGGCACGGCGTCGGCCAGGCCGTAGTCCTTGGAGTCGATCAGAGCGACCTTGGCGCCCATGCGCTCAAGGAAGGTGAGGGCGCGGGCGTCCATCGGACGGGTGGCGCCATCGGACATGAAGAAGACGTAGGGCTTACCCTCGGTGGAAACCTCGAACGGGCCGTGGAAGTACTCGCCGGTGTTGTAGGCGGCGGCGTCGATCCACTGCATCTCGGTGAACAGGAAGGCGGCGTGAGAATAAGCCATCTTCTCGGAGGCACCGGAAGCCATGAAGTAAATCATCTTGTCGTCCTTGAAGTCCTCGGCGAACTTCTTGGCGAGCTTCTTGCAGTGCTGAGCGGCGTTCTCGCAGAGATCGAAGATGTTGGTAAGGCCGGTGATCATGTCCTCGTAGTGGTCATAGCCCTCGGTCTGCTGAAGGATCTCGAGAGCAAGAGCGATAGCATAGCCGGGCTTCTCGCACTTGGCAGCGTAGTTGGCGTGGAAGCCGTGAACGATGACGTGGTCGGCGTCGACGGTCAGAGCGGAGCCAGCCTTGTTGGTGAGGGAGACGACCGGGCAGTTGTGCTTCTTGGCGGTCTTGTTGGCCTCGACGGTCTCGGGCGTGGAGCCACCGAGGGAGCAGGTGATCACGAAGGTGTGCTCGTTGACCCAGGAAGGCGTGTCGTAGTTGAACTCGTTAGCGGTGAAGATCTGAACGTTCAGCTTGTCCGTGTTGTTGGCCAGGAAGTACTTGGCGGGGTAAAGGTCGGACATGGAAGCGCCGCAGCCGACGAAGGCGACGCTGTGGATCTCGTGGTTGGACAGGACGTCAGCGACGATCTGCTTAGGGAGGTTAAGGTCGATCTCGTACATCTGACACATTCCTTTCGATTTTTGCGGCGCCACATTGCCGGGCGCTCGCAGGGTTACCGTGGTTTGGACCGAGTCGCCGGCCCGTTGAGGATGTGACAAAGGGACTGCCCTTTGTCACATTTTGGGGATGGAAGCCTGCCTGGGGTATGGGATGCCAGGCAGGCCCCCGGGGGAAAGCGGTTAGGCGCTTAGTCGCGACTAGGCCAGGATGCCGGCCGCGGAGAGGGCGATGCCGCCCACAATGGCGATCACGAGAAGCCAACCGGTGTTGACGTTCTTCTTGATGAGCCAGTACATAAGGCCGGTGAGGCCGAGGGAGATCATCTGGGGCATCATGCCGTCCAGGATGTCCTGGATAACGACGGTACCCTCAGCGAACTGCAGCGGGGTAGTGGCGCCGATCAGCGTGGCGATCATGCCGCCCACGGACATAAGACCCACGATGCCACAGACATACATGAGCTTCTCCATGAGGTCGCCGCCCTGAAGCTTGCTCAGGTACTCGTGGCCGCCCTGATAGCCCATCTTGGCTGCGAACCAAGTGATCAGCACAGAGGGGACGATGGAGATGAGCATGGCCAGGATCGGGCCCATGATGGAGCCCTGCTGAGCCAGCTGAACGCCCAGGCCAAAGGCGATAACGCGGATGGTGCCCTGGAAGAAGGAGTCACCGATGCCGGAAAGCGGACCCATGAGGGAGGTCTTGACCGCGTTGATCGAATCGGGATCGAAGTTCTCGGGATCCTTGGCGTACTCCTCCTCCATGGAGGCGGCGAGGCCCAGGATGAAAGCGCTCGTCTGCGGGGTGCAGTTGTAGAACGCCATGTGACGGTGGTAAGCCTCTTTCTTAGCAGCGAGCTGCTTGGGGTCGGACTCATCCGGATAGAGGCGATCGAGCGTGGGAACCATGCCGTAGAGGAAGCCCATGTTCATCTGACGCTCGTAGTTCCAAGAGGCCTGGATGGCCCAGGAGCGCCAGAAGAACTGGCTGACCTTCTTGTTCAGGGACACGTCCTTGGTTGCGGTTGCCATAGTGTGTTCCTCCTTAGTCTTCGTCGTCTTCGAGCGGATCGTAGTCGGAATCGACACCGGCGGCTGCATGGGAACCGTTGAACTTGAAGCCCATGAAGACGACAGCCAGGCACACACCGATCAGAGCGACCGCGATGACGGACAGGTTGAGGTAAGCGGCGAGCAGGAAACCGATGAACAGGAACGGAGTCATGCCCTTCTTGATCATCATGGTGAGCAGCAGGGCCAAGCCGTAGGCGGTCATGATCTTGGTCGAAACGTTAAGACCAGTGGACAGCCACTCGGGAACCATGTTGACGATGGCCTGGACCAGGTCGGTGCCAACAAAGACGGCGAGGAAGATCGGCAGGAAGTACATGACGGCGTACAGACCGGAGCCGGCGCAGATGTGCATACGGTAGGCGGTCTTGAACTTTCCGTTATCGATCGCGTTATCTGCCACATGGGTGAGGGCAGCGATGATGGAACGGAACACGATGCCGAGGAGCTGACCCAGGACGGCGACCGGGATGGCGATCGTCATGGCGGTCTCGGCGGAAGCATCGGTCAGACACGCAAAGGCAGCGGCCACGATGCCGCCCAGGACCATATCGGGCGGAACGGCGGCGCCGACCTGCACCAGGCCCATGGACACGAGCTCGACGGCGGCACCGACGGCAAGGCCGGTGGGCACATCGCCCAGCAGCAGACCGACGAGCGTAGCGCCAACGAGGGGCTGCTCGAAGTTAAGACGACCGAGCAGGCGGGAGTCCCACATGCAGAACACGCCGACGAGGCCGACGAGCACCGCACTGATGAACGTATTCATACCCTTCTCCTTTCAGTCAGGCAAAAGCCTGGTTGATTACAGCTTGGCGTCGATGTCGACGCTCTGATACGTAGGGGTCTGCTGGACATAGAGCTTGATGCCCATGTCGAGCAGCTGGTTGACGTCGGCCTTCTGGGTGGCGTCGAGGAAGACGGAGCTGTCCTTGCCGCCAATCTGATCGGCACCGTCGTGGTTGGCGGTGGCGCCCAGGTTGATGGCGTCGAGCTTGTAGCCCTGGCAGAACTGCAGCATCTCGGCCGTGTTGCCAAAGACGAACATGACACGCTCACCGAGGGTGTTGAGCTTGTCCATCTTGGCGAGGGCACGCTCGACGGTGAAGACGTTCAGGCGCACGCCCTGGGGCTTGGCCAGCTTAAGAGCGCCCTTCTTGATGTCATCGTTGGCGGCAGCGTTGTCGACGACGATGATGCGCTCGGCCTGAACCTTGGTGGTCCAGGTAAAGACGACCTGGCCGTGCAGCAAACGGTAGTCAAGACGTGCGAGGACGATCTTGGCGGGACCGGAGCTGTGACGGGATGCCTTGGCCTTCTTGGCAGGAGCCGCGGCGGCCTCGACCGGTGCGTTGGGGTTGGTCAGACCGGTGCGGGCCTCGTTGATGAGGGCTGCGAGCTCGGCACCCTTGACGGGGACGGGGCTCATAGCAAGCGTGAGCGCCAGCGGGATGTTGAAACCGCTGACAACCGTGAACTTCGTGCCGTTCTTGGAAAGCTCGACCATGTTGTTGTTGACCGAGCTGCCGAGCATATCGGTCAGCACATAGACGGTGTCGTCCGCGTTAAACGTGGCGATCATGGCGTCCACCTTATTGGTGATAGGCTCCTTGTCGTCACGAGCAAGCGACACGACGTGGACGTTCGACACGTCGCCGAGAACCATCTCGAGCGTGTCTTTGGCGCCTGCGGCCAGGCCGCCATGAGATGCGAGAATGATCTGATTCATCTTGCCTCCTCCTTTTCGTTATGGTCATTATAACGTCTTATACGTTGCGGATATTGCTAATTAGTATAAAGACCGTTCGCGGGTGAAAATCGACCGTTGACGGGTTTAACGTACTCGAAACGTTGGTGCAGGACAGGTCAGCGCTGGCTTGGCGGTGCCCGATCAAGCGCCCCGCTCATCCCCTATCGCACAAAGTACCAGGGGCTTTCCTGCACGGTGGGCTCCAGCGCGATGCCGGTGCGCTCCTTAAACAGATCCATGTCCTGCGATTTTTCGGTCCACCACGCATTGGGCTTAAAGGTCATGCTCTCAATGACATGACCGACAAACACACTGTTGCGCAGCTTGGAGAAGTCGGTGTTCATGATCAGGATGGACGCGAGCACCAGCACAATGCCCAGAACCTTGATCGCACCGGCGGGCTCGGCATAGACACCAATGCCCACCAGTACGGTGACGACCGTCTCGAAAGACATTACGACGGGAACTTTCGATGTCTCGAGCCCCATGGACAGACCCTGCATATATAAGATGTAAGCCACGGCTGTGGGGATGAGTCCAAAGCCAAGGAACAACAGCAGCAGCTGTGGCGACATTGCCGCGGCGACATCCGGCCACGGAGCCGCGATAGCTGCCATAACCGCACCGCCAAATACAAAGCCCCAAAACGTGACAGCAAGCGGGTGGACCGTCTTGGTTGCTATCCGGCTAAACACCGCGAGCGACGCACCACAAAGGCCTGCAATCACGCCCGATGTGACGCCCCAAACCGAAAAATGAAAACCGGAAAGGTCGCCATTGGTCACTGCAAGCACGCAGCCAACGATGTTAAAGACAATGGCAACGAGCTTGTTGGGGGTCACGTCCTCGCGATAAAGCACGCGGCCGAGCATGACGCCAAACACCGGTGAGGTGTAGAGCAGCACCGAGGCCGTGGACATGCCCACCTCGCCCATGCACTCGTAATAACAGGTGTTGGCGGCGGCCAGACCGACGATACCGACAAGCGCGCAGGGAACAAGCTCTTTAGGGCTTGCCTTGAACAGGGCCAGCGGACCCTGAGCCACGGTGGACCCCTCACCCGGACGGCAGCCCATAAACATCAGGACCGGCGCCAAGATAAGCGCTCCGACCAACAAGCGAAAGGCAGCCATGCTCTGGGACGAAACGCCCATGGCCGAGATGCCGTTTACAAAGATTCCGATGCTGCCCCACATAAGCGCGGCGATCAGCACCAGCACATAGCCCAGATTGCTTTTCTTCAACGCAGCCTCCTCGGTATTGTTTCCAATATGTTTCGTACTACGTTATAGTCGTTATATACATTTTTCAAGACACAAATCGGTGAACGAGGAAATGATTCCCAGGAGTGTCCCCAAGTGCCGGCACAAAAGGAACGTCCCCAAGTGCCAACCACGGCAACGCCGACGTTTTGGCAATGTCAGACACTATGACCCAATCCAGGGGCACGGAAACGACAGGAGCCCCCGCTCGTGACCGCGGGTCGGGGCTGCGACAAT
>CAVEET010000179.1:0-6689 GCA_963614835.1 Bulleidia sp. | reverse complement strand
GGATTGGTCAAAATAGTTTGACTATTAGCGGCTAAAATCGCCCGGCGCTAACATTGATGGTGAGCAGATACAATTTACTTCTGAAATTGCGCAAGAGCTTGCCGATAAATATATAAAGGGACTCCTCGGCTATTCGTATACGCCTTCTGACCCTATTCCTTTTGTAGATGTTGATGGGTCCCCGCTTGGTTACATTGTTCCGGTTGTGACATCCAATAGAGCCGCGGGCTATTTGGTTTTAGATGCTTCAGATGATGAAATACTTACGGGATATCGTTTTGGAGACGGCTTAGTCAGCCCTATGGATCGGGGAGGAGATCTTGGTGTCGAGTCTTATTCGTTCAATAACCCAGTCGTAATGATCAATCCATTCGAATTCGGCGTGCAATCTTTGGACGGTTCAATAACAACAAATTGCGGAAGAACAATCCCGGCTGTTTCCATAGAAGGACGGCCTGTCGTTTTATCGAATAAACCTTCAAGCTGGAACGATGTTGTAATTTACGCAACTCAAATGCAGGATTACACAGTATCTGGATTTCGTTCCATTTCTCAGTTTATGTCATATGATGAAAGCGAGATTAAGAGGCTTACCGCCCACTATGCTTGTATGGTGACAGCTTTTTCGAACGTTGCGGAACTGTATGGCATTGCCAATTTATATAGCGACCCTTCGCAATATATGCAGATATGGAATTACACCAATACCCATGCTCTTTCCGATGAAGAACAGACTGTTCCCGGCGTTGTTTTGGGTGGAACGCCGATATCAACCTGTGCAACGGGGTTTACAAATTACTGCGCAAGCAGAGGAAGTACTCTTATCGCCCGCACTGTCTCCTCTCCGGCTATCGCGAGCATTCAAAATGAGATTAACTCTAATAGACCGAATGTTTTACATGCGAGTTTGTACAACGGATCAGCCCATTCTGTAACAGCGGAGGCTTACGCCACACTTACTGGTAAGAAAACTGGAGAGACAAGGCAGATGATTGGCATAGCGGACGGCTGGAATTCATCTTTATCCTTCCTGAAGTATGATCAGAGCTATTATGCGTGGACTTATGGAACGACTTTTTCGAAGTAGGGCGATTCGTCTAGCTCTGTCTTTGGTGCTGATGGCTTCATTGGTGGGCTGTTCAACAAAGGAAGAGATATCGCGCGGAGGTTCCGGAGAAGTGACTGCGACAGACTCAGGTTCATTAGAAATAGCTGGCGGGCATGCCGATGTGATGTTACAAGGAAAAGGCGTGCTTAGGTCGATTGATGCTGAAGACGCTGTCTGCTCAATAGAGGATTTGAAGACAGGTGAAACTGCATCGTACCGAGTTTCAGATAATGCTGCGAATATGATTGAGTCGATACCGACTGGAGCGCAGGTTTCTTTTAGATACTTTGCTCCGCAACTTGAGGATGAGCTTGCTTCTCTGGTGTCTATATGCACCGATGACAACTAAAAGGCCTGAATTCAAACGGCCTCGGATGGTCAATTGGCTATCCGAGGCCGTTTTTTACTCGACCGGGGCTTCGACCTTGTCGATGGCCCAGGCGGCTCCGAGACCGCCGGTGGTGTTGCGGCGGATGCGCACGGTAACCTCGCGGCGCTCGCCGGCCTGCGTGTAGCACAGGGGGAAGTTTGCGCGGTTTCGCGCGGCCTCGATGGTACCGCGCTCGCGGGCGATCCAGTAGTACTCGCCGACAATGCCGAGCGTGTCGGCGCCGTAGGGGAGATAGGTCGACAACTGGTGCAGAAGCGGGCCGGGGCAGAAGACCTCGGTTGCGAAATCGACGGGGAAGTCCTCAGGGATGGCGGGCGCTGCGGGTGCGGGGGTTGGGGCCGCTGCGGGTACCGAAGCCGGTGCCGGTGCGGGAACTTGGTCGCAAGTAGAGGTGGGCACGGATTCGATGACGGGTGCGGGCTCAGGCACCGGTTCCGGCTTAACTGCGGAATCTGCGGGCTTCACGGTGACGGGCGCGTCTACAGCTGCAGTTTCAAACTCAACCTGCATCGCGCTCTCATTCTCGACGCTCGACTTTGCTTCAATGGGCGTGGATGCCATAGTGGTGATGCCGGCGTTGGCGTTCTCGGGGTCATAGACGACCGTGAGCGAGATGGCGGGCTGCGGCGTCTCGGGCTTCGGCGTCGACTCGGTAGCGTCTTGATCGGCGGGCTGATCGTCCTCGGCCTCGTCGCTAAAGACATCACTGTTTTGGAACGAAGGCGTCTCGGGTTGGTCGGCGGTTTTTTCGGTTGTCGACTTGGGAGCTTCGTTGAGCTCCGCAGTGGCTTCCTGCTCGGATATGACTTCGGGATCAGTCGTGGCGGTGGTTTCGGTTTCGGCTTCTGCCGTTACCTCAATAGCGACTTCAATCTCTGCCTCGGGCTCGGATTCTGGCACGGCTTCAACCATGGCTTCAGGCTCGGGACGCTTAACGTGCTTGGGGCGCACGGCCTTGAGGTCCTTCTCGCCGCGCTTTTTCTTTTTGTAGGACTGCTTGGCTCCCTTGGCTGCCTTGGGCTTGTCCTCGCCCTTGGCAAGGGCGGCATCCCAGGCATCGTTGGCGATGACGGTGGCATACAGGCGACCGCCCTTAAAGACAGTCAACTTAATGCAGTCGTCGAGCTCCTCGAGCAGCTCGCGCGTTGACTCGAAGCCCAGGTCATAAGCGGCCATGTCGCCAGCGGCGAGTGCCTCCTCGACCTGCGTCATAAATGTTTGCTTGCCGCATCCAATCGCATCGCGCAGCAGGCGATACAGATAGATGTGGTTGCCCAGCGAAAGCGTGGGCCTAACTATTGTCTTGCTCATGGCAAATCTCCTCTTTACACATGTAAAGCATCTTACCATCGCATGGCGTTCGCCATGGCGGCGCCCAAGGCAAACGGGCGCGAACCGCTTTCGATTCGCGCCCGTTGTATAGGTCGGTTATCTATGAGAGGCAAATGTGCTTAGTTGCCCGATGCCGTGCCTTGGCTCGAGTTGTCAGATGCCGTGCCGGACGCGGTTCCGCTCGAGCTGTTGGTGTTGCTACTGTCTGCTGCACCCGTTCCCGACGTGGTGTCGCTCGTCTGACCGCCCGTGCTTGGCTGCGAACCGTCAGTCGTTTGGCTTGAGTCGGTCGTGCCGGACGGCGTGTCACTGCTGGCCGTAGAGGAATCGGTGCCCTGCGATTGGCTTTGGGTGTTCGAGGACGAATTGGCAGAGGTAGGACTGTCTTGCGTGTCGTCCGTCTGTGCCTGCTGATCCTGCGGCTGAGTGTTGCCATTTGCATCGCTCTCGGTCGTGCGCGACGAAAGGATTGGCTCGGGGCGCTCGCCCAGACCCTCACCGGCGGTGGTGATAAGGATGGCGCCGGTGCAGGCGATGACCGCGACGATGGCGATGGCGATCGAGAAGACGATGACCTTCTTTTGCGTCTGGCTGCGCTCTGCCGCGGCCTTGGCGCGCAGGCTGTTAGGGGCGACGCGCGCCGTGGTCGCGCGTCCCGCAACCTGGCGCATTTCCTGCGTGGTCGCGGCGCCACCTAGGTGCTCCTCGACATCGGGCTCAACGGGCTCGTAGGCACCGGCAGGGTAGTCGACAGCGGCATGCGTGCCCTTGATTGCTTCGGCGCTGGCAGAGATAAAGTGGCGGTAGACCTGCGAGGACACAACGGTGATGACCGAGCTCACGGCGGCACCAATTACTGAACCAGCGATACCAATCTTGGAGGCAAGCGCGACGCTCGTGGCAGCAGCTGCGGCGCCGGCGATGATCTGGGGAATGGAAATGTCATCGAACAGGCCCTTTTTGGGCGCGATGGCCATGGTCTGTCCGATGGAATGGTTCTCGTGCACGCCGTTGTTGAGCGATGCCGGCGTCATGACGCGCGTGCGCGGTGCGTCGGTGTACTTGGTTGTCATACGGGGTCCTCCCGGTGTAAATCTGCTTCGTTTCGTGTAGCCATCAGGGTACCCACCAGATGTGAATCGTACGTGACATTTAACAGATACCATCAACTCATCAATTGCTCACCAAGTTGGTGGGATGCGGTTACGTCCGGCGGTTGAACTACAATAGGGTTTGCTAATTGTTGTGAATGGCGTCTACGCACGGGAGCATTCTTATGAATCTTCACCTTTCTCAGTCTGATGGCTTTTTGCGTGTGGCGGCGGCCTCGCCGCAGATTCGCGTGGCCGATGTCGAGGGCAATGCCGAGGTTGCGCTGGCGGCTGTTCGCGAGGCTACCGAGCGCGGCGTTCGCGCGCTGGTACTGCCCGAGCTTAATCTGACTGGCTATACCGCGGCCGATCTGTTCCATAACCGCACATTACTGCATGCCTGCGAGACCGCACTGGCACATATTCTCGATGAAACCCGCGGGCTGCCGATTGTCTTTACCATCGGTCTTCCCGTTGCAGTTGCCGAGAATATCTACAACTGCGCCGCCGTGTGCTGCGCGGGCGAGCTTTTGGGCCTCACGGCCAAGAAGTATCTGCCCAATTACGGTGAGTTTTATGAGCGCCGCTGGTTTGCTCCGGCGCCCGCAGATCCTGTGTGGGTCGGGTTTGCCGGTCAGGGTCCGGTTCCGCTGGGTTCGGGTCTTGTCTACCGCTGCTGTGATGAAGGCGCCGAGGATATGGTGCTGGGCGTCGAGGTCTGTGAGGACCTGTGGGTGCCGGCGCCCCCTTCGACCGAGATGGCGCTTGCCGGTGCGACGGTGATTCTCAACCCGTCGGCCTCGGACGAGATTATCGGTAAGGCAGATTACCGCCGCAGCCTTATCTCCAATCAGAGCGCGCGCCTGTACTGCGCCTATGCCTACGCGGACGCGAGTGAGGGCGAGTCCACGACCGACATGGTCTTTGCGGGCGAGAACCTCGTCTACGAAAACGGCTCCAAGCTTGCCGCGACCAAACTGCTTACCTGTGATATGGCCGTCGCCGACGTTGACCTTGACCGTCTGGTTGCTGAGCGCCGTCGCTCGACGACATGGACGCGCGCGGACGATGCGCCGGAGGCCGTGACCGTCGAGTTCTCGTTTGAGGGCTCGCTCGCCGAAGAGCCTGTCCTGCGCGATGCGCTCGGCATAGACCGTGTCTTCCCCCGCGCGCCCTTCGTGCCTGCCGACCATGGTGACCTGGCTGAGCGCTGCGAGACCATCCTCGACCTGCAGACCGCGGGCCTCAAGACCCGCCTTGCCCATACGGGCACCAAGGCGGCCGTTATCGGCCTTTCGGGCGGTCTCGATTCCACGCTGGCGCTGCTTGTGACCGTGCGTGCCTTCGATGCGCTGGGGCTGCCGCGCACTGGTATCACAGCCGTGTCCATGCCCGGCTTCGGCACGACGCACCGCACTAAGTCGAATGCCGAGTCGCTCGCTCGCGACCTGGGTGTGAGCTTCCGCGAGGTTTCGATCCACGCGGCTGTGGAGCAGCACTTCAAGGACATTGAGCATGATCCGGCCGTGCAGGACGTGACCTACGAGAACAGCCAGGCGCGCGAGCGTACGCAGATTCTGATGGATCTGGCCAACCAGGCTGGCGGTTTTGTCATTGGCACGGGCGACTTGTCGGAGCTGGCGCTCGGCTGGGCTACCTATAACGGCGACCACATGAGCATGTACGCCGTCAACGCGAGCGTGCCCAAGACGCTTGTGCGCCATTTGGTGCGCTATGCCGCCGATGTCTTTGGCGGGCGCATTGCCGAGGTTTTGCTCGATATCCTCGATACGCCGGTGTCCCCCGAGCTTCTGCCGCCCACGGGCGACGGTGAGATTGCGCAGAAGACCGAGGATTTGGTGGGCCCGTACGAGCTGCACGACTACTTCCTCTACTACCTGTTGCGTTTTGGCTTTGAGCCGGGCAAGATCTACCGCATGGCGCTCAAGAGCTTCGAGGGCGTCTACGACGCCAAGACCGTCCACACGTGGCTACGTACGTTCTACCGTCGCTTCTTTGCCCAGCAGTTTAAGCGCAGCTGCCTGCCCGATGGCCCCAAGGTGGGCTCGGTGACGCTCAGCCCGCGCGGCGATTGGCGCATGCCAAGTGACGCCAGCTCGCGTCTGTGGCTTGCGCAGATCGACGCGCTCAATCCAGTTGACTAAGGTTGGCTAAATTGAACCAATACGGGGGTTGCAAGCGTTACACTTTTGCAATCTGATGGCCCGTATCGCGCGGCGCTCTTGTCGGAGCGCCGCTTTTTTATATCGAAAGGTGGCACCATGCAGGCATCGCAGCGTCTCGACCGCTTTGGCGCGGAGGTCTTCGCCTCGCTCAACAACAAGCTTCTCGCGCTGAAGGCTCAGGGCAAGACCATTTACAACATGAGCGTGGGCACGCCCGACTTTAAGCCGTACGACCACGTGGTCGAGGCGCTCACGCAGGCAGCCCAAGATCCCGAGATGTGGAAGTATGCCCTGCGCGACCTGCCCGAACTCAAGCAGTCCGTGTGCGATTACTACGAGCGTCGCTTTGGTGTCTCCGGCATTACGCCGTCCATGGTGCAGTCGTGCAACGGCACGCAGGAGGGTGTGGGCCATTTGGGCCTGGCCCTGCTCGATCCGGGCGATACTATTTTGGTTCCCGATCCGTGCTACCCGGTCTTCGAGGCGGGTGCCAAGATCGCCGATGCCAAGCTCGAATACTATCCGCTGGTTGCCGAGCACAATTACCTGCCCTATGTGGCGGGCATCGATCCCGAGGTGGC
>CAVEET010000178.1:0-3982 GCA_963614835.1 Bulleidia sp. | reverse complement strand
CGCGCCGACGCCGAGGCCGGCACCGTCGAGCTGTGGTACGCCGTCGTGGGCGACGATACCCGTCGTTTGTCCCAGATGGGCCCTGGCTCCACCTCTAACCTGCTGGGCCCCGGTGGCCGTGGCTGGATGGTACCCGAGGGCACCAGGAAGGCCCTGCTCGTCGCCGGTGGCATCGGTGTTCCGCCCGTGCTGTGCCTTGCCGACAAGCTTGCCGAGCAGGGTGTGGCCGTCGACGTGTGCCTGGGCTTTGGCACCGCGTCCAAGGCCGTGGGTGTCGATGAGTTCCGCGCGCTGGGCGCCACGGTCAACGTTTGCACCGATGATGGCACGCTGGGCACGCACGGTTTTTGCACCGACCCGGCAGCCGAGCTGCTCGGCGAGGGCGGCTACGACTATGTGGCCAGCTGCGGCCCCGCTGTCATGATGAAGAAAGTCGCCGCCGCTGCCGCCGAGGCCGGTGCGTACTGCGAGGTGTCGCTTGAGCGCATGATGAGCTGTGGCTTTGGCGCCTGCAACACCTGCAATGTCGAGACGGTCGACGGTATGAAGGGTGCTTGCATGTGCGGCCCCGTGTTCGATGCTTCCAAGGTGGTGGTCTTCTAGTGGGTACCGTGAACATGGCCGTCGATTTCGGCGGCGTCAAGATGCAGAACCCCATCAACACCGCAGCCGGTACTTTTGGTTACGGTTGGCAGTTCCAGAACTTCTTTGATGTTTCCCAGCTGGGCGCCATCACCACCAAGGGTTGCGCTGCCGAGCCCTGGCCCGGCAACCCCGCGCCCCGCATGGCCGAGATCCCCGGCGGTATGATCAACTCCGTGGGCCTTCAGAACCCCGGCGTGGCCGCCTTTGCCCGCGAGTCCGGTCCGTGGCTCGAACAGCTGTCCAAGGACGGCTGCCAGGTCATCTGTCAGGTTGCCGGCCACTCCGTTGACGAGTTTGTCCGCGCGCTCGAGATGTATGTCGAGCTGTGCCCCTGGGCTGCCGGCTACGAGATCAACGTGAGCTGCCCTAATATCGCCGCCGGCGGTGCCGCCATGGGCTCTACGCCCGAGGGCGCCTCATCCGTTATGGCTGCCTGCCGCAAGGTGACCGATAAGCCGCTGTTCGTGAAGATGGCGCCGGTCAACGTCGCCGAGATCGCCAAGGCCCTCGAGGCTGCCGGCGCCGACGGCCTTTCGGTCATCAACTCCATTCAGGGCATGGCTATCGACGTCCATACCCGCAAGTCCCGCGTGGCCAAGCCCAAGGGCGGCCTTTCGGGCCCGCTGTGCCACCACATCGCCGTGCGCATGGTCTGGGAGGTTGCCCAGGCCGTCGATATCCCCATCAACGGTGTCGGCGGTGTCATGACCGGCGAGGATGCGGCTGAGTTTATCCTGGCCGGTGCCACCTGCGTGTCGGTCGGCATGGCCAACTTCGTCGATCCGTGCGCTTCGCTCAAGATCGCGCACGAGCTCGAGGCCTGGGCTGAGTCCCAAGGCGTGAAGGACATCAACGAACTGGTAGGTGCTTTCGAATGCTAGAGACCGATGCCCGCGACCGCGTAATCGTCGCTCTCGACTGCGACCGCGAGCGTGCGCTTGAGCTCGCCCACGAGCTTTCGGGCCATGCCGCCTGGCTTAAGGTTGGTATGACGCTCTATTACGCTGAGGGCCCCGAGATCGTCAAGACCTTTAAGGACCTGGGCTTTAAGGTCTTCCTTGACCTTAAGTTCCATGATATTCCGCATCAGGTTCGCGGTGCCGCCCGTTCGGCCTCGCTTGCCGGTGCCGACCTGCTCTCGGTTCACGGCTTGGGTTCGGGCGCCATGCTCGCTGCCTGCCGCGAGGGTGCCGAGGAGGCGCGCGAGGACCGCGCCAAGCTCGTCGCCATCACCGTGCTCACGAGCATGAATCAGGATGCCTTGAGCGAGATCGGCGTCGAGTCGCCCGTGGCCGAGGAGGCCGCCCGCCTGGCAAAGCTCGCTCAGGCCAACGGCATCGATGGCATCGTGTGCTCGCCGATGGAGGCTCACGACATGCGTGAACTGCTGGGTCCCGATGCTCTGATCGTGACTCCGGGTGTGCGTCCGGTGGGTGCCGCCCTTGGTGACCAGTCCCGCGTGGCGACGCCTTCCCAGGCTATCGAGCGTGGCGCAAGCCACATTGTGGTGGGCCGTCCCATCACCGGTGCCGACGATCCGGTTGCCGCCTTTGACGCCATCGTCGCTGAGCTGGTCGAAAACGTCGCGTAAAAGATTCCCCTAAGTCACCACTTTTGGGTTTCATTAGCACAAAATAGCCCCTGTGCCTGCGTAAACTTTCCCATCCTTTGTGTGGAATCGCAGGTCAGGGGCTTAACTTTGGGCGCAGTATATTGCACTTTTTGCGGGTATCGTCTAACCTATGGAGCCGCGATTGGGCATTTTGTACGTTCTACGTGCTAAAATGCCAATTATTGAATCAGATATAACCCAACTATTTGGAGGTACGAATGGCACTCCCTCAGCTTACCGATGAGCAGCGCAAGCAGGCTCTTGAGAAGGCTGCTGCCGCACGTCACGCTCGCGCTGAGCTTCGCGAGCAGATCAAGAAGGGCGAGAAGTCCCTCGAGTCCGTGCTCAACTCCGATGATCCCATCGCTTCCCGCATGAAGGTTTCCACTCTCATCGAGTCTCTCCCTGGTTATGGCAAGGCCAAGGCCGCCAAGATCATGGAGGAGCTCGGTATCTCCGCTACCCGTCGCGTCCAGGGCCTCGGCGTCCGTCAGCGCGAGCAGCTCCTCGAGCAGCTGACCAAATAAGTGAGCGCTCAGGATTCCAAGCTCTTTGTGATTTCTGGACCGTCAGGCGCAGGGAAGGGTACGCTCGTCACTCGTGTGCGCGAGCGCCGCTCGAACCTGGGCCTGACGGTTTCGGCTACCACGCGAGCACCACGCAAAGGTGAGGTCGACGGCGTCAACTACTTTTTTCTGACGCGCGAGGAGTTCGACCGCCGCGTGGCAAACGGTGAGTTTGTTGAGTGGGCCGAGGTCCACGGTAACTGCTACGGCACGTTGGTGAGCGAGGTCACATCCAAGCTCGCCTCTGGCGCATCTCTGATTTTGGAGATCGATGTCCAGGGCGCCCTGCAGGTGAAGGAGCGTTTCCCCGAGGCCGTGCTGATCTTTATCAAGCCGCCTTCGCTTGAGGTGCTCCGCGAGCGTCTAGTCGGTCGCGGTACCGAGACGCCCGAGACGATTGAGCTGCGTATGGCAAACGCCGCCGATGAGCTTGCCCTTGCCGACCGCTACGACGACGTCGTGGTAAATGACGATCTCGACCGCGCGACCGATGAGCTCGTTCGCGTTCTCGATATGCATGAAAGGATCTGAGGTCCGTGTCCGTTGTAAAGCCTTGCATTGACGATCTTCTGGAGAAGACCGATCACAACCGCTTCCTGCTCGCTTCGCTTGCCTCCAAGCGCGCCTGCGACATCAATAGCATGCTGCGTGGCCAGCACAACCGCGTGCTTGCCGTCCAGGATGTCGATGACATCACCATCGGGCTTTCCGGCGCCGACACCATCTCGATGGCTATGGACGAGATTGTCGACGGCGACATCTCTTACGACGAGGCCCGTTACGAGAAGGCGCTCGGCCACAAGGTTGCTGAAGCCTAAATGGCGGCTCGCGTCTGCCTGGTCCACTATCACGAGGTTGGACTGAAGGGTAAGAACCGCGCACATTTTGAGCATATCCTCATGGATAACATCAAGGCGGCCTTGGCCGCCTTTTCCGTGAATGCCGTGTCTCGAATTTCCGGTTATATCCTCGTGACCTTTAACGAGCATCAGGCCGACGAGGCGGCGCGTGTCATTCGCACCGTTCCCGGCGTTGCTCGCGTGTCTTTGGCGTATCACACCAATCGCGACCCTCAGGAGTACTGTGCCGCCGCCGTGAAGGCGCTGCGCGAGTTTGGTTCCTTCGATTCGTTTAAGGTGCACGCCAAGCGCTCCAATAC
>CAVEET010000177.1:0-5751 GCA_963614835.1 Bulleidia sp. | reverse complement strand
CGCGATGAGCTTGTCTCGGCGGCACTTGGCTCGCTTGATCGAGCTCTGCTCGAGCGCGTACTTTTCCGCTGCGGCTCGGTTGAGGACGACGGGGGAGA
This sequence comes from Bulleidia sp., assembly GCA_963614835.1. Lineage (GTDB taxonomy): Bacteria > Actinomycetota > Coriobacteriia > Coriobacteriales > Coriobacteriaceae > Collinsella. The sequence goes on along the minus strand of CAVEET010000177.1, from coordinate 5,653 downwards.
CGAGCTGATCGACGAAGCCGTGGCCCTGGCGACCGACGAAGGCGTGGACTTTGTCCTGGCGATTGGCGATGCCGATACTGCTGGCTTTGCGCGCGAGCTCGCGCGTCGCATGGCGGCGCTCGATGCCGGCGAAGACGGTTTTGTCCCTTATGGATGCATTCTCTCGGAGGGCAAGGCGCCTGCTGTCGTGGGCACCGGTGAGGTTCCCGTTTTTGCCATTATCGCGCCCGAACTGCTGGAGGGCATCGGGTCTCCTCTGCGTGAGTTGCTCGGTAGCATCTGCGCCGCGGCCTAATATTTGCCATAAAAGGACGGGTTATTTTTGGTTGGTAAAGCGTTTGACCTGCCAAAATAAGCCTGTCCCTTTTTAATCGGTTGCCGTTTGGGGGCCGATTGGCAACGCTCGCTGATTGTAGTCTTGACCTGCGCTAGAATAGTGGCATCTGAATGTCCGGGCGCATGGAGGCGTGCGCCCGTATGCTGAGGAGGACTCTATGGCAACTGTTGCCGCACCTATCGATGCTACGTCGACTGCCGCTTGGAAGGCGCTCGAGGCTCATCAGGAGAAGCTCGAGGCCGAAGGTATCGACCTCAAGGCCTGGTTCGCTGCTGACGCCGACCGCGTGAACAAGCTGAGCTTTGACGCCGGTGACCTGCACTTCGATCTGTCGAAGAACCTGGTGACCGATGAGACCGTCAAGCTGCTGTGCGATCTTGCCCGCGAGGTGAAGCTCGAGGAGCGCCGCGACGCCATGTTCTCTGGCGAGCACATCAACACTACCGAGGACCGCGCTGTCCTGCACACCGCGCTGCGCCGCCCGGCAAGCGAGAAGGGCCAGCTCATCGTCGACGGCCAGGACGTCGTCGCCGACGTGCACGAGGTCCTCGACCGCATGTATGCCTTCGCCGAGCGCGTGCGCTCCGGTGAGTGGAAGGGCGTTACCGGCAAGAAGATCGAGCATCTGGTGTCCATCGGCATCGGCGGCTCCGACCTGGGCCCGGTCATGGCCTACGAGGCTCTGCGTCCCTATGCCGACGCCGGTATCGACTGCCGCTACATCTCCAACATCGACCCCAACGACCAGGCCGAGAAGCTCAAGGGCCTGGATCCCGAGACCACGCTCGTAATCATCGTCTCCAAGACCTTCACCACGCTCGAGACCCTCACCAACGCCCGCGAGGTCAAGACCTGGATGCTCGAGCAGCTCAAGGCTCAGGGCGCCATCGACGGCTCCGATGAGCAGAACGCCGAGGCCGTGGCAAAGCACTTCGTCGCCGTTTCCACCGCACTCGAGAAGGTCGAGGCCTTCGGTATCGACCCCGCCAACGCCTTCGGTTTCTGGAACTGGGTCGGTGGCCGCTATTCCGTTGACTCCGCCGTGGGCCTGTCGCTGATCGTCGTGCTCGGCCCCGAGCGCTTCCAGCAGTTCCTCGAGGGCTTCCACGCCATCGACGAGTACTTCTGCAACACCCCGCTCGAGAACAACGCCGTCGCGCTGATGGGCCTGCTCAATGTCTGGTACGTCAACTTCTTCGGTTCCAAGAGCCACGCCGTGCTGCCGTACTGCCAGTACCTGCACCGCTTCCCGGCCTACCTGCAGCAGCTCACCATGGAGTCCAACGGCAAGCATGTCCGCTGGGACGGCAGCGCCGTGACCTCCGACACCGGTGAGATCTTCTGGGGCGAGCCCGGCACCAACGGCCAGCATGCCTTCTATCAGCTGCTGCACCAGGGCACTGTGGTGGTTCCGGCCGACTTCATCGCCTTCGCCAATACCGCCAACCCTGCGACCGACGGCGGCCAGGATGTCCACGAGCTGTTCCTGGGCAACTTCCTGGCCCAGACCAAGGCGCTCGCCTTTGGCAAGACGGCCGATGAGGTTCGTGCCGAGGGCACGCCCGAGCAGATCGTCCCGGCCCGTTGCTTTGAGGGCAATCGCCCGACGACCTCGATCTTCGGCGACACGCTGACCCCGTTCGCACTCGGCGAGCTCATCGCCCTGTACGAGCACATCACGTTTGTCGAGGGCACGGTCTGGGGCATCGACTCTTACGACCAGTGGGGCGTTGAGCTGGGCAAGCAGCTTGCGAAGCAGATCACCCCTGCCTTCCACGACGATGCCGCCAAGGCCGAGCAGGACGCTTCGACCCAGGCGCTCATCGAGTTCTATCGCGCGCATCGCAAGTAGTTTTTACGGCTGAGTTGGCTTATGGCTGAAAGGGGCCCGTATCCGTTGGGATGCGGGCCCCTTTGCTTTGCCGTAGTCCCGGGGCGCACGGCCTTTGTGGAACATCGCCGGGGCGCCGCGCGCCGCGAGAACCCTGCGCCTAGATCTCGGCCTCCGCATGGCCTCGCTGCGCCTCGGACAGCTCCCCGTAGAGCGGATGGTCTTCGAGCCTAAAGCGCTCGACCTGTTCGGGAGTGCGACCGCGCACAAAGAGCCACGAGCGATCGATCGGCGTCGCCATGAGCGTGCTGGGCAGCGCGTCGGCGCGGTCGGAAAACACCCGGGCACTCTCGGGATCCTGGAACGCCAGCACCAGATGTGTGTCGCAGTTGCCCATGATGGAGCGTGCGCGTGCCTCGCCATAGAGCGCATCGAGCTGGTTGGTCGACTGCAGCAGCAGCGTTGCCCAGATGTTGCGGCTTCGGATAATCGAGAGCACGTTGTCGATCTGGGGGATCTGCAGATTTGCGAAGTCATCGAGCATAAAGCGCACGGGCACGGGCAGGCTGCCGTCGGGCTGCCTATCGGCCTCACGAATGAGGCCCATAAACGCCTGCGAAATAAAGAGGCCGGTCAGCGGATCGAGATTGCGGTCAATATCGCTCACGGTTACAAACAGGGCGCAGGGGGTGTGTCCCATGGAAGCGAAGTCCACCTGATGACACTCACGATAGAGCTGTGCCGCACCGTCGAATCCCAGACACATGACCTTTTCGGCAAGGATGCCGACGATGCTCGCGTGCATGCGCTCGGCATTTTGCGTAATGGCGTAGCGCCGCCATAGCGAGAGGGCATAGCTTTGGGGGTCGGTCGTGATCAGGTCGTCAAACAATCGACCCGTGGCGCCGTCCTGCAGGTGCTCGATCAGCTTGATGACCGAGCTGATCGTCTGCTCGTCGGCGGGTAGCTGTTCGGTGACGTAGGCGATAAGACACGACAGCAGGTTTGCCGCCGCATGATCCCAAAAAGGCTGGTTGTTGTCCTCGATGGGGCAGATGGCCTTTGCCACCGAGAGGATGTCCTGCTGGTTGGGCCTGCCGTCCGCCTTGCGGCGAATGTGCCTCAGGGGGTTGTAGCCACAGCGCTCGATGCCGGGCGCAAGGGCCGGGACGGTGTTGAGGTCGGCGAAGTTGAGACATTGCACGCGGTAACCGTGGGCTGCCAGCACGGGTCCCACTTCGCGACAGAGCGTGCCTTTGGTGTCGAGCACGATGTAGCTTGCGTTCATTTGCAGCAGGTTGGGCTTGAGGACGTTTCGGGTCTTGCCGGCTCCCGAGGGGCCGATCACAAGTGCGTTGTTGTTGAGTCCCGTTTGGCGGGTGTCGCAGGAAAGCGTTCGATCCTTGGCGAGGATGGTGGACGATGCGGACTCAGATGCGGCGAGGCGGCTGGCGAGGTTAGACATGGGCGACCTCCTTGGTGGTCGAGAGGATTTCGTGGGCAAAGCCGAGCTCGACGGCGCGCTCGGCCGAAAGATAGGTGTCTTTTGCAGTGAGGGACTGGATGCGCTTGGGCGTGAGGCCGCTGCGGTCCGAGAGGATTTGCGTGAGGGTCTTGCGGGTCTGCATGAGACGCCGGCTGGTTTCCTGCAGCGCAAGTGCCGAGCCGCCTGCCCCCTGGGGAATCAGCGGGTCGTGAATCATGAGCTCTGCATGGGGCGCCATACGGCGATCGTCGCCGCCCATAAAGATCACGGCGCCCATGGACGCGGCGAATTCCAGGCAGACGGTGCGGATGGGGCACGATGCGAGGCGCATGGCGTCATAGATCGCAAGACCCGATCGCACGCTTCCGCCGGCGCTGGCGACAAATATGGTGATGGGGCGGCTGGGGTCGGTGGCATCGAGCAGGCGGATCTGCTGGCATAGGTCGTGGGCCATCGGGGTTTCGATGTTTCCCATGACGGAGAGCTCGCGACGGGCGAGCATCTCATCGTAAATGCTGGTGAGCGTGATACCTCGGGCGGATTCACGCATGGTGAGGGGGCTGATGATGGGGGAATGATTGGTGTCCATGAGGACTCCTTTCTGTTGGTTGTGTTGTGGAATAGGATTGTTGCCCGCGGAGGGGCTGGCGGGCTACAGGGTTCGTCCGAGCCTGAGATCGAGCTCGGTTGTGGGGCATGCTGCCCGTTCGTGCGGCTCGCAAGCACCAAGGGCTCCAAAGCGATGGAGCGTTGCGGCGGGCGTGGTGTAGGCGAGCCGCAGCTGATGCTCGACAGGGGCACATCCGTCATTTTTGTAATGAGCCGCGTAGTACTGCGCGATGCTGGCGTTCATCTCGCTGCCATTGCGATGGCGCTCAAACTGGCGTCTGCAGGTCTCGATGATCTTTGCTACCGACTTGGGTGCCGTCGCGGGAACAAGGGCGAGATAGCCCTCAAATAGCTCGTTGATGCTCAGGAGGCACAGCAGGTCGATCAGCGTCCTTATGGCTGCTCCCTCGGCAGAAAAATGCGCGGTCATGCGGTTATATCGGTTGCGGTCGACGATGGCCACATGGGGTCTAGGAGTTTTCTGCCCCGTGGTCCCGGGCTTTTGCCGCGCCTGTGTATTGAGCTCGACGTTGCAGCGCTTGAGGCCGTCCAACGGAAGGAACAGTGCGGTGCGCAGGGTGTTCCGCTTGCTTTCGAGTTCATGACGCTCGTTGGGTTCCCATTCGAGCTTGAGTTTCGTGTCGAGCGCCGTAAGCATATGGGCTAGGCAGCCTACGGTAAGAACGCACGAATCGTTGTCGCGTTTTGGGGCATAGGGGTCTGTCAGCTTGCGAATGTCGGGTTCGCCCATGATCTTTGTGCAGCGCTTCAGCAGTTGAGGGTGGTCGGCCAAGATCGTCGCGAGCGGTAGCGACGCGTAGTTCTTGATGGTCGCGGCGGCAAAGACGGCGTCATATTCGTTTGCATATGCTCGCTCAATTCGGGCATCCAGAATGCTTTTCTTATCGCCGTCTTCAGCGTGGTGGTTTGTCATAGCTTCTCCAATCGGTTGATGTTCGTGCTGTTTGTTGATGTGTTGGTTGTCGTGAGTGATGTGCTTGTCGTGGGTGATGTGCTGACGTTGGGGTGCTATGCGGTTTTCAATGAGCCCGTGAGGCAGTTGCTGCAGGGGCGGGATGGAACGGCCCATGCAAGGCGGAAGGCATCGTGCTCAAAATCGAGACAGCAACGCCCTGGGTGCCTCACATGTGGCAGTTACCTCATTAAGTTGTCATTGCGTTTGGGGTTGTACTTTGCCGATCTTCCTTCTCTTACACGCTAAAACTCAAACTTCATATGCTCGATCTACTTAAAACCGCAACGGCGGTCTTTTATCAACTTATATGTCGGAACGCGTCTTTGCAAGTACTTTTTTGTCTTTGTTTCAAATGGGGTGGTTTTGCAACCGTCATACGCGCGCTGTGCGAACGTGCCCCGGCTCGGATAAGAT
>CAVEET010000176.1:0-2255 GCA_963614835.1 Bulleidia sp. | reverse complement strand
AAGTCCGCTCTACATCCTAGCAGGCTGACGTCTCAAATGAACTACTTTTTGGCAGCCTTGCGCTCGTCGCGAATGCGAGCGCGGTCCATGGCCGCCTCGACGGCAGAAAAGCGGCAGCCGCAGTAGTTCTGTCGATACATGCCCAGTTCGCGCGAACGGCGCGTAGCCTCGGGATAATACGGGCGAAAATCGCGGATCACCGGGGTGAGCCCACGTGCCGCCGCCAGGCGCTCGAGTACGTCATTGCAGGTGTCGAACAGCTGGTACGGCGAGACGGCGAGCGTCGTACCCACATATTCAAACCCGCGCTCCTGGGCAACGCGGCATGCCTCGGCCAGGCGCAGGGCATAGCACGCGCGGCAGCGACGGGCTCGATCGGCGCCCAGCGGGGCCACGCCGGCCTCCCAGCGTTCGCGGTCCTCCCCCGCCTCGATAAGCTCGATGTCGCCATCGGCACACCACCGGCGCAGCTCGTCCAAACGGCGCCGCCATTCATCGCGCGGTTGAATATTGGGGTTGGTCCAGCAGATTGTGGGTTCAAACCCTTCCTCGCGCAGCAGGCGGACCGGCTCAAGCGAGCACGGCGCACAGCAGGCGTGCAACAACAACGGCTTCATCGACATCTCCTCACCCAAAAAAGCGCACGCCAAAGGACGTGTCCTCGCAGGCAACAATGCGGCGATCGCGCAGAATGGTTCGCACGTAGTACCAGTCGCCCACACAGCCCGACAAATGCAAGCCGGCCGCCAGGTAGCACAGCAGCGGATAGCCCGAGAACGCAAACCCCAGGGCAAACGCTGTCGTCACAACAACCGTCGGCGCCAGGCAAACTGCCACGTACCGCCGGCGCGAATACACCACGCCCTCGGCGCAGGCATAGATCATCGCCGTCTCGCGATTCGCCCCAAAGGTCACCTGCGCGCCCGCAGGCGCCAGCAGCTTAAAAAACACACCGTGCACCAGCTCGTGCACGCCAAATGACGCCGCCGAAACCGCAGCTAAGCAGACTATCCAGCCCAAGACCGTGGTCCAGCCGCCCGCGTCAGCCGCATCCAAGTCCGCAGGCCCGCCCATCAGCATAAACACCGGCACCAAGCACACAGCAAATGCGCCGAGCACGGCCATCCCCCACACAAAGCAGGCGTGCAGAAAATCCTCGTCTTCAAACGCATGTATGTTGGAAATCTCATTCATAGCATCTTAGGATAGCGCCCCTGCCACGTACCCGTCCGCATGTGCGATAATGTCGAACGATATGCACGAATTGACCACCGCGCCGCCGAGCCCCACGCCCGGCTGCGCTCTCACCATATGCGAAGGAGTCCCATGGCATCCAAATACTCCATGAACGACCGTCCCAGCTGGCCTCGCCGCGCCATCGTTACCGCCGGCGAGCCCTACGGCAACAAGGGCCTTCACTTTGGCCACGTCGGCGGCGTCTTTGTCCCGGCCGACTTCTTCGCCCGCTTCCTGCGCGACCGTCTGGGCCGCGAGAACGTCATCTTCACCTCGGGCACCGACTGCTACGGCTCGCCCATCATGGAGAGCTACCGCAAGCTCAAGGAGAACGAGGGCTACGACAAGTCCATTAACGAGTACGTCGAGTCCAATCACTCCCGCCAAGCAGCGACCCTCAACAACTACAATATCAGCTGCGATATCTACGGCGGCTCGGGCCTTGAGCCGGCTGCGCAGATTCACAACGAGGTGACCGCCGAGATTATCAAGCGCCTGCACGAGCAGGGCACCATCTCCAAGCGCTCCACGCTGCAGTTCTACGATGCCAAGGCCGGCACGTTCCTCAACGGCCGTCAGGTAATCGGCCGCTGCCCCATCCAGGGCTGCAAGTCCGAGAAGGCCTATGCCGACGAGTGCGACCTGGGCCACCAGTTTGAGCCCGAGGAGCTCATCGCGCCCAAGAGCCAGCTCACCGGCGAGGTGCCCGAGCTGCGCCCGGTCGACAACCTCTACTTCGACCTGCCGGCCTACCTCGACTTTATGAAGACCTATACCGCCAAGCTCGCCCAGAACCCGCAGGTTCGCTCCGTGGTCTCCAAGACCATGGAGGAGTGGCTGCTGCCGGCCCAGCTCTACATCCAGAACAAGTTCCGCGAGGCCTTCGATGCCGTCGAGGATCAGCTTCCTGAGCACACCGTGCTGGAGCCCGAGGGCAACAAGAGCAGCTTTACCGTCACCTTCCCCAGCTGGAAGGAGCGCGACGACGCCCACGCGGTGCTCGCCAACGGCGGCGTGCG
>CAVEET010000175.1:0-16167 GCA_963614835.1 Bulleidia sp. | reverse complement strand
CAACAGCATTCATCTCGATCATCTACATACGCCCCAATTCGCCCACGATATGGCCCACGCGGTCCTCGGGCTCCTTGACCTCGACGCCGTTGTAGCGGAAGAACCGCGCCGGGTCGTGCATCAGGTCCTCGAGCGGCACCAGCACAAAATCGCGTTCGCCGATCAGCGGATGCGGCAGGCGCAGCTTTTTGCCGCCGTGGGTCTCGCCGTCCATCCACAGCAGGTCCAGGTCGATGGTGCGCGGACCGTTGGCCTTGGCCTTTTTGGAGCGGTCGCGCCCCAGCTCGGCCTCGATCTTCATGAGCTCGTCGAGCAGCACCAGCGGCGCAAGCTCGGTCTTGATCTCGATGACGGCGTTGGCAAACGCGTCCTGGCGCGTCTCGTAGGCAGGCTCGCTCTCGTAAATCTTGGAGGAGTTGGACACGCAGGTGAGTGGAATCTCGGCGATCATCTCGCGTGCGGCGCGGATGTTGTCGCAGCGATGCCCCAGGTTGGAGCCCACGGCCACAAACGCGCGGCGCGGCTGTGGCTTGGCAACCGCCCAGTAGCCGTTTAGGAACTGCGCAAAACCCGCGGCGTCGTGCACGCGCACGATGTTGGCACCGGCCTGGATGGCGCCCAGGCACACGCCAAACGTAGCGGCATCGCGCTCGGCGGCCTCGGTCACGCCCGAGACGGCGCCCACAAAGCGCTTGCGCGACACGGCGCACATGAGCGGATAGCCCAGTGACGCCATCTTGGCAGTCTCGCGCTGGATGACGATGTCCTCGTTAGCCGACTTACCAAAGCCCGGGCCAGGATCGATGCAGATGCGGTCGCGCGACACGCCGGCATGGATGAGTGTGCGGGCCTGGTCAGACAGAAAGCCCATGACGCGGCGCATGATGGGCGCCGAATCGGGCAGGGTGAAGCGGCGGAGCTGCGAGGTGGGCACGTAGGCTTCCTCGCGGCGGGCGCTGCGGCGCATCATGGCGGCCAGACGGTCATTGGACTCCGATGCGGCCTCGGTGGCTGCGGGCGCGGGCGCGACGGTCTCGGCGGCAGCAGTCTGCTCGGCGGCGGGCGTCTCCTGCTCGGTTGCAGGCTCGGACGTGGGCTCCGGTTCGCCAAACGGCAACGAGGGCTGCACCACGCCGCCCGGAAGCTTGGCCTCCGACTTAGGCTCACCCAGCAACTTGCCGCGACGGCGGCGAGCCGGCTTCTCGGCCTCACGCGCGGCCTCGGCAGCCGCCTCGCGCGCCTTCTCGGCAACAAACGCCGCTGCCGAGGTATCGAGCTGCACCGTTGCGTGCGTGCGGGTGGGCGCGGCGACCTCGCCGGCATGCATCACGATGATGCCGCAGGTGCTCGTCTTAACAAACTCGACCATCTTGGAATCGGTGAAGCCGGTCACGTCGTTGACGATCGAGGCGCCGCAGCGCACGGCCGCCTTGGCAACCGCCACATGACGCGTGTCGATCGAGACGATGGCGCCCTCCTTGGCCAGCGCGCGCACCACGGGCAGCACGCGGCGAGCCTCCTCGTCGGGGTTGACCGGGGTAAAGCCGGGGCGCGTGGACTCGCCGCCCACGTCGATGATGTCGGCGCCGGCGTCGAGCATCGCCAGGCCGTACTCGATGGCGGCATCGGGGTCGAAGTGCTCCCCGCCATCGCTAAACGAATCGGGCGTCACGTTGAGGACGCCCATGATGCGCGGACGGTCAAAGCTGAGCTCATACTTTCCGCACCGCCATGTCTTGCTGTCGTTCGCCATGAACATCCTCCTAAAATGCCCACGCCGCCGAGCTTGGGGAGCTGGCGGCGGGGTCGCTTTGCACTTAGCCTTTCTATTGTATCCGCGCACACGGGCTAGAACGCAAACGCGGCCGCGATGTCGCAAGAAATCAGCAGGTCGGCATTTGCATCCTGATCGGTGGGAGCAAGGTTGCATATGGCCAGCGTATCGCCGGTAAAGTAACGCGTAAGGCCTGCCGCCGGATACACCACGAGCGAGGTCCCGCCCACAATGAGGGCATCGGCCGCGGCGATGGCGGCAACGGCACCGGTCAACACATGCTCGTCGAGCGGCTCTTCGTAGAGCACTACATCGGGCTTGATGCGGCCGCCGCACGCGGGGCACGCGGGCACGCCCGCGGCATCCTCGTGCTCGCGCGAGCAAATCCACTCGGCGCTATAGACCGCGCCGCACGACTGGCAAATGTTGCGATGGACCGATCCGTGCAACTCAAACACGCGCTGTGAGCCGGCCATCTGATGCAGGCCGTCGATGTTTTGCGTCACCACGGCGTCGAGCTTGCCGGCGCGCTCCAGCTCGGCCAGCTTGGTGTGGCAGCGGTTGGGCTTGGCGCCAAGCGCGATCATCTTGGTGCGGTAGAAGTCGAAGAACTCGGCCGGGTGCACCTCGTAAAAGCTATGCGAGAGCATGGTCTCGGGCGGGTAGGCAAACTGTTGGTGATATAGGCCGTCCACGCTGCGGAAATCGGGGATGCCACTTGCCGTGGAAACGCCCGCGCCGCCAAAGAAGACCACGCGCTTGTGGGTGCCGAACAGCTCCGCCAGCGCGGCGGAGGCCTGTTTGGAGTCCGTTATCGCCTGCGTCATATGAGTCCTCCGTCCGTGTCTCCGGGACGGCGGCGTTCGCACTATCACTCGCGGACTCCGCCCCGCTCTTGTTGCGTTAATCTTAAGCCTGCCAACCCCGTCGAAAGGACACCATGCCTCAGACTTACACTTTCGCCTCGTGGAACGTCAACGGCCTGCGCGCCGTGCTCAAAAAGGACCCGAGCTTTATCCAGATCGCGCAAGAACTCGACGTCGATATCCTGGCGTTGCAAGAGACCAAGTTGCAAGAAGGCCAGGTTGATATTGACCTGCCCGGCTATCGCCAAACCTGGAGCTACGCCGAGCGTAAAGGCTATTCGGGCACTGCGGTCTTTAGCCGCCAGGAACCGCTGCGCGTGCTGCACGCCGACGCGCTGTTACCCTACGCCGGCGAGGGCGAGGCGGCCGAGCTCGTCGCCCAAGCCGCAACCGAGGGCCGCGTCTGCGCGTTGGAGTTCGACAAGTTCTGGTTTGTGGATGTCTACACTCCCAACGCGCAAAACGAACTCGCCCGCATCGACGTGCGCATGGCCTGGGATGATGCCTATCGCGGCTTTTTGAGCGCGCTTGAGCGCGAGAGCGGAAAACCCGTCGTGACCTGCGGCGACTTTAACGTGGCGCACGAGGAGATCGACCTTAAGAACCCCAAGTCCAACCGCGGCAACGCCGGCTTTTCGGACGAGGAGCGCGGCAAGTTTACCGAGCTGCTCAACGGCGGGTTTACCGATACCTGGCGCGCGGCAAACCCCGACGTCGAGGGCGTCTACAGCTGGTGGAGCTACCGCTTTAATGCCCGTAAGAACAACGCAGGCTGGCGCATCGATTACTTTCTGGTAAGCGATTCGATCGCCGCCAACGTTCGCGACACCGGTATCCGTGGCGATATCTTCGGCAGCGACCACTGCCCCGTCACCCTCACGCTAGAGCTCTAGCCCCAAGTAATTTCCTGGGGGACAGAGGAAAACAGATCATGTGACCCCTCTCCCCCTATAAGTTGCGGTGGAATAGTTCCTGTTTGGGCAGCAAATAGCCAAAAACGAGAACTATTCCACCGCAAGTTCGTGTGGGAACGCGAAATGCCCTACAGTCCGTATTTCACGACGACACGGTTAATGCGACGGCACCAAGGCTTGTACAAGGCGGCCAAGAACACGCAGGTCGCGAGGCCGTGTGTGATATCGAACGGCACTGCCGTGGCAAGACGCGCCATGGCACCCGCCCACGTGAGCGGTTGAACAAAACCGATAATGTCGTAGGCGTTGATCACAACGCCGTACAGCAAACCCGAAGCAAAGCCGTAGGTCAGCAGCGCCGGCATACGCACGGCGCCATCGGCGCGATCAAAAGCGCCGGCATGCGCCAGCGCACCGCCAACGTATCCCACGAGCCCCCAGGCATACATCTGCCACGGCGTCCACATGCCCTGCCCAAAAAAGAAATTGCTGGTCAGCGCCGCCAACGCACCGACCATAAAGCCGTTACGACGACCGAGTGTCGCCCCGGCGATAATGGCGATGGCACTCACGGGTTTAAAGTCGGGAATGGGTCCAAACAGGATGCGCCCCGCCGCCGCCAGCGCCGCCAGCACCAGCGTGGGCATAATCTGACGCAGGCCTGGACGCGATGCCTCATAGCCCGCAAAGAACAGCGCAAGCACCAACGCCACCACAACCAGCATGGCCAACGCTGCCTGCTCAACACCCGCCAGCAACGCGGCAGCCATCACCGCCGGCACCGCCAACAACAGCGGGATCTCAAGTTTTGTGAGTAGGCGCGAGAAACGACAGTCCGTCATCCCATCACGCCCTATAGAACACGTTGTCGGCAAAGAAGTCGGCCGGGGACTCCATGCAGGCAATCTCGCCGTCAAACATCATGGCGACGTCGTCGGCTACCTGCTCGGCAAAGTCCAAATCGTGCGTAGCCATGATGACGGTGCCGCCAGCCTTCGCATGGTCACGCAGGGCGCGGGCGATGGTGCGGCGGCTGAACAGGTCTAGACCCTTGGTGGGCTCATCGAGCAATAGCAGTTCGGGGCCGATTAGCAGCAGTTTTGCCAATGCAAGCAGTTGACGCTGCCCGCCCGAAAGATCGTACGGATGGCGTCCATCCAGACCAGACAGCCCCAAGCTCGCCGCGCGCTCCCGCGCCACGGTCTCGTCATATCCGCAGGCTGAAGCCCATTCCATCAGCTCGTCGCACACCGTCTCGGCAACCAGCAATGCTTTGGGATTCTGAGGCAGCAACGCCGCCGAGGCCGCTCCGCGCACCATGCGGCCGCGCTGCAGCTTGGCGGTCTTCGCCAGCACCGAGAGCATCGTCGACTTGCCACAGCCGTTTCCGCCCACGACCGCATGAACCGCGCCGGCTGAAAACGTCACATCGAGCCCGCGCAGCACCCAACCGCCCGCGCGATCGTAGCGAAACCAGCCCTCCGACAGGGTGGTAGCCGACCCACCGTGCATTTTTTGGAGTATTCTGCTTCCATCCGTGCGCGGGAAGGCTTCCGAGCCGTTCTTGAGCGACGTTTGCGCCACAAATTCGGACGATTTGTCCAATTCCGAACTTTTTTTCGCGCTCGATACGTCCCCGAGCGGCTCCAGAGAGCCCAAATTGTCCTCACGCCTGCTGAATACTCCTTTATTTGCACATCGGATGGCACCCCACCCCAACATGTCATCGGAAAACAGCGATTCTCGGCGTCCCAAAGAAGCCATATCCGCCACCTCGCGCACGCGACCGTCCTCAATCCGGTACGCACACGTCGCGTATTCGAGCATTGGGCGCGGCTGATGCGTCGCCACAACAACCGTGCAGCCCAGCTCGCGATTCACACGAAACAGCGCGTGCAGGAAATTCTTCTCCGCAACCGGATCAAGCTGAGACGTGGGCTCGTCGAGCAGCAGCACGCGCGGGCGCAGCGCCAGCACAGCCGCCAGCGACAGCAGCTGTTTGCGGCCACCCGAAAGCGTATCGGTATCGCGATGAAGCCAGTCCTCCAGACCAAAGAAATAGCTGGTCTCGGCAACACGGCGACGCATCTCATCACGTGCTAGCCCCAAGTTTTCCAGGCCAAACGCCATCTCGTGCCACACGGTTTCGCACACGATCTGGTTCTCGGGATCCTGGAACACATAGCCCACGCGCTCCGCCGATGCCCGCACGTCCATGTCGGCAACGTTCTCGCCCAGCACGCGCGTATCGCCAGTGCGCTCGCCCGCCGGAGCGATCTCGGGCTTGAGCAGCGACAGCAGCGTCGACTTGCCCGATCCGGTACCGCCAACAAGCAGCGCAAATGCACCTTGGGGAACACGCCAATCAAGCCCCTCGAGCACCGGTGCCTCGGCCCCGGGATAGGCAAAACTAAGGCCCCGCACCTCAATCGCCGGCGCGGCCGAGCCATATGCCACACCCGCCGCCGAGCTCCTATCAAACCGAGCCATCAGCCAAACCTCTTCTCATCAATCGCGTGCAATGCGCAAGGCAGCATCATCCAGGCAGCGTACACGACATAGCCCAGCCACGGCACCGGCACCGAGAGCTGCGGATAAAACGAATACTGCGTCGTCGCGGTCGTCGCCACGGCCACCGCGGCAGCACCAAACAGCGCGAGCCCGACCAGCGCGGCAACGTCGCTGCGCCCCAGTCGATACCGCGCATACGTCGTACGACGTGTCGCGGCACCCCACCCGCGCGAGCGCATCGCGTCCGCGCGCTCCAGCGAATCTTCCATGCCCCAGCCCATCAACACGCTCGACGCCCGCAGGCGCGATCGCACGGGATCGGTGGGCGCGCGGCCCGGCACATCAATCGCATCCTGCACCGCCAGCACCGTACGACCGCGGCGTAAAAACTGCGGGATAAGCCTCATGCACATCGAGATCATGAGCGCAATCACCGGTGCGGCATTGCCCAGCAGTGCGAGCACCTTGTCGTATTCGAGCATCGACGCCGCGGCCTCAAACCACAGCACGCTCGCCACAAACAGCCCGCCCATGCACAGGCCGTATACCATGCTTTCCAGATACACCGCGCGCATGCCAATACGGAACAGCTCCGTCGAGCCCGAGGCGCTAAACAGCGGATTGACCAGCGCGATAATCAAAATCACCGGCAACTGCCAGCGGAGTGCGCCCAGCGTGCGGGCAGCCCCACGCGTCGCAAATCCATACGCCAGCCCGCCCGCAAGTGACAGCGCAATCAGCACCGGCTGCATCGAGAACATGGTGAGCCCCAGCGTCAGCACTATATAGAGTGCCGGCACAGCCGGATGCGACATCGAGAACGCCGCGACGGGCTCGCCGCCAAACTCCTCTTGTATGTTGTCCACGGGCGCCCCCGTCCCCTCGCTCAAACGACAGCTCCGCAGCACCGCCAACGCCGCACGCAAGCAGCGCAAACGCCACGCCGGCGGCGCAAGCCTCAACCGCCGCAAACCAATCGCTACGCGCTCAACATATGCCTGCGGTATCATATTGCGCCGTGTATCGTTTCCAAACACACGTCTCTATAACGTAACAGGAGATCACATGGACGCAACCGCAATTATCCTCGCTGCCGGCGAGGGCACCCGCATGAAGTCGAACCACTGCAAGGTTTCGCACAAGATCCTGGGCAAGCCCATGGTTCAGTGGATCGTCGACGCCACCATCAAGGCCGGCTGCAGCCGCGTCGTGGTCGTCATCGGCAGCCACGCCGACGAGATGCGCGCCCTCATCGACGGCGCCTACGCCAGCAGCGCCACCAAGGTCGAGTGCGTCGAGCAGACCGAGCGCCTGGGCACCGGTCACGCCGTGAAGGTCGCGCTCGAGGCCTGCGGCATCACGCAAGGCCCCGTCGTCGTGCTCAACGGCGACCTGCCGCTCATCACCGCCGACACCGTCGCCAAGTTCGCGCAAACCGTCGCCACCGGCGAGCTCGCCTGCACCGTCATGACCATGACCCCGCCCGACCCCTTCGGCTACGGCCGCATCAAGCTGGGCGCCGACGGTCAGATCGAGCGTATCATCGAGCAGAAGGACTGCACGCCCGAGCAGGCCGCCACGCTGCTCGAGTGCAACGCCGGCTGCTACGCCTTTGACGGCGCGCAGCTCGCCGCCCACATTAACGAGATCGGCAACGACAACGCGCAGTCCGAGTACTACCTGCCCGACATGCTCGAAATCCTCAAGGGTCACGGCCAGGCGGTCTCCATCTTCCACTGCGATGACTACCGCGACGGCCTGGGCGTCAACAGCCGCATTCAGCTCGCGCAGCTCACCGCCATCGCGCGCGACCGCATCAACGAGCACTGGATGGCCGAGGGCGTCACGTTCATCGATCCCACGCAGGCCTGGATCGGCCCCGACGCCGTTATCGGCCGTGACACCGTCGTGTGGCCGCAGACGCACCTGATCGGCCACGTCACCGTGGGCGAGGAGTGCCAGCTTGGCCCCAACAGCCGCCTCACCGACACCACCGTCGGCAGCGGCTGCGTCATCGATGAGACTATCGCCATCGAGGCCGTCATCGAGAACGGCGTCGACTGCGGCCCACGCGCCTACCTGCGCCCGGGCACCCACATGCTCGACGGATCCAAGGCCGGCACGCACGTGGAGATCAAGAAGTCCACGATCGGCGAGGGCTCTAAGGTGCCGCACCTGTCCTACATCGGCGACACCACCATGGGCTCCGGTGTCAACGTGGGCGCGGGCTCCATCACCTGCAACTACGATGGCGTGCACAAGCACAAGACCGTCATCGGCAAGGACGCCTTCATCGGTTCCGACACCATGATGGTCGCGCCCGCCCAGATCGGCGACGGCGCGCTCGTGGCCGCCGGATCCGTCATCACCGAGCCGGTCCCGGCCGACGCACTTGGCCTGGGCCGCGCCCGTCAGGTAAACATTGAGGGCTGGGCCGCCGATTATCGCCGCCGTCTGCACGAGGACGACGAGGTATAACGTTTTACCAAGCATCTAAGGAGCTGTTCCCATGGGGGCGGCTCCTTTTTCTATCGTGACCTGCGCAACCGGATGAGTGGTCGGTTCGTGTCCGTTGACGGTAAAGACGTTATCAAGACTCGATAAACCCCGCCGCGCGGTTACAATGCAACAAGGCATCTATATGGCATTCGATATAAAGGAGAAGGGTAATGCCGATTAATGATCCCGAGAAGTCGGAGAATATGCGCAAGTCCATCCGCGTGTATTCCGGTTCCTCCAACCGTCCCCTCGCTCAGAAGATCGCTGAGTACCTTGGGGTCGAGCTTTCGGGCCTTACGCTAAAGCAGTTCGCCAATGGTGAGATTTACGCCCGCTACGACGAGACCGTCCGCGGCGCCGACGTCTTCCTGATTCAGTCCGTGGCCGGCGGCAACGTCAACGACATGCTCATGGAGCTGCTCATCGCCACCGACGCTGCCAAGCGCGCATCCGCCCGCTCCATCACCGCCGTCATCACCCACTACGGCTATGCCCGCCAGGACCGCAAGGCCGGCCCGCGCGAGCCCATCACCGCCCGCCTCGTCGCCAACCTGCTCGAGCGCGCTGGCGTCAACCGCATCATCACCCTCGACCTGCACCAGGGCCAGATTCAGGGCTTCTTCGATATCCCGGTTAACCACCTGTCCGCGCTGCCGCTGTTTGGCCAGTACTACAACGACATGCACTTCGACACCGACAACCTGGTTGTCGTCTCCCCCGATGTGGGCCGCGCCAAGGCCGCCAAGAAGCTGTCCGATATGCTCGGCTGCGACCTGGCCATCGCCCACAAGGGCCGTCCGCGCCACAACGCCGCCGAGGTCATGGGCATCATCGGTGACATCAAGGGCAAGACCTGCATCATCAACGACGACATGATCGACACCGCAGGCACCCTGTGCGCCAACGTCAAGGAGCTCAAGGCTATGGGCGCTGGCGACATCTACGTCTGCGCCACCCACGGCATCTTCTCCGGTCCGGCCATCGAGCGTCTGAACGACGCCCCGATCGTCGAGTGCCTCGTCACCGACGCCATTCCCGTCGAGGTCGGCGGCAAGATCAAGACCATCTCGGTCGCCGAGGAGTTCGCTCAGGCCATCTCCGCCGTTTACCACGAGGAGCCCGTCTCCACGCTCGTCGGCGGCGACTTCGCGCTGTAATCGCTCGACCCTCGCATCCCTCCGGAAGCCCCGGACGCGCCTGCGGGGTTATCACGCGAACGTCCTCGCCGCTTTGCGGCTGCGGGATGTTCGCTTTGATAACCCCTCCCGGCGTGTCCGGGGCTTCCTGCTGTCTCGGGGCAGCTGTTTTCTGAAATGACTTTGCTGCAACCTTTCCTCGCCTTCGGCGGGCGTGGTAGCCTTTGTCGTTGATTGAACTATTTACGTAACGGAGGACAAACATGGCAGCTGCACAGCCGCTTAAGATTCGCATGGTTGCCGGGCTTGGCAACCCTGGCGAGGAATATGCCGAGACCCGCCACAACGCTGGCTTCAAAGCGATCGACGAGCTGGCCCGTCAGGCCGGCGTCACGTACTGGAAAAACCAGGCCGGCGCCGAGGTCGCGCTCATCAACATCAACGATGCTGAGGAAGAGGGTGGCAAGCGCCAGATTGTGCTGGTCAAGCCGCAGTCGTACATGAATACCTCGGGCGGCCCCATCTCCAAGCTCTGTCGCGAGTACAAGATCAAGGCCGAGGAGCTGCTCGTAATCCACGACGAGCTCGATATTCCCGCCGGCGACGTGCGTGTTAAGGTGGGCGGCGGCCATGCCGGTCACAACGGCCTGCGTTCCATCATCGACAAGATGGGCAGCCGCGACTTCAGCCGCATCCGCACCGGCATCGGCAACCCTCCCGGCAAGATGGCCGTCGCCGACTACGTTCTTAAGCAGCTGCGCGCCCGCGAGGCCGAGGATTTCCAGGACACCTGCGCCCGCGCGGCCGACGCCGCCGGTCTGGCGATCGTGCACGGCGTGGTCTATGCCCGCGACCATGTCAACGGCGCCGCCTCCGCCAACGGCAAGCACTAAAACCTATCATTTAGGAACAGGTTTATTTTGGCAGGTTTTATATGCGGAAACGCCCCAGTTGCGGCATCGCAATCAACCGCGCGCCGACATACATGCATAGCACCCCGAAGGGGGCCGGCCTCATCACAACCCGAGGCCGGCCCCATTTGCCGTTTTACCTGATAAAACCGACCAAAATAAACCTCTCCCCCTTTGGTAGGCCAAAGTGGATAAACCCTGCTCCCAACAGCCGAAGACACACGTAAGTGACATGTCCATGAGGGTATAATTTGCACCGTATGTCTGCACAACGCCTGTGCGCGTACGGTTTTATTCGGGCTACCGTCCATTTCCGTGGAGGCACGGTTCGGCGGCCCTAACAAGAGAGGGGTTCTATGTATAAGATCCTGGAGAAGACGCAGTTCTCGGAGAAGGTGTTCAAGTTCCGCATCGAGGCGCCTGCAATCGCCAAGCATGCGCACGCTGGACAGTTCCTCATGGTTCGCGCCAACGAGACGGGCGAGCGCGTCCCGTTTACCCTGGCCGGCTGGAACGGTGACGAGGGCTGGGTCGAGTTCATCTTCATGGTGATCGGCAAGACCACCGAGATGCTTTCCACCTACGAGGCCGGCGAGTCGCTGCGCGACGTCGTGGGCCCGCTGGGCGTTCCTACCGAGATGGCCGAGGGCCCCTGCGCCGTCATTGGCGGCGGCGTCGGCCTGGCAATTGCCTTCCCGGTCGCCAAGCACCTGGTCGAGACCGGTCACGAAGTTCACGCCATCATGGGCGCCCGCACCAAGGACCTCCTGCTCATGGAGGACCAGTTCCGCGAGCTCCTCGACGAGGACCACATCCACATCACCACTGACGACGGTTCCTACGGCGAGCAGGGCGTTGTCACTGCTCCGCTGGAGCGCCTGCTGCAGGACAAGGCCGTGAGCCAGGTCTTCTGCGTCGGCCCCGTCCCGATGATGAAGTTCTCGACCCTCACCGCCCAGAAGTACGACACCCCCATTACCGCGTCCCTCAACCCCATCATGGTTGACGGCACCGGCATGTGCGGCTGCTGCCGCGTCGAGGTGGGCGGCGTGACCAAGTTCGCTTGCGTCGACGGCCCCGACTTCGATGCCACCCTGGTCGACTGGGATGACCTTCGTGCCCGCCAGGCCGCTTACCGTTCCGAAGAGGGCGAGTCCCTCAAGGCTTATGAGGAAAAGAGCTGCGCATGCCACTAGTTAACGGTCGTTTCGTTGCCGATATGAAGTCGCCCCGCACCCCCGATAACGAGGAGCCGGCTGCCGAGCGCGCCTGCGACTTCCGCCCCGTCGACAAGGGCTTCACCGAGGAGATGGCGCTGGCCGAGGCTGAGCGCTGCCTCAACTGCAAGAAGCCGTTCTGTGTTGAGGGCTGCCCCGTCAACATCAACATCCCCCGCTTTATCGAGCAGATCCGCGCGAAGGACTTCGGCGGCGCTCTCGATACCATTCGCGAGGACTCCATGCTTCCCGCCATCTGCGGCCGCGTCTGCCCGCAGGAGAACCAGTGCGAGGGCAAGTGCATCCGTGGCAAGAAGTCCGAGCCCGTGGCCATCGGCCAGCTCGAGCGCTTCCTGGGTGACCGCCCCGAGCTCGCCTCCACGCCCAAGATGGCCCCCAAGAACGGCAAGAAGGTCGCCGTCGTCGGCTCCGGCCCGTCCGGCATCACCTGCGCCGGCGAGCTCGCCCGTAACGGTTTTGACGTCACCGTCTTTGAGGCCTTCTTTACCGGCGGCGGCGTGCTGGTCTACGGCATCCCCGAGTTCCGTCTGCCCAAGGCGGTCGTCAAGCGCGAGATCGACGGCCTGGAGGACATGGGCGTCAAGTTTGAGTACAACTCCGTCGTAGGCAACATGGCCACGGCCGAGGAGCTGTTCGAGCAGGGCTTCGACGCCATCTACGTGGCGACCGGCGCTGGCCTGCCCAAGTTCCTCAACGTCCCCGGCGAGAACCTGCCCAACGTCTTCTTCGCGAACGAGTACCTCACCCGCGTGAACCTGATGAAGGCCAACAAGTTCCCCGAGTACGACACCCCCACCAAGCACGGCAAGAACGTCGTCGTCTTTGGTGGCGGCAACGTGGCTATGGACGCCGTTCGTACCGCCAAGCGTCTGGGCGCCGAGCACGCCATCATCGCCTACCGTCGTACTGAGGACGAGATGCCCTGCCGTCGCGCCGAGCTGCACCATGCCAAGGCCGAGGGCGTCGAGGTTCTGCCGCTCGTCTCCCCGCTCGAGTTTGTCGCTGGCGAGGACGGCTCCGTGTGCGCCGTCAAGGTCCAGAAGATGGAGCTCGGCGAGCCTGACGAGTCCGGCCGTCGTCGCCCGGTGCCCATCGAGGGCGCCATCGAGGAGATTCCCTGCGACGTCGCGATCTCGGCTATCGGCACCAACGCCAACCCCTTCGCAAAGAAGATCGGCGGCAAGATGGAGCTCAACAAGTGGGGCTACATCGTTGCCGACGAGGAGACCGGCCAGACCACCGATCCCCGCATCTGGGCTGGCGGTGACATCGTCACCGGTGCCGCTACGGTCATTCTGGCGATGGGCGCCGGCAAGAAGGCCGCCGCTTCGATCACCAAGAGCCTGCTGGGCGAGTAATCACCTGCAGCGCTAGCCACCAAACGGCAAAGTCCCCGTCGAGCACACGCCCGGCGGGGACTTTTCTCTATGCCGGCCAACCCATCACCACAAAGGGGACATGCGCCTTTGTGGTGGTCGGGGACTTGGCCGGCGAACCAATTCCGACGTTTGTCTCAATCTGTAACAGTTAGAGACCAAATTCCTCGCCACGTGTTACAGATCGAGACGTTAGGTTAGCGGCTGAACAGTTCGTCTCAATCTGTAACACCTAGAGCCCAACTATCAGGTTTGGTGTTACAGATCGAGATTTTGTAAAAGCCGAGAATGGGCGCTGCCACCAAAAGCCTAGCGCTTGCGGCGCTTGGTTGCGGCGATGCCGGCAGCGGCAACGGTTGCGCCGGCGATGCCAAGGGCCGCTGCCGCCGTCGCGGCGTTGTCGCCCGTGGCGGCCAGAGTGCCCACGGACTTCTGGGCAGCGGTGGCCTTCGCGGCCGGCTTGGAGGCAGCAGTCGTGGAACTCGCCTGAGTCAGCGTCACGGACGGCGTGCCAGTCTCACTTCCGCCGCCTGGCTGCGGCGTGGGAGCCGGGGTAGGCTCAGGCTGCGGCGTGGGCTCAGGCTCGACCGCATCTCCGGAGCTGATTACCACGCTGCGGGCAACCTCGTCGGAGGTCCTAACATCCTGGATAGTGGACGACCCGGCAGCACCGATGACGAGTCCGTTTCCCGTAGTTTCTCGCACAGTGCCGCCGGCGGGAGTCGTAACTACCGATCCGCCATCAATTGAGAGACAAGGGGCTGCATCACCTTGATTGACAGCGTAGATTGCCGCTGCATTACCCGACACCTCAACATTTGAATTAATGATGTCAATTCGAGGGATGGCGGACTGGGAGCCGGACTGGGAATATATTCCGTAGCCATGTTTACGACTGTGGCCAGTTCCGTCACCGCATCGAACTGTAAGGCTCGAATTCTCGACGAGCACCCGCGACACGCCGTCCTGCGCGCGCATCCAAACACCATCCAAAACCTCGACACTATCACTCGCCACGAGCGTAACATCCGCCCCGTTGGTAATACTCAAATATGTATCCTTACCCCCGGACGAATACAGGGCGACCGACAACATGTTTGCATTACGCGCCGCCGCATCTAATTTTGCGTTATCCACCGCGATGCAGCCTCCATGCTCGGAGGAGATGTTTTCGGCATAGACTGCAACGGCATTGAGCCCCCCATTCGCCTCCGCCTCGACGTGGACGTCGGCGCCCTCGTTAATGGTTATGTTGCCTGCCCGCGTATGAATGCCGATGGTATGAGGCACTTTGCTCGTTGCCGTCACGTTAACGTTGGCACCGCGGATGTCCACGTCGCCGCCGGCCTTACCGTCCCCCGAAACCGCTATCGTATCGGTCCCGGCCGTCGCGTTGAGAGTCACGTCGCCCGAGATGGCGAGGCTACCGCACTCGACCTTAACAGCACTCCTGCTCTTCTGTGGTTCGGCCGTCGCGTTGAGGGTTCCCTCCCCCGTGATGGCAAGGTTGCCGTCCTTGACCTCGATAGCGCTCTGCAAGGAATCGGCCGTTACGGTGTTGGTGCCCGTCACGCCGATATTGAGGTTGCCCTGAGCGCTGATACCGGCGCCGTTGTAGCCATTGAGCTTCATGTCGTCGGCGCCGTCCCAGGACCACGTTCCGGCCTCGTCGCCGGCGCCCTTGTTGTACTGCGTGCCGCCGACGTTGACCCATTTGGCGGCGAGCGCCACGCTGGGTAGCAGCAGCTGACCGACCATGAGCGCGCAAGCCCCCGCGCAGGCAAGCTTGGCGCCCACACGTCGCCACGTTCCGTGGGAGAGCGCGCACGAGCAGCCGTGGTCGATTGGGTTGTCATGGATTTGCTTTCGCATGTGAGCCTCCTTGTCGTAAGGGGTGCTTCTATAACACCATGTTACGGGAAGATATCCGGATCCCGGGGCACAAATTCTCATGTGGCGCACCTGCCAGCGCAAAAGGCAACGAGCATGCGATTGCCAAGCGCGCCCCCCGAAAGGCCTGCCATCAATCCCTTTGTTGAGCCCTCTCATGCCCTCGCCAAACAGGCATGCTGGAGCATCGCGCTCGTCGTGATTCTTGCCTGCTTGTTCTCGACCCTCGACAACGTGGTCACACTCTCCAACGCCCACGACACCATTGCCGTGCAAACCTGGCCGCGCCTCTTTTTGGCGGCAAGCGACCTTGCCGCCGGCATCGTCTTTGATCTTGCCGAGCGTCGCTACATGGGACTTGTCATGCTCGGCATCGCCGTGCTCTCGACCAGTTCCATCCTGGCCGTCGAGGCCGGGGCAGATCCCAACCTTGGCCTTGTTGTCTTTTACCTGAGCTCGGACTTTTTCGTCACGTTCTTTACCGCCACGTTTACACAGCTGGCACCGCGCATGCACGCGCCCGCCCTCTGGGCCGGCATGGGCCGTGCGGCCAATAACGCGTGCGCGTTCACCACATCGGGTATCTCGCTGGCGCTCGTGACCTCGGACAATGTTGCTCTCATCATGATCGGTGCGCTCGTTTTGCTCGTCGCCGCCTGCGCGGCATTCGTGGCAGCCGGCTTGTTCCGCCTGCCCCAAACCGAGCAGGAGCGCGAACATCAACAGCTTGCCGAGGAAGCACTCGCCGCGCCCACCGTCGAGGAGCAGCGCCAGGCCTTTATCGCCAACCACGCTCTCACCCCGCGCGAAGTCGACGTGCTCATGGCCGTAACCCAGGACGAACGCCCGCTCAAGCAGGTCGCCGAGGAGCTCGGCATCTCGATGCGCATGGTGCAGCGCCACCTGAGCTCCATCTACCAAAAGATCGACACGCAAACGCGCGCCGGTCTCACCAAAGCCTTCCCCTCGGCCTAAGACAAAAACCACCACAAAGGTACCTGTGAACTGCGCCCCGAAACTTGGACTGAATAAATAGCGACTACGCCGCAAGG
>CAVEET010000174.1:0-5862 GCA_963614835.1 Bulleidia sp. | reverse complement strand
GTACGAATGCTCGGGCGAGCCGGGACGTGTGACGGGTGTCGTGGCGATCTGCCCGGTTAACGTGCTGACGGGTAGCGACGAGGCTGCCGCCGAGAGCGTCAACGCACTCGCCGCCGCGCGCGCGATCACCGAGCTCAAGGTGCAGCCCCGTCCCGTGTCGCTCGCCTACGAGGCCTCGCCCGTCATGGATATCATCCTGGGCGCCGCCAAAGAGGGCGCGTCGCTCTACGCCGTCACCGACCCCGCGGGCATTACGCACCGCGCGTGGGAGGTCAAGCGCGAGGACGCCGTCGGGGCCATCCGCGCCATGCTCGCCCAAGCACCGGAGCCGGCACTGGTCGACGACCCCGCCTACGCTGCCGCGCTGACCGGGGCGTCGCAGCTGCTGGCCGATGAAGCCCGTTCCGCCGGAACGTACACCGGCAAGGAGCCGTTCAACTTTACCGTTGCCGTGCTCTTCCCCGCTGCGCAGGTCAGCGGCGCCGCGCCGCAGGTTCCGACAGGCCTGCTCACGCACCAGGTCGCGCGATTCTAGCAAGACCAGACCGCCCAGCACAAAAATTGGCAGCTCAACAAACAGGGGGCGGAGACGCAGCAGGTACATGCATCTCCGCCCCTTTTGCGTCGAGAAATATATGTCGGCGACCCGTGCCGCCGCGCTCGCGTTATCCGCGCTGCGGACCCGCAGTAGCCACGAGCGGTTCAAGCCCCAGCTCGCGCGCGTAGTCTTCCTGCGTAAAAATCTCAACCAGTTCAAACGTATCCGTCGCATCATCAAACGCAAAGTGCAGCACCGAGCAGTTGCCCGGCACGCGATCGCGCTCGTCGGCCGCCGCACCCTTGGTATGGTCCATGAACTCCTTGATGGCCGATCCGTGGCTCACCGCGAGCACGCACTCGTGGTCCGGGCGTCGCATAAGATCGGTCAGCGTCGCCACCATGCGCTCGCGCACCTGCATCTGGCCCTCGCCGCCAAACTGGCGATAGAAGTCGCGCCACGGGCGCTCGGGCATAAGCATCACGCGCTCGGCCTCAAAGTCGCCAAAGAACCACTCACGCAGGCCGTCCAGGCGCTCGTACGCCAAGCCCGGCCACAAGTTGGCGATAGTCTGCTCGGTGCGATGAAGCGTAGAGGTGTAGACGTGGTCGGGCTCAATGCCGCGTGCGCGCAAAAACATGCCAGCGCGCGACGCCTGATCGCAGCCCAGCTGCGTAAGCGGTGAGTCACTCCACCCCTGAATGATACGCTTAAGGTTGAATATCGTCTGTCCATGACGGACCAGATACAGATCTTTATTCATAGGGGTCCTTTCGTTCGTTACCAACCCAAGAGCGAAAACGCCCCGTCGCAATAGCCAAAATGAAGCACGGCACCGTTGTCGGGTAGCTCTCCCCCGCCAGTCACATACTCAAGAAACTCCTGGCAGGCTGAGCCGTGGGAAACCGCCAGCACGCAGTCGTGCTGCGGCCTGGCCATGATGCGGGACAGCGCCGCGACCATGCGCGACTGAAGCTGCACTTCCGACTCGCCGCCAAAGGCCACCGGATAATCGCCCCAGGGCTGCGGCGGCATCTCGCGATTTGATGTGCCCTCCAGCGAGCCAAAATGCCACTCACGCAGGTCATCGACCAGCTCAATGGAACGACCCTCGCCAACGATAAGCTCGGCCGTATGCCGCGCCCGGCCCAACGGCGAGGAATACACATGATCAAAGGCCACGCCACGCGCCGCAAACGCCGTACGCGCCGTCAGCGCCTGCTCGCGCCCGCGCGCCGTAAGCGGCGAATCGTGCCAGCCCTGCAAAATGCTCTGCACATTGAGCTCAGTCTGCCCATGCCGCACCAAATACAAATCTGCCACACACCCTCCCCTCGTACCACCACAAAGGGGACAGGTGCCTTTGTGGTGATTTTGCCGCCGGATTGCACCGCAACGACGCACAACTACAGCAGCACGTCGGCAAGCGAGCGCTTGGGTACGTGGTGCACCTGCGCCTCGTCGCGCCAATAATTGATGGAGCCGTCGGGGTTGGAATCGATCGCATCGATCACCTGTGTCTCGGCCGGAACGCCAAACGCCATGATCAGCTTGAGCTCATACTTGTCGTTATCGAGCCCCATGGCATCGATTGCGTGGGGCGTAAAGGCCTTGAACATGCAGGCTGCCACCTCGGGCGTAGCGCTGCGGGCGGCGAGCATCATCGTCTGTGCGGCAATGCCCGTGTCGACCTCGGTAATGGGAGCGGCGGGCTTACCCGGAACGGCGCGCTCGGCCAAAATCGCGATGTAGCCGGTCGGGCGCTCGCCCTCGGCAGGACCCGGCCAATCCTTAAGCGCGCCGGCCCATGCAAGCTCATCAAATACACGCGCGCAATCCTCGGCACCGCTCACCACATGAAAACGAAGACGCTGAGCATTGGCACCACAGGGAGTCAGGTGCGCCAGCTCCGCCAGCTCAAGCAAAAGCTCACGCGGCACGCGCATGGACTCGTCAAAGCGACGGCACGTGCGGGCGCGGCGAACCAACGCATCAAACGCGTCCAAGCCGAGCTTTTCACAACCTTGCTTTGCCATCAATTCGACACCCGACGGCGTCTCGGGAACTGCTTCGTTCATAGGGACCCCCAATACAAGCCAATTGTCCTTAGGAGAATCTAACCTAAAACCTAGGCAATAACGAACAGGGCTGCAATGTTCTACACCTGTTGAATAGAAAATCGCGACGTGGGGAACAACGGAAACAATTCGGGACCTTTGGGTTACGTTTCGCCCTCCCCGACCCATACGCCAGCGCCTTTAAGCGATACTGGTTGTAACGATCAAGGCTTACGCCGCACGGAAAGGAGACATTATGGGCATCTTTAAGAACGATGACCAAAAATCGAGCCAGTTTGGATTTGACGAGAAAAGCATGGCGGGCAAAGCCGTCAAGGCCGTACGCTGGATCTACGCCATCACGGGCGTCTTAGCACTCATTGCTGGTATCGCGCTGCTTTTTGCACCCGCCAAGTCCCTCGTCTTTTTGACGACCGTCCTGGGTTTTTACTTTGTAATCACTGCTGCCATCAGGCTGTTCACTGCCATTTTTGAGCCGCTGCTGCCCACCGGCTGGCGCGTGACGAGCATCATCTCCAACCTACTCATTATTCTGGGCGGCGTCATAATCCTGCGCAACCAGGCCTTCTCGACCGCGACGCTCACCACGATGGTGGTTATCGTGGCCGGCTTTGGCTGGATTGTCGAAGGTGTCATGTCCATTCTGGAGTCCGAGCTTTCGTCCAACCGTGCCCTCGCCATCCTGAGCGGCGCACTCTCCATCATCGCCGGCATGTTCGTGTTTATTTATCCGCTGTGGTCGGCCAAGATGCTCGTCATCTTTAGCGGCGCCGCGCTGCTGGTGTTTGGCGTAACGCTGATTGTTCGCGCTATTCAATTTGGCAAACTGGTGCACTAGATGCCGCGAACGCTCTTTATTGATGCCGACGCCTGCCCGGTCACGCGCGAGTCGATTGACTGCGCGCGGCGGGCGGGCGTCGCCGTTGTTATCGCCGGCAACAGCACGCAAAACTTGGAACGGCACATTCGCCGCGACGACCCGCGCGATGCCGAGCACGCGCGACGCGGCTTTTGGGTCACGACGCTCGATGTGAACGTGGGCGCCGACAGCGCCGACTTTGCCATTGTCGAACGCCTGCAGGCGGGCGACGTAGTCGTGACGCAGGACATTGGCTTGGCGAGCATGGTGCTCGGCCGCGATGCCGCCGCAATCGGTGTGCGCGGGCGCGTCTACGACAAGGCGACCATCGACATGCAACTGTTTATTCGCCACGAGGAAAAGAAGGTGCGCCGCGCCGGCGGACGCACTCGCGGACCGGCGGCATTTACCAGCGAAGACCGCGCTCGTTTTAAGCGAAACCTCACCGAGCTGCTGCGCTAACCAAGGTAGATTTTTGGGACGTGCCTAAAAATCTACCTTTTTGTTTTGGCAGCGGGGAATGCCCTGGTCACAGGGGTAGATCGTAAGACATGTCCCAATAATCTACTTAAAGGCCAACGGCGGATAGGATGAGGCCCCAGCCCGCACCGATGACGTACATCATGATCAGGAACAGGACGTTTTCGCGGGCGCTGCGGTTGGTGCGGAACAGCACCAGGTAGCCCACACCTGCAGAGATGAGCGTGCCGGCGAGCATCGGGGCCAGCTGCAGCGCGCCTTCCAGGTACAGTTGCGTGATGACGACGCTGGCCGAGCAGTTGGGAATCAGGCCGACGAGTGCCGAGCCCAGGACCGCAAGCGTCTCGTTGCCGCGCAGGAACTGCTCGATTGCGGACTCGCCGAACGACTCGAGCACGGCGACCAGAATCAGCGTCACCAGAAAAATGAATACCGAGACCTGCACGGTGTGCGAAATCGCGCTGCGTATGATCGACAGGACAGGCGTCCCTTCGTGGGAGTGGGAGTGACCGTGGCCATCATGGTGTTCATGCTCGCCCTCATGACCGTGATCGTGGCCATGTCCGTGGTCGTGCTCGTCCTCGTCTTCATCACAACCGCAATGGTCGCGCTCGCACAGCTCGTGGATGTGGTCGGCGCTCACGCCCGCCTCGGCCACCTCGTCGATGATGTCACCGCCAGTGTGGTCGTCGTGCGCGCAGTTCACGTGGGCCGGGTTGGCCGCGGTTCCCAGCACGGTGCGGCGAATCGCCGCATGCGCGCGAGCGTTACGACGCAGGCCGCGAATGGCGGCGTCCACGATAAAGCCCGTGACCAGCGCGATCAGTGCCTTCGAAGCCAAAAGCATCGCCATGGTCTGCACGGGCACCTGCTCGGCGAGCAACAGCGGCAGCATCTCATCGGAGGTCGAAAGGAACACCGCCACCAACGTACCCAAGGTCACGACACGACCGGCATACAGCGTGGCCGCCATTGCCGAAAAGCCGCACTGCGGCACCATGCCCAGCAACGAGCCAACCACGGGGCCCGCGGCTCCGGCACGCTTGATGGCGCCGTTAACGCGGTTGCCCGCAACATGTTCGAGCGTCTCGAGGACCAGATACGTCACCAACAAAAACGGCACCAGCGAGAGCGTGTCCTTGCCGGCGTCGAGCAGAATATCAATCAACAAACCCATGACGGATGGAACCTTTCGTGTCTTTCGGCAGCATTGTAAAAGTCCTAGCGGTCAACTAGGGTATTGTAGTTATCCTAGGCGCGATGCCAATAGTTGCCCATGGTAAACTATCATCTCGCCACATCTTAATGACTCAAAGCCGCACGACGCGGCCCATCCAAGGAGCAGTTATATGAACGTTTCACAAGCACTCGAATACGAGCGCCAGCCGTTTATTCCCATGTTTATCTATGGCGATCATGGCGCCATGGAGTCCGAGCGCCAGAAGGGCGAAGAGGCCCTTAAGGTGCTCGAAACCGAGTACTTTACCGCCGAGGGCGACCCCAGCTTCGACTTTGCCACCGTGCGCGACCTGGCTGACCGCAACCGCGACCTGTGCGACCAGATTGGCGAGGCGCGCCTGCGCAACGTGACGCCCGCGACGCTTTCGCGCGGTCTGTCCGACGCCGACACCTGCGCCGCCATCGGCAAGATGCAAAAGCGCACCGCCGCGTCCGTCATGCGCGAGATCCGCGGTGACCGCGACGCGCTCGGCGTGGCGTACGCCCGCAAGCCTATCCAAGGCACAGTGCTCGGCATCGACATCGAGACCACCGGCCGTGCACCCGAGCGCGGCTACATCATCAACGTGGGCTGGGAGATCATGGAGCTCACCAGCGACGCCGTCCCGTACGACGCCGAGGCACACTACTGCGGCCTGCCCGATATCTACCGCGGCGAGGATGTGCCG
>CAVEET010000173.1:0-13912 GCA_963614835.1 Bulleidia sp. | reverse complement strand
CCTACTTCCAGGAGAACGGCGTCGCCTTTATGCCCGGTAAGGCTGCCAACGCCGGCGGTGTTCTCGTGTCCGGTTTGGAGATGAGCCAGAACGCCGAGCACCTGTCCTGGACCTTCGAGGAGGTCGACGGCAAGCTCGAGCAGCTCATGCGCGGCATGTTCCACAACGTGGACGACACCGCCAAGGAGTACGGCCAGGAGGGCAACTTCGTCATGGGCGCCAACATCGCCGGCTTCCTGAAGGTCGCCGACGCCATGCTCGCCCAGGGCGTCTGCTAAATCTTCGCTCGACATAGCATGTGATGAGGCTCCCAGCTATCCGGCTGGGAGCCTTTTCTATCCCGGAGGACTCCTCATAACTTGCGGTGATATACGGACTGTTTAGCGTCCCAGAACGGCTAATCAGTCCGTATTTCACCGCAAGTTATGGATGGGTGGGTGGATTTTGTCCTAAAACGGTGTGCGGCCCCTCGTTTGGTACACTTAAAAGTACTGGACAAGTGGAGAGATGGGGGAGAACGTGCTCAAGTTCGGTACCTACGTCCGTGTTGGAAACGCGGCCGAAGCCTATGAGCTCTTGCAGAAGAACCGCAACAACAAGATTGTGGGCGGCGGTATCTGGATGCGTCTGGGTTCGCGTCGTGTGGCGACGGCGATTGACCTTTCGGTCTGCGGACTCGATCAGATCGAGGAGACCGAGACCGAGTTTCGCATCGGTGCCATGTGCACCCTGCGCCAGCTCGAGCGCCATGCCGAGCTCAACGCGCTTGTCAACAATGTCTTTGAGTTCGCCGTCCACGATATCGTGGGCGTGCAGCTGCGCAACACCGCCACGGTGGGCGGCAGCATCTACGGCCGCTTTGGCTTCTCGGACGTGCTCTCGGCCTTTTTGGCGCTCGATTCCTATGTTGAGCTGACGGGCGCCGGTCGCGTGCCGCTTGCCGAGTTCGTGGACATGGGCTACGTGCGCGATGTGATCGAGCACGTGGTGGTCGTTAAGCACGACTACCGCGCAAGCTATGAGGCCGTGCGCAAGGCCGCGACCGACTTCCCCTCGCTTAATGTCACCGCCGCTTGGTGGGACAACTCCTGGCATGTCACCGTGGGCGCCCGCCCGCTGCGCGCGACCCTGCTGCAGGGCGAGGCATCTGGCCTTACCGCCGAGCAACCTTCCGAGGACGAGCTTCGCGCCCTGGCCGCGTCTGTACGCGCCCTGAGCTACGGCACCAACCTGTGGGGTTCGACCGAGTACCGCCGTCGCATCTCGGCGCCGCTTGCCGTGCAGGCCGTGCGCCGCGCCGCCGGCATCGAGCTTTCTGCCGCGCTTGCCCGCGAGCTCGAGACCGTGCAGGTCCCCAAGTTTGCCACGGACGAGTATTCCTGCCGCCGCGTGCCCGGCGTCGATTCTAGCGAGGTGCGCTAATGGCTGCCAAACTCATCGATCTTTCCTTTACGCTCAACGGCCGCAAGGTCAAGGTTCAGATTGCCCCCGATACCATGCTCTTTGCGCTGCTGCGCGAGCAGGGCTGCGCGTCGGTGCGCTGCGCCTGCGAGACCACCAACTGCGGTCTGTGCACGGTGTGGCTCGACGGCGACCCGGTGCTGAGCTGCTCGGTTCCCGCCGCTCGCGTCGAGGGCCACACCATCACCACGCTCGAGGGCCTCAAGGCCGAGTCCGAGGCGCTCGCCCGCGCAATGGCTGCCGAAGGCGCCGAGCAGTGCGGTTTTTGCGCCCCCGGCCTCATCATGAACGTGCTGGCGCTTGCCCGCGCCGCCAAGGAGGACCCGAGCCTCGTCGCCACGCGCGAGGAACTCTCGCGCCAGCTCGCCGGCAACCTCTGCCGCTGCAGCGGCTATGAGAGCCAGCTGCGCGCCATCGTCCGCTTCCTCAACGAGTCTGGCGTGCAGGTGGGCTTTGAGATGCCCGAGCTGCCGGTCAACGACACCAGCTGCGACGGTGTCTCCTACAAGCAGATCACTCACAAGCAGCCCAAGAAGGACTCGAAGGCCCTGCTCGAGGGGCGTCCCGTCTACACGGGCGACTTGGTGCCCGCCGGCGCCCTGATCGTCAAGCTCAAGCGCAGCCCGTATGCCCGCGCCAAGATCCGCTCCATCGATACGTCGCGTGCCCTGAAGGTGCCCGGCGTGGTGGGCGTCTACACCTACGAGGACGTGCCCAAGCGCCGCTTTACCATCGCCGGCCAGAGCTATCCGCAGCCTTCGCCCTACGACCGTCTGATTCTTGAGAACCTGGTGCGCTACCAAAACGAGGAGGTGGCGATCGTCGCCGCCGAGACTGAGGAGGCCGCCGACAAGGCGCTCAAGCTCATCAAGGTCGACTACGAGGTGCTTGAGCCCCTGCTCGACTTTACCAAGGCACTCGATAACGACATCGTGGTTCACCCCGAGGGCGACGTGACCTTTATGTTTCCGCAGGGCGGCGACGTCCCGCGCAACTTGGTATGCAGCGGCACGAGCGACTTTGGCGACTTGGACGAGGCCTTTGCCCAGAGCGACATCGTCTTCACCCGCACCTACACCAGCCAGGCCACGCAGACCGCGCCCATGGAAACTTTCCGAGCCTTCGCGACGACAGACGCGTTCGGGCGTATTTCGGTGACCACCTCTACGCAGGTGCCCTTCCACGTGCGCCGCATGGTCGCGCAGTCGCTCGACATTCCGCAGTCGCAGGTGCAGGTCATTAAGCCGCGCATCGGCGGCGGCTTTGGCTCCAAGCAGACGGGCTGCTGCGAGATCTTCGTGGCATTCGTTACCCAGCAGACCGGCCGTCCGAGCTACTGCTGCTACACCCGCGAGGAGACCATCACCGCGGGCAACTCGCGCCACCAGATGCAGATGACCGTTAAGCTGGGCGCCATGAACGACGGCACCATCACGGCCATCGATCTGCACACGCTGTCCAACGCCGGCGCGTACGGCGAGCACGCTACCACGACGATCGGCCTTTCGGGCCACAAGAGCCTGCCCATCTACAACCATGTGAAGGCGAGCCGCTTTAGCTGGGACGCCGTCTACACCAATACCAACCGCGGCGGCGCGTATCGCGGCTACGGTGCCACCCAGGGCCAGTTTGCCGTGGAGAGCGCCGTCAACGAGCTCGCCGACATGTTGCACATGGATCCCGCCGACCTGCGCCTTAAGAACATTGTGCGCGAGGGCGAGATCATGCCGCAGTACTACAACGAGAAGCTCAACGCCTGCGCGCTCGACCGCTGCCTGCTGCGTGCGATGGACATGATCGGCTGGCGCGATAAGCCGCTGGCCGTCGACCTGGGCGACCGCGTGCGCGCCCTGGGCTGCGCGCTCACCATGCAGGGCTCGGGCATCTCCAACGTGGACATCGCCGGCATCGACATGCGCCTGGAAGAGGATGGCTTCATTACCATCGGCACCGGCGCCACCGATAACGGCATGGGCGTCGACACGATCCTGGCGCAGATTGCCGCCGAGGAGCTGGGCGTGGAGAGTTCGTTGATCGTGGTGCGCGGCGTGGACACCGACGTGTCGCCGTTCGATGCCGGCTCGTACGCGAGCTCGGGCACGTACGTGACGGGCCTTGCCGCCAAGAACGCCGCGACCGAGCTGCGCGAGAAGATCTGCGCCAAGGCCGCCCAGATGTGGGACGTGGACGCCGCCGATGTGGTCTTCGATGGCCAGTACGTGCGCCTGTCCGACGAACGTGCCGCGCGCGAGCAGAACCGCTACCTCACGCTGCGCGACTTTGCCAACCTGTGCGTTAAGAACATTGCGGGCGGCGACGCGCTCACCTCGCATGCCTCTGCCTGCCTGCCCGTTTCGCCTCCGCCGTTTATGGCCGGCATTGCCGAGGTCGAGGTCGATAAGGCCACCGGCAAGGTGACCGTGGTGGACTACGCGGCGGCCGTGGACTGCGGCACCGTGATCAACGAGGCGCTCGCGCGTGTCCAGGCCGAGGGCGGCATTGCCCAGGGTATCGGCCACGCGCTCTACGAAATCGTCGAGCACGACGACCGCGGCCGCCTGCGCACCGGCAACTTTATGAGCTACAAGCTGCCCACACGTCTGGATATCGGCAGCATCCGCGTGGCCTTTGAGCCGAGCTACGAGCCGACGGGTCCGTTTGGTGCCAAGTCGATCGGCGAGGTCGTCATCAACACGCCGCTCGCCGCCGTTGCCTCGGCCGTGGCACACGCTACCGGACATCAGGTTCGCTCGCTGCCGATCACGCCCGAGAAGGCCCTGCTGGGGGAGTAGCGGGTCGGCGAACAAGTCGTACAAGTCGTAATTGGCGGGGCGGGGCAACTCGTCCCGCCTTTTGCACTCGTGGTGAGGTCGTGAGCTTGTAAAAGGTGTGCGTGCGCTTGTCGTTCGTATCTGCTATCATTCCTAGTCTGTGCGCTCATGCGGGCGTGGCGGAATTGGTAGACGCGCCAGATTTAGGTTCTGGTGGGATTCCCGTGAAGGTTCGAGTCCTTTCGCCCGCACCAACGCACCAGCGTCGGCCTCGGTCGTCGCGACAATTTGTTGCATAAAGGTACCAGCACCTCAGATAAGCTGGGCAGTATGAGGAGGAACGTGTTGAACATCACCGCTTCTGACGTCAAGGACGCCAAGCTCACCGCTACGGTCACCATCCCGGCCGCCGACGTCGACGCCGCGATCAAGAAGGCCTACAAGGACACCGCCAAGAAGTACCGCTTCCCGGGCTTCCGTGCCGGCAAGGCCCCCCGTCCGGTCATCGACTCCGCTCTTGGCGCCGAGGCTACCCTCGCTCAGGCCACCAACGACCTGATCGCCGCCAACGAGCCCGCCGTCCTCAACGAGCTGGACATCGTCCCCACCAAGAACGGTGACTACAAGGAGCTCGACCTCGCCAAGGATCACGAGGACTACACCTACACCGTCGAGTTCTCCCTGCGTCCCGCCGCTGAGCTCTCCTCCTTCGACGCTGTCGAGATCGAGATGCCCCCTGCGGAGGTCACCGAGTCTGAGATTAACAACCAGGTCGAGATGCTCCTCAACTACCGTGCCACCTTCGAGGACGTCGAGGGTCGCGCCGTCGAGGCCGAGGATTACGTCACTGTCGACCTCAAGGCCGTCGAGAACGCCGACAACTTTGCCGCCGAGGGCCGTATGCTCATCGCCGGTAGCGACAGCAACCCCAAGGAGTTCAACGAGGCCCTGATCGGCGCTAACGTTGACGACGTCAAGACCGTCACCTGGACCGACGAGGTCGAGGAGGGCGAGGAGGCCGAGACCCACACCGTCGAGGTCACCGTCAAGGGCATCAAGGTCCGCAACACCCCCGAGCTCACCGACGAGCTCGTCAAGTCCGACTTTGGCTTCGACAGCATCGACGCCATGCGCGACGCCATCAAGATCGAGATCGAGCAGGACAAGGCTTCCCGCCTCCCGGCCGAGAAGGAGAACCGTTGCGTCTCCGCTCTCGCCGAGCGCCTGCAGCTCGACGAGATGGACGCCGACTACGAGCAGTCCGTCTTTGAGGAGCTTGGCCAGAACTTCCTGTCCAACCTCGCTGCCCGCGGCATGACGCTGGACACCTGGCTGCCCGCGTCCGGCCTGACCATGGAGCAGTTCATCGGCGACCTGCACAAGCAGGCCAACGACGTTGCCCGTGAGTCCCTGGCTCTCGACGCTCTCGCCCGTGAGCTCAAGATTGAGGTCACTGAGGACGACATCAACGCCGAGTTCGAGAAGGCTGGCGTCAAGGACGTCGAGGCTTCCAAGGCTGAGTTCATCGCCGACGGCCGCATGCCTGCCGTCCGTGAGTCCATCCGTCGCTCCAAGGCCGTCGACCACCTGGTCGAGAACGCCAAGGTGACCGAGGTCGACGAGACCGCCAAGGACGCTGAGTAATTCTCGCCACCTTGCCCACGAGCGCATGGGTGCGCCCGTGATGGGGTAAAGTTAAACACCGGTTATCCGGTTGCTTCGTACGGTGCCAGCCAATGCATAGCATGCGGGCACCGTACGTTTATCTAGAACCAATTTGGTCCGCAAGAGAGAAATGGAGATGCGTATGATCGCAAAGTTCGATTCCGCCCTCGTGCCATACGTTATCGAGCAGACGCCGCGCGGCGAGCGCAGCTACGATATCTATTCGCGCCTGCTCAACGACCGAATCATCTTCTTGGGCGAGGAGATCAACTCCGTCAGTGCCAACCTGGTCGTTGCCCAGTTGCTGCATCTTGAGAGCCAGGATGCCGAGAAGGATATCTCGCTCTACATCAATTCGCCCGGTGGCGAGGTCTATTCCGGTCTTGCAATTCTTGACACTATGAACTTTATCAAGCCGCAGGTCTCCACCATTTGCGTGGGCATGGCCGCGTCCATGGCCGCCGTGCTGCTTTCGGCCGGTGCCAAGGGCAAGCGCTTCTGCCTGCCGCACTCCAAGGTTATGATTCACCAGCCCAGCGGCGGTGCCCAGGGCCAGCAGACCGAGATCGAGATCGTGGCAGAGGAGATCAAGAAGACCCGCCGCGAGCTCAACCAGATCCTGTCCGACGCCTCGGGCCAGCCCATCGAGAAGGTCCAGGCCGATACCGAGCGCGATAACTACCTCACGGCTGCCGAGGCCCTCGACTACGGCCTGATCGACCGTATCGTCACCTCGCGTGACCTCGCCGCGAGGGACGCCTAGGATGGCCGGTAACATGCAGGACAACTTTGACGAGAACGGCAACCCTATCCGCTGCTCTTTCTGCGGAAAAGAGCAGGGGCAGGTTCGTCGCCTTGTAAAGGGTCCGACCAATATCTTTATCTGCGACGAGTGCGTTGCCGCCTGCTCCGAGATCTTGGAGGAGTCGCTGGCTTCGGACTTTATGGACGCTGCCCGCAACGGCAAGCTGCCGGGCTTCCTCAACGATCACGGCCAGGCTGCGTCCCAGCCCGCCATGGATCCCGAGGCCGAGGGCTTTGAGCTCGAGGACGACGCCCGCCAGGTCATTACGCATGTGCCTACGCCGCACGAGATCTATGACGAGCTTTCGGCCTATGTTATGGGGCAGGAGGACGCCAAGCGTGCCATGTCGGTTGCCGTGTACAACCATTACCGCCGCGTGATCGAGGGCGGTGCCGCGCTTTCGGCCTTTGACGACGGCTTGGATTCGCAGCTCGACAATGATATGGACGAGGTGGAGCTCGCCAAGTCCAACATTTTGCTGCTCGGTCCCACCGGTACCGGTAAGACCCTGCTCGCCCAGACGCTCGCGCGCATCCTCGAGGTGCCGTTTGCCATCGCCGACGCCACCGCGCTCACCGAGGCCGGCTACGTGGGCGAGGACGTGGAGAACATCCTGCTCAAGCTCATCAATGCCGCCGATGGCGATATCGAGCGCGCGCAGGTTGGCATTATCTACGTGGACGAGATCGATAAGATCGCCCGCAAGGCCGAGAACCTCTCCATTACCCGCGACGTTTCGGGCGAGGGCGTTCAGCAGGCACTGCTGAAGATCCTTGAGGGCACGGTGGCAAGCGTTCCGCCCACCGGCGGCCGCAAGCATCCCCAGCAGGAGCTGCTGCAGATCGACACGACCAACATCCTGTTTATCTGCGGCGGTGCCTTTGTTGGTCTGGACAAGATCATTGCCGACCGTGTGGGCAACAAGGGTGTGGGCTTTAACTCCGAGATCGCCGGCCCCACCTCGGTCGACGAGAACGACCTGCTGCGCCAGGTGCTCCCGCAGGACCTCAACGCCTTTGGTATGATCCCCGAGTTTGTGGGACGTACGCCCGTCGTCACCCAGACGCAAGCGCTCGACGAGGATGACTTGGTGTCGATCCTGACCGAGCCCAAGAATGCCGTGGTG
Source organism: Bulleidia sp. (assembly GCA_963614835.1). GTDB lineage: Bacteria > Actinomycetota > Coriobacteriia > Coriobacteriales > Coriobacteriaceae > Collinsella. The sequence continues at coordinate 6,084 of CAVEET010000173.1, read as the reverse complement.
CGTCAGTACCGCAAGATGTTCCAGCTCGAGGACGTTGAGCTTGAGTTTGAGGACGCCGCCCTGCACGAGATTGCCCGCATGGCGCTTGCCCGCAAGACCGGCGCCCGCGGCCTGCGCTCCATCTGCGAGGACGTGCTGCAGCAGACGATGTTCGACCTCCCCAGCGAGGAAGGCGTCACCAAGGTCATCGTGACCGAAGCCTCCGTAAGGGGCGAAGAGCAGCCCCAGCGCATCTACGGGTAAATAGCTTGAATCCAGGCCCCGCGGCAACCACCGCGGGGCCTGCCATTTAGGGACAGGTTTATTTTGGTCGGTTTTTATATGGGTAAATGTCGTTTCCCCTGATAAAACCTACCAAAATAAACCTGTCCCTTTTCGGCAGGTATGCCTGTGCTATTCTGTGAGATTGTCAAGTTAGTACCTTCAGACTGAAGTAATCGATACCTAAGGCGTGTCCGCCTGCTTGGTTTTCGTAGATTCCGCACGAGCCGAAGAGCACTAAATGTGCTCTTCGTGCGAGCCAGGACCTGACCGAGCGAAAACCAAGCAGGCGGACACGCCGGCGGGACAGGGAGAGATATATGGAAGAGATGCCCAAGAACTACGATCCGTCGACCAACGAGCCGGCGATCCTGCAGAAGTGGCTCGACGGCGGCTATTATCAGCGCCGCGAGGGCGTGGGCGACTGCACCGTCACCATTCCGCCTCCCAACGTGACCGGTAAGCTCCACATGGGTCACGCCACCGACGACTCCATCCAGGACGCCATCATCCGTATGGCTCGCATGCGCGGCAAGTCCACGCGCTGGGTGCTCGGCACCGACCACGCCGGTATCGCCACGCAGACTAAGGTCGACAAGAAGCTCAAGAGCGAGGGCATCAGCCGCCTGGAGATCGGTCGCGACAAGTTTGTCGACGCCTGCTGGGATTGGACCCACGAGTACGGCGGCATCATCGTCGAGCAGATCAAGCGCATGGGCTGCTCCGTCGACTTCGACAACGAGCGCTTCACCATGGACGAGGACTACGCCCAGGCCGTGCGCAAGGTGTTCTGCGACTGGTACCACGACGGCCTGATCTATCGCGGCAAGCGCATCGTCAACTGGTGCCCCAACTGCACCACCGCCATCTCGGACGACGAGGCCGAGTACAAGGACGAGAAGGGCCATCTGTGGCACCTGCGCTACCCGCTGACCGAGCCGGTCAACGGCCAGGACTACATCGTCGTCGCCACCACGCGCCCCGAGACCATGCTCGGCGACACGGGCGTCGCCGTCTCCCCGAAGGACCCCGAGAAGGCCGCCTTTGTGGGTAAGACCGTCAAGCTCCCCATCGTCGACCGCGAGATCCCCATCTTTGAGGATTGGCATGTCGACGCCAACTTTGGCTCCGGTTTTGTCAAGGTCACCCCGGCCCACGACCCCAACGATTACGCCATGGGCCAGGCCCACGACCTGCCGCAGATCAATATCTTCGATGAGCACGCGGTGGTCGTCGAGGGCTACGGCGAGTTTACCGGCATGAACCGCGACGAGTGCCGCGAGGCCGTTATCAAGTGGTTTGAGGAGCATGACCTGCTCGACCATGTCGAGGAGCACGACCACTCCGTCATGCACTGCTACCGCTGCGACGCCGCCCTGGAGCCGTGGCTGTCCGAGCAGTGGTTCGTGGCCGTCGACAAGCTCAAGGGGCCGGCGCTCGACGCCGTCAACTCCGGCAAGGTCACCTTCCACCCCGCGCGCTGGACGCAGACCTACACCACCTGGATGGAGAACCTCAAGGACTGGTGCATCAGCCGCCAGCTGTGGTGGGGCCACCGCATCCCCGTGTTCTACTGCGAGGACTGCGGCTGGGAGGACGCCCTTACCGAGGACACCGACGTGTGCCCCAAGTGCGGCGGCCATCACGTGCATCAGGACGAGAACGTGCTGGACACCTGGTTCAGCTCGCAGCTGTGGACCTTCGCCACGCAGGGCTGGCCGCAAAAGCCGGAGCTGCTCGAGGGACATCACCCCACGACGGCGCTCGTCACCGCGCGCGACATCATCGCGCTGTGGGTCGCCCGCATGGTCATGAGCTCGCTGTACTTCCTGGACGAGGTGCCGTTTAAGGACGTCGTCATCTACCCGACGATTCTTGCCAAGGACGGCAGCCGCATGTCCAAGTCCAAGGGCAACGGCGTTGACCCCATGGACCTCATTGGCATGTACGGTGCCGATGCCATGCGCTTCAACTTGCTCACGCTGTGCACCAATAACCAGGACGTCAAGTTCGACGCGAACATCGACAAAAAGACCAAGAAGCTTATCGACAGCCCGCGCACCGAGCAGGCCAAGTCGTTCGTCACCAAGATCTGGAACGCCAGCCGCTTCCTGCTTATGAACATGGAGGGCTACACGCCCGGCGAGCCCGTCGTGGAGACGCCGGCCGACGCCTGGATGTTCAGCCGCCTGGCCAAGGCCGTCAAGATGGTCACCGAGGGTATCGAGAACTACACCTTTGGCGACATGGCCCGTGGCGTGCAGCAGTTCTTCTGGAACGAGGTCTGCGACTGGTACGTCGAGGTCACCAAGGCCCGCCTCAAGGGCGAGGGACGTCTGCAGGCTCAGCGCAACCTGATCTTTGTGCTCGATACCTCCATTCGCCTGATGCACCCGCTCATGCCGTTTGTCACCGAGGAGATCTGGGACAACATGCCGGCGAGCGTGCTCGATCTGGTCACCGAGGGCAACGTGGACCGCGCCGAGGCGCTCATGATCGCCAAGTGGCCCGAGCCCGCCGACTACGCCAAGTATGTCGACGAGGACGCCGAGCGCGCGTTTGAGCTATGCCGCACCGTCGTGTCCGCCGCCCGCGCTACCCGTTCGCGTTATCGCTTGAGCCCCAAGGCCGAGCTCGACGTGGTCGTGCGCGCCGGTGCCGAGGACATCGAGAAGCTCGAGAGCCTGCGTTCGACCATCGAGCCGCTGGCAAACACTGCCTCGCTGGTCATGGATACCGACGTCGAGAAGCCGGCTGCAAGCATCGCCGTGGTCGACAGCGGCGTCGAGGTCTTTGTGGTGCTCGAGGGCAAAGTTGACCTTTCGGCCGAGAAGGCACGCCTGGAGAAGGAGATTGCCGCGGCTCAGAAGGAGCTCGCCGGCTGCGAGAAGACGCTCGCCAACGAGGGCTTTGTGGCCAAGGCCGCGCCCGCGGTGGTCCAGAAGAAGAGAGACCGTGCAGCTGAGCTCAAGGAGATCCTGGCGGCGCTGACTGCTCAGGTTGCTGACTTCTCGTAGGCGGTACGGGGGGACGCGGTTTGGGGCATTGCTCGCTACTGCGGACAGTCCTGCTCGCACGAAGGCCACATTAAGTGGCCTTCGGCTCGTGCGGAACTTGTATCGAGCAAAGCCCCAAAACCGTTCCCATGGCGGTTACGGGGGCGTCCGCTGCCTGCTTGTTAGGGCCACTGGGCTGTGGCCTTGATCTCGCTGCAAAGCGGTGTTTGGCTGATATTTTGAATGGGAGGGGCTCGTTGTTGCTTACGGGCCTCTTTTTATGTTGAGGGGACTTTGGCTATGGCAAAGCGTTCTGGGTTGTATTCGGTGCCGTTTGAGGTTCCGGAGCTTTCTTTTGATGAGGCTGTTGCACTTGCGGCCGATACGGGCAAGATTGCGCGTTATTCCACGCCGCTGCTCGAGACCGTCGTCGAGATGCTCGATGAGCTTGGTCGTCCTGACGAGTTCTACGATTGCGTCCAGATAGCGGGTACCAATGGAAAGACCTCGACGACGCGATTCTCGGCTGCCATTCTTCGTGGTGAGGGCCTTAAGACGGCGCTCTTTACGTCGCCTCATCTGGTGCGCTATCCCGAGCGTATGGAGATTGATGGAAAGGTCGTCTCAGACGAGGTTTTTGCCCACGGTGTCTCTGCGGCGTATGAGGCGGGTCGTCGTCTCAACGCGCGTCGTGAGGCGGCCGGCGAGGAGCTCCGCGCTATTACGCCCTTCGATCTTTTGTCCGTGGCTGGTTTGACTATGTTTGCCGAGGCTTGCGTGGACGTGGCCGTGCTTGAGGTTGGCATGGGCGGACGCTGGGATGCTACGAGTGCGACCGATCCCGTGGCCGTCGCCATTACGGGCATTGGGCTCGACCATACGAAGGTCCTTGGCGATACGCTCGAGGCTATTGCGGGAGAGAAGGCTGCGGTTATTAAGCCTGGGCGTTTGGTTGTTTTGGGCGAGGGCACGCATGAGGCGAGCGTTCAGCGTGTGATGGATGCCCGTTGCCGTGAGTGCGGCGTTGTGCCGCTCGTGGTGAGCCATACGACGACCAAACTTCCGGCACACGTGGGCGATACGGTGGAGTTTAGCTGCACCACGCCGCGCGCGATCTATACGTCGAGGATGGTTAAGCCGGCGTATCAGCCGCAGAATGCCGCGTGCGCGATTATGCTGTGCGAGGGCTATCTGGGTCGTGAGCTCGACCACGATGCGCTCGACGCTTCTCTTATGGGTTGCCCCACGCCGGGTCGCTTTGATGTGCTGGGAACCGATCCGCTTAAACTGATCGACGCCTGCCATAACCCCCAGAGCTGCGAGAACTTTGTGAGCGCACTGGACGAGATCGATCCGTGTGTAGAGAATCGTCCCACGCTGCTGTGCGCCGCATTGGCTGATAAGGACGTGGCGGGCATCGTTGACGTGCTTGTTCCGGCCTTCCCACGCGTGGTCGTGACGCAGACCGATTCCGATCGCGCCCTGCCGGCGGAGGAGCTTGCTGCCCTGGTGGACGCCGATAAGCTCGCTGGCGTGTATCCCAGCGTATCCGAGGCCCTCGCGGCCCTCGATGCCGCGGGCGAGTCCTTCGTAGCAGCCGGCACCATCACCCTAGCCGGCGAAGTAGCGGGTTTGCTCCGTTAACCCATACCCCCTCATCGGTTGCGGTGAAATAGTTCCTGTTTTTGGGCTCTAGCAGCCCATCCAGGAACTATTCCACCGCAACTTAGTTTGGGGGCTTGGGGACCAGGCTAGTCTAGGCGGACTGGGTCGTGGGGGTAGGCGTTGAGGATCTCGACGCCGGACTCGGTCACCAGGGCAAGGTCCTCGATGCGGACGCCGGTGCGGCCGGGGAGGTAGATGCCCGGTTCGATAGAGAATGTCATGCCCGGCTCTACGACCTGCTCGTTGACAAGCGAGACGTCGCCCGGCTCGTGGTCCTGCAGGCCGATCGAGTGTCCCAGGCGATGCGTAAAGTACTGCCCATAGCCCGCTTGCTCAATTACGTCGCGCGCGGCACGATCCAGGTCGAGCATTCGCACGCCCGGTGCGATGAGCGCCTCGGCGGCCTCATTGGCGCGGCGCACGATGTCGTAGATGCGCGCCGTTTCCTCGTCCGGCTCGCCCCAAAAGAACGTGCGTGTCATGTCCGAGCAGTAGTTGCGGCGACGTCCGCCAATGTCGAACAGCACCACGTCACCGCGCTTGAGTACGGTGTCGTCGGGCTCGTGGTGCGGGTCGCCGGCGTTGGCGCCAAAGCTCACGATCGGCGGAAAGCTAAAGGCCTCGCAGTCGTGCTTGCGATACAGGCCGAGCATCTGGTCGGCAATTTCGCGCTCCGTTTCGCCGTCGTGAACGAGCTTGATGGCGTCGGCCATCACGTCGTCGTTAGCGGCCGAGGACGCGCGCATCAGCTCCTGCTCGGCTTCGTCCTTGTGGGTGCGTGCGGCGGTGACGGCAAAGTCGCCCAGGAAAAACTCGCTGGCGGCGTGACGATCCATAAGGGGCATCAAAAAGCCGGAGCGCATGACGGTGTCGATGCCGAGCGGTTTGGTCGGATCGACCTCGCGAGCGATGGCGTCGGTCACGACGTCGGTATCGGTGTGGTAGGCCACGCGGGCATTGTCGTACTCGGGCAGCTGATGCAGGGCGTTGACCAAGATCACGGGCTCGCAATTGCGTGCGAGCAGCACGCCACAAAAACGCTCGAACATATCGGCATAAAAGCCGGTCAGGTAATAAATCGACCACGGGTCGTTTACGAGCAGCTGCGCGCCGGGGTGCTGAGCCTCGAGCGCATCGAGCACGCGCGCCACACGCTGGTCAT
>CAVEET010000172.1:0-4550 GCA_963614835.1 Bulleidia sp. | reverse complement strand
CCCAAGGCCAGCCAGCAGGAGTTCAAGACCGACGAGGAGGCCCGCCAGGCACTCCAGCAGGGCCGCGTTGACGCCTACGTCATCGATAACAACATGCAGCAGAGCGCCCTGGTCCGCGAGCCTGGTAAGTACAAGATCGCCGGCAAGCCCTTCGGCAGCAAGGAGCCCTACGGCATCGGCCTGCCGCTCGATTCCGACGGCGTCGCCTTTGTCAACGACTTCCTTAAGAAGATCGAGGACGACGGCACCTGGACCGAGCTGTGGCAGATCTGCATCGGCGACCGTACGGGCGACACCAATGTTCCCGAGCTGCCCGAGATCGGGGCCTAGGCAGCGAGCCTGGTAACGGCCGCAACGAAACCATATGGAAACGCACGATGCGCTTTATTGCGATAAACTGTTTCCTCACTGAGTTGTCGGGGCTTCCGTACACACGGGAGCCCCTTTCCTTATCGGCGGGAGGTCCGCATGAGTCTCTCCGAACTCTGGTCGCTCTATGGCCAGAACTATATCGACGCGCTGCTAGCAACCTGGGGCATGACGCTTGAGTCGTTTGCCATCGCCATGGTACTGGCCGTCGCCGTCACCGTGATGCGCGTGTCGCCGCTCAAGCCACTGCGCGTCTTTGGCGACCTGTATGTCCAGGTCTTCCGTAACATCCCCGGCATCGCGCTGCTCATCATCGTCGTCTATGCGCTGCCGCCGCTCAAGGTCGTTCTGCCCTACCGCACCTGCGTTATCGTCGCCACGGTCCTTTTGGGCTCGGCCTTTGGCTCCGAAAACTTTATGAGCGGCATCAACACCGTCGGCGTCGGCCAGGTGGAAGCCGCCCGCTCGCTCGGCATGAGCTTTAACCGCATCCTCGCCAAAATCGTGATTCCGCAGGCACTGCGCTCAAGCGTATTGCCCATGACGAACCTCTTTATCGCCGTCATGCTCACTACTGCCTTGGGCAGCCAGGTGCCGCTTAAGCCGCAAGAGCTTACCGGCGTGGTGAGCTACATCAACACGCGCTCGCTCGGCGGCGTCGCCGCGTTCTTTATCTCGGCGCTCGGCTACCTGGGCACGGCCTTTGTGGTGAGCCACATTGGCAACTACATCGATAAGAAGGTGAGGATCCTCCGATGAGCAAGCACTCCTCCTCTGCGCTTACCATGCGCGATGCGCTCTACGAGGCTCCCGGCCCCAAGATGCGCGCCAAGATTCGCATCGGCACCTCCATCTCACTTGTCGCCGTCGCCGCGCTCGTCGCCCTGGTACTGCAGCGCTTTTACGTGACCGGCCAACTTTCGGTCCACTATTGGTATTTCTTTACGCACCTCACCACCTGGAAGTTCTTGCTTACCGGCTTTGAGGGCACCGTTAAAGTCGCGCTCACCGCCGGCGCCATCGCGCTGGTGCTGGGCCTCGCTCTCATGCTCGGCCGCACGAGCGACATCAAGCCGCTGCAGCTGGTCTGCCGCGTGCTCACCGATTTCTTCCGCGGCGTGCCGAGCCTGCTGTTCATCTACTTCTTCTTTTTGGTGCTGCCACAGTACAAGATCGCGCTGCCGTCGTTTTGGATGCTCACGCTTCCCGTTGCGCTCGCCGCAGCCGGCGTACTTGCCGAGATCTTCCGTGCCGGCGTCAACGCCGTGCCGCGCGGCCAGGTCGAAGCCGCCCAGGCACTTGGTCTCTCCAAGGCTAAAATCACCTTTAAAATCGTGTTGCCGCAGGCTATTCGGTTTATCATTCCGTCGTTGATTTCGCAGCTCGTGGTCGTAGTCAAAGACACCACCGTCGCCTATGTGGTGAGCTACCCCGACCTCATGCAAAATGCCCGCGTGCTCATTACCAACTACGACGCCCTCGTGTCGGTCTACCTGGTTATCGCGGTCATCTACATCCTCATCAACGTCGCGATCAACAAGGCCGCTGTCTACGTTTCGCACAAGACCGGCGCGACCATCATCCGCTAACGCTTTACCATTTCGAGTCATAAGGAGCCGAGCACCATGGCACAGAGCACCTCTTCCACCGGCAATCAGCCGCTGATCGAGCTCAGACACGTCGATAAGCACTATGGCGATCTGCACGTCCTCAACGACATCAATCTCTCGGTCGACCGCGGCGAGGTCGTCGTTGTGATTGGACCCTCGGGCTCGGGCAAGTCGACCATGTGCCGCACCATCAACCGTCTGGAAACCATCGACTCGGGCGAGATCCTCATCGAGGGCGAGCCCCTGCCACAGGAAGGCAAGGACCTTGCCCGTATGCGCGCCGAGCTGGGCATGGTGTTCCAACAGTTCAACCTGTTCGCACATATGACGGTGCTGCAGAACGTCATGCTGGGACCGGTCGATGTGCTGGGCGTCTCCAAGGACGAGGCCCGCGAGCGCGCCATGGACCTGCTGAGCCGCGTGGGCGTGGCCGAGCAGGCCGATAAGGTGCCCGCACAGCTCTCGGGCGGCCAGCAGCAGCGCGTGGCCATCGCCCGTTCACTCGCCATGCAGCCCAAGGCCATGCTTTTTGACGAGCCCACAAGCGCCCTCGATCCCGAAATGATCAACGAGGTGCTCGAGGTCATGGTGCGCTTGGCCCAGCAGGGCATGACGATGATCGTCATCACGCACGAGATGAACTTCGCCCGCCGCGTAGCCGACCGCGTCGTGTTTATGGCCGACGGCCAGATCGTGGAGACCGGCACGCCCGACGAGTTCTTCGACCATCCCCAGACCAAGCGCGCCCAAGACTTCCTCAACTCCATCAAGGGCCACTAACCAGACCGCCCACCCGCCAGCCATGCCCATCCAAACTCGAAAGTTACACCTATGATCGGAACTCGCACTTCATCGTCATACACCCCGCACGTCGACGTCGCCCCCGCCGACCGCCCACTCATCCTCGTCGCGCCGCGCTGGGAAGAGGCAGAGCCGTTTTTAACCGAGATGCTCTCCCCCAACGAGGAAATCGCAAGTGCCTTTGTCGATGCCATCCTTGCCGCTGGCGGCCTGCCGCTGCAGATGTCCATCACCGAGGACATTGAGGTCATCCGTCATTACGTCGATATCGCCGACGGCATCGCCATTCCCGGCGGCCCCGATGTCAATCCCAAACGTTGGGGCGATGATCGACCCTACGACCCCACCCTCTGCTGCGAGATCCGCGATAGCTTTGAGTTTAAGCTGGTCGGCGAGGTGCTCCGCGCCAAAAAGCCGCTCTTTACCACCTGCCGCGGCACGCAGCTGCTCAACGTCGCCACCGGCGGTACCCTGTGCATGGACGTGCCGAGCCTGGGTGCGCGCGAGGGCCGCACGCAGTGGCGCCACACCCACGTGCTCAACGACCCCGTGCATCCCGTCGAGGTCGTGCCGGGTTCGCTGTTGGAGCGCGCGCTTGGCAGGCACAGGCTGATCCAGACCAACTCGGCACATCACTGCTGCGTCGACCGCCTGGGCAAAAGCACGCGCTTGGTCGCCAAGGCAACCGACGGCGTTCCCGAGTGCATCGAAGTCGAAGGTCAACCCTTCTGCCTGGGCGTGCAATGGCATCCCGAGTACACCTGGCAGACGCTCGAGACTGACTTTAACCTCTGGAAGTCGTTTGTCGAGGCGGCAGCCAAGGTAAAGCAGGCTCGCTAGTTCACGGACAGCACAACACAAAAGGGCGCCCCGCCGGCCACATGGTCCGGCGGGGCGCCCTTTTACCTATTTATGGCCGGGACACACAGCCCAAGGCTCGCAAGCCCTTATTCGGCCGCCTCGCGCAGGGCCGACATCGTAGCCGCATATTGCTGCTGCAACGCATGCATTCCCTCGCGGGCGCCGTCAACGGCATCGGCGCCGCGCAGCGCCTCGGTCACCACGACCGCCGGCTCGTACAGATTATCGAATCCCAGGTTCTGGCTCACGCCCTTGAGCGTGTGCGCTGCCATAAACGCACCTTCGGCGTCTCCCGCCGCCATGGCGGCCTCCAGCTTGTCCATGCTCTCGTCATCCAAAAACTTGAGGGCAAAGCGGGCAAGCATTTCCTCGCCCATCAGCCGAGTGCACGCGTCGTCATAATTGGCGCCGATCTTCTCATACGCCTCACGCATGGAAATCATGGATTAAAACTCCTTTGGTCAAACTAAATCGTGGGAAACGCGACAACGTCGGCGGGGCGCGCCAACGTCTCGGCGATACGGTCTTGCACCTCGAGCAGGCAGTCGAGCAACAGCGGGTTAAAGGTGCCGCACTTACCGTCCAGGATCATCTGGATAGCCTCCTCGTGCGGGATGGCGCCCTTGTACACGCGCACACTCGTCAACGCATCATACACGTCGGCCACCGAAACCACCTGTGCGGCGATGGGAATCTGGTTGCCCTTAAGGCCATCGGGATAGCCCTTGCCGTCCCAGCGCTCGTGGTGCCAACGCGCAATCTGGTACGCATATTCCATAAGCGCATTGCCGACGTGATGTCGGCCCAGCTCAAGCAACATGTCGGCGCCCATCGTGGTATGCGTCTTCATAATCTCGAACTCCTCGGACGTAAGGCGTCCGGGTTTGTTGAGAATCGCATCGTCAATCG
>CAVEET010000171.1:0-7692 GCA_963614835.1 Bulleidia sp. | reverse complement strand
TACTCCATGGTTCCTTGGCAGACAACCTCGCGGATGGCTCGGATGCGGCGCATGGCGTCGTCGAACTGATCGGGGGTGAGGGCCTGAGCGCCGTCGGACCATGCGCGGCTGGGCTCGTCGTGGACTTCGATTTCCAGACCATTGGCGCCGCAGGCGGTCGCCGCGAGCGCCATGGGCTCAACGTAGCGGGTGTAGCCGGTGGCGTGGCTGGGGTCGGCAACGACGGGCAGGTGCGACAGGTGGTGCAGCACCGGCACGGCGTTAAGGTCGAAGGTGTTGCGGGTACGGGTCTCGAAGGTGCGGATACCGCGCTCGCACAGGATAACGTTGTCGTTGCCCTCGCTCATGATGTACTCGGCAGCCATGAGCAGCTCGTCGATCGTGCCGGACATGCCGCGCTTGAGCAGAATCGGGGTCTGGGTCTTGCCGACCTCCTTGAGCAGGGGGAAGTTCTGGGCGTTGCGGGCGCCGATTTGCATGACGTCAATCTTCTTGTCAAGGAAGACCTGCACGTCGCGTGGGTCCATGATCTCGGTGACAATCGGCATGTCGAGCTCGGCAGACGCCTCGCACAGCAGGTCGAGGCCGGCGGGGCCCATGCCCTGGTAGGCGTAGGGGGAGGTGCGGGGCTTGTAGGCGCCACCGCGCAGCATCGTGGCGCCGGCGGCCTTCACGCGGCGTGCGATGCGGATGAGGTTCTCGCCCTCGACGGAGCAGGGACCGGCGATGACCTGGAACTGGTCGCCGCCGATCTTGACGCCGTGACCGCAGTCGATGACGGAGTCCTCGGGGTGGAACTTGCGGTTGGCGCGCTTGAACGGCTCGGAGACGCGCTGCACGCGCTCGACGACATCCATGGACTCGAGCAGGAACGGGTCGATCTTGGTCGTATCGCCCACCAGGCCGATGATCGTCTCGTTCTCGCCGCGCGAGACGTCGGTCTTCAGGCCTTTTTTCTCAATCCAGCTGACGATATGGCCGACGGCCTCGTCGCTGGCGCTCTGCTTTAAAATTGCAATCATGGTGTGCCTCTCACCTCGATGGATAACTTTTGCAAAAACGGCCCGCATCGCGAGCCGTGTATATATGGTGCATGAGAGTTTATACTATCTGACTCGCTTTTGCCTTCTAAAGTGGGCCGTTGCGCCGCGTCTTCCTCGGAATTGCAAAGCTTTTTCTTTTATTTTGATAGCCCGTGGTGCACTTGGGTATAATGCCAAACGTTGGCCCTATTAGCTCAGGGGATTAGAGCGTCTGCCTCCGGAGCAGAAGGCCGTTGGTTCGAATCCAACATGGGGCACCATCGAACGTAAGACCGTCCGAACCTCGCATGGTCCGGGCGGTTTTTCTTATACCGACGCGACGTGATGGGACGTGGTATGGCAGCAACGGATATCGAGCGCGGACTCTCGACCGCCGAGGTCGAGGAGCGCATCGCCGCCGGTAAGATTAACCGCAACATGGAGCTCAAGATCAAGTCGGTCAAAGAGCTCATCATCGAGAACCTCTGCACGCTGTTCAATTTGATCAACGTGATCTTGGCGTTCCTGGTCATTTTGACCGGTTCGTTTAAGAACCTGACGTTCCTGTTTGTGGTGTTCCTCAATACCGCTATTGGCGTCATCCAGTCCATGCGGTCCAAGAAGATGGTCGATAAGCTCGCGCTGCTGACCTCTAAGAAGGCCATCGCGGTGCGCGACGGTGCCGAGGTGGAGCTCGACTTGGACCAGATCGTGCTCGACGACATCATCCGCCTGGGGCGCGGCGACCAGATTCCCGCTGACGCCGTGGTGGTTTCCGGCGAGGCGCTCGTGAACGAGAGCCTGCTGACGGGCGAGAGCGACCTTATTAAGAAGCAGCCCGGCTCCGAGCTCATGAGCGGCAGTTTTATCGACTCGGGCCTGCTGCGCGCCCGCGTGATCCATGTCGGCGCCGACAACTACGTGGCCAAAATTAATAACGAGGCCAAGTACGTCAAAAAGGTCAATTCCGAGATCATGAACGCGCTTAACGCCATCGTGCGTTTTGCGAGCATCATCATGATCCCGCTCGGTTTGGCGTTGTTTGCCTCGAGTGTGAGCGAACTGTGGGATGCCGCGGGAACCCCGGGCGATAGCGCGCTTTCGTGGTGCTTCTCCGAGCTGTTGGCTGGTCATGTGCCTTCGTCGGCGCTGCTGTCCACGGTGGGCGCCCTGCTGGGCATGATCCCGCAAGGCCTGGTGCTGCTGACCTCGTCGGTGCTCGCCATCGCCACGGTGCGCCTGGCTCGCCGCAAGGTGCTGGCACAGCAGCTCTACTGCATCGAGACGCTCGCTCGCGTTGACGTGCTGTGCCTGGACAAGACGGGCACCATCACGTCGGGCCGCATGGAGGTCGAGGGCACGTATCCGCTGCCGGTTGAGGGCGTGAGCCTAGGCGCCGGCTCGGACGAGGCGGCCGTTCCCGTCGATACCACGGTGCTCGATTTTGCGCTGGCTAACGTCGCGCGTGCGACTTCGGCCGATGCCAACGAGACCTGCCAGGCGCTGCTCAACTATTACGCCGATCGCCCGGTCGAGGTGTCTGAGCCGCTGTCGGTCATTCCATTCTCGTCGTCTAAAAAATGGAGTGGCGCTTCGTTTGCGCAGGGCTCCTATGTGATGGGTGCGGCGCAGTTTGTGCTCTCTGATCGTGTTTTTGCCCAGGTCGAGAACCGTGTTGCCGAGCTTGCCGATACCTGCCGCGTGCTCGTGGTGGCGCGCGTGGACGGCTTTACACCCGATGGCGATATGGTGGGCGAGGCCGAGCCCGTGGGCTTTGTGACCATCCGCGACGAGATTCGTACCTCGGCGGCCGAGACTATTGGCTACTTTAACGAGCAGGGTGTGACCCTCAACGTGATCAGTGGCGACGACCCGCGTACGGTGTCGTCGATCGCGCGCGTGGTGGGCGTGCCGGGGGCGGACGCTTATGTGGACGCCACGACGCTCGATACGCCGGCCAAGCTCGATGCCGCAGTGGACCGCTACCATGTCTTTGGTCGTGTGACCCCGCAGCAGAAGCGCGAGCTCGTGCAGGCGCTCAAGCGCCGCGAGCACACCGTGGCAATGACGGGTGACGGCGTCAACGACGTGCTGGCGCTCAAGGAGGCCGACTGCTCCGTAGCCATGGCGGCCGGCTCCGATGCCGCGCGTAACGTAGCCGAAATCGTACTCGTCGACAACGACTTTGCCTCGATGCCCGCCGTGGTGGCCGAGGGCCGTCGCTCCATCAACAACCTGCAGCGTTCGGCCTCGCTGTTCCTGACCAAGACGCTGTTCTCGATGGGCCTGGCGGCGCTGTGCATCGCGCTGCCGCCGTACCCCTTCGAGCCCATCCAGATGACGCTCATTAACTTCTTCTGCATCGGCGCGCCGGGCTTTGTGTTGGGCCTGGAGCCCAACAATGCTCGCGTGAAGGGTGCGTTTTTGACCAACGTACTCAAGCGTGCACTGCCGGCGTCGATTGCGGTCATTTTGGCTGCGGCGCTCGATATCTTTGTGGCGCGCGTGTTTGGCTTTAGCCAGCTCACGCTGTCTACGATGTGCTTGCTTACGTCGTGCGCGGCGAGCGTCAGCCTGATCTGGCGCATCTCGCAGCCTCTCACGCCCTTACGTGTGGTGCTCTTTGTGTTTGTCGTCGCCGGCATCTTGGCGGGCGTTATCGGATTCCCGGAGCTGCTGTCTATTGCCAACCTGTCGATGGGCCAGATGGTTATCTTGGCTGTCATCGTGGTCTTTACCTGCTCGGTGTTCTTTAAGCTCGCCACGATGATGGATTCGCTCAAGCCGCGTCGTCGTCATGCCGCAACTGGTTTTGGCCGTGGTGTGCGCGTCCACCTGGGTCGCGGTGGCGGCAAGGTGAGCTCGACGGGTTCGACGGCCGAGCGTTTTGCCAAGCGCGTCGCCGCCGACATGGCGCAGCGCCGCGAAGATCGCACCGCTCGCGAGGCCGAGGCCCGTGCACTCGAGGGCGTGGCCCAGGCCCAGCCCAAGAAAAAGAAGAATACCGGAGCCAGGCGCTCTCGCGTGACCAAGTCCGCCCAAGGCATCAAAGTCTCGATGCCAAGCAAAAAGAAGAAGTAGCTAGCGCCCTGCCGATGTTGAATTGGTGCCTTGTTCCTGTGGGGCCGTGGCGATGTTATGCTCTAACCTCGATTGTTTGAATTGCTTCGAAAAGAGGATGCCGTGATCTGCCCGCATTGCCTTAAGACTATCGAGGACGGCGCCTCGTTCTGCCCCTACTGCAACGCCTATGTGGGTCCGGGCGATGGCCCCGAGCACACCGAGTTCGTGTTCTGTGAGGGCTGCGGTGCCCGTCTTTCTCCGCATGATCGTACGTGCCCCAAATGTGGACGCCCCGCTCCGGGTATCCTCTCCGAGGACGCGGCCGCATCCGACCTGGCAGCGGGCCGCACGGCGGGCTTTCCGCGCCTAACGCAAGAGCAGATCGATACCGAGGTGCCGCATGCGCCGGCCTCTGCCGCTGCGGTGCTCTCAGACGCCGCCGACCCCAATGAGACCTGCGTGCTGCCGGCTTTCGATAAGGATTTCGGTATCCCCAAGGTCGATATTCCCACGCCGGTTTCTCTGCATGACGATGCTCAAAAACCCAAGCGCAAAGTGCATCCCGACGAGGACGCCTATCACAAGCACAAGCGTCATATCCCCAAGCCGCTCATCGTCATCGCGGTCCTTGCCGTCCTTTGCGGCGGTGCCTATTGGTTCGTGACGGCCGATCCCATGGGTGTCATGCCTGGCTTCTATGACCAGTTTGGCCAGGCCGCGCAGACGACCTTCCCCACGCGCCAAAAGGGCGAGGCGACTGAGGACGATACCAAGCAGGACGATTCTGCCGAGGTGGTCCAGGAAGAAACCGTGCTCACCGATGATCAGCTCTATACCAGGCTCGACGGTCTGTATCAGACCATCGTGTCCTACGGTGACGAGGACCAGATCGGCGAGGTCATCGATTCTTTTAACAATGGTTATCTTCGAACGCCACTGTCCACCCGTCAGGAGCTGTCGCAGAGTGCCTACGCCCTGCGCGACCAGATCAAAAAGACGCAAGATGAGCTCAACAACCTTAAGTATCAGGACGATACGGTCTATGCGGACGACATCGCCCACTTAAAGCAGCTTGCCGAGTGGATGTACGAGCGCGTCGACGTGATCTGCCAGAGCTGGGATATCTCGCTGGCCATTCCCGATGGCGAGTCGATGAGTTCCCACAAAAGCGAGATCCTGGCGCCCATCGCGCAGGGCGGCAGCAGCGCGCTGGAACAGTACGACGACAACGTGGGCTCCTGGGAGCCGCAGCAGCGTTCCTAAAATTAGTTCGCCATAGTCGGCATAACCTACGTGCGCAATTGATGTAAGCGCATGCTTATTGCTACAATTCGTACAAATATGCTTTAAACGCACGAGGAAGGAACCACATGTTTGGTTTTAAGAAAGAGCTCTACACGCCCGAGTATCAGCTTGCCGGCGACGAGTGCGCCGTTATCGAGACGTCGAAGGGTACCATCAAGGTCAAGTTTGACGGCGAGGGCGCTCCCATTCATGTCGCGAACTTCTGCGAGCTTTCCACTGTGGGTTTCTATGATGGCCTTAAATTCCATCGCTATGTGCCCGGTTTTGTCATTCAGGGCGGCGACCCCAATACCCGCGATATGTCCGGCGCCGACGTCGCTGCCGGTCTTGAGGGCCCCGACGGCATGCCCGGTACCGGTGGCCCCGGCTACTGCATCAAGGGCGAGTTTGCCACCAATCCGCGCAACAGCCATGTCGATGGTGCCCTTGCCATGGCACGCTCCATGGACCCCGATTCCGCGGGTTCGCAGTTCTACTTCTGCTTGGGTGCCCAGCATAACCTCGATTCCGGGTACACCGTCTTTGGTACCACGGTCGAGGGTCTCGATGTGATTTCGCAGCTGCGTGCCGGCGACGAGATCGTCCATGTCGAGATCGTTCACGAGTAAAGGGGACTTCCTTGAATAGCCAGCTGATCCAACAGGGCCGCGCCGCTTACCGCGCGGGTGATTTTTCCGCTGCAGCCCAGATGCTTGGGGCGGCAAAAACTCCCGATGAGATTATGGGCGAGGCCGATCATCTTCGTGGCAACGCCTTGATGCACCTGGGCATGTATGCCGAGGCCGCCGAGGCCTATGCCGCCGCCCTCAACGACGGCACCTATGGCAAGCGCGGCGCGCTGCTCACCAACCGCGGCAAGGCACTCGCCGCCGTGGGCGACTACACAACGGCCGCTCAGGCGTTCTCTGCTGCTACGCAGGATGCTTCTTATGCCACGCCGTTCAAGGCCTATCTGGGCCTGGGTAACGCGCTGTTCCAGTCGGGCGACTATGCCAACGCAGGTACTGCCTTCCGTCAGGCCGCCATCGACGGCGCCAACCCGGCTCCTGCCGCCGCACTCGGCGAGCTTGGCCGTTGCTTCATTAAGCTCGGCCGTCCGGCGGATGCCGTGGAGACCTACCGCACGGCTATCGACTTTGCCGGCCCCCGCGACGATACGCGTGCGCTCAACGCCGGCATGGGTCAGGCACTTTCTGCCGCCGGCCGTCCCTCCGACGCACTCGACGCCTTTAACGCCGCTACTGCTGATGGCATCTACCAGCTCACCTCCGAGCAGGCCGATGAGCTTGCCCGCGTGCACGATTCGCTTGCCGCGCTGTCTGCCCAGACGGCTATGGCCACGGCTCCGGCGCCCGCGATGGACGCTCCTGCCGTCGATCCGCTCGATCCTACGGGCGCGACCGGTCAGTTTATGCCCGATCCCTCGGACACCGGCTTCTTTACGCTGTCCGAGTCCGAGATGGTCCAGCAGGACCGTCAGGACCGTAAGCAGGCCAAGGTCCGTCGTCGCCATCGCCACACGGGTCTCAAAGTCTTCATCGTGCTGCTTCTGCTCATTTTGATCGCCGCGGGCGGTCTGGGCTTTGCCTACACGCGCGGCTTTGGCTTCCCGTCCCAGGAGTCTGTCGTTACCGATCTGTTCCAGGCTGCCGGCGACGGTGACACCGCAAAGGCCGAGTCTTGCCTGGCCTCGAGCCTGTCCGAGGACGCCAAGTCGATGATCATCTCCTCGATTCCGCAGGGTGCCACCGTGTCCGTCGAGGGCATGGATCAGTCCATGACCGAGACGACCGCCAAGGTTAAGGCATCGCTGTCCAAGGGCGGCGAGCAGGAGTACACCGTCAAATTCGTGCGCTCCGATAACCATATCGGCTGGGCCGTTTCCTCGCTCGATATGGATTTCTCGGCTGCTGACAACCAGTAGTGACCTTATGGGATTTAGCTTTGCCCGGCGCTTCACCGCAAGTGAGGTGCCGGGCTTGCGCTAGTATGATGAGCTAGTAGTTTTCCAGCAATCATCCAACACATCAGGAGTTGCGTTGTTTTCTTTGATGGATATGTTCTTCGGTAGCTATGCGGGCGATCTTGCCATCGACCTCGGCACCGCAAATACGCTTGTCTCCGTGCGTGGCAAGGGCATCGTCATTCGCGAGCCCTCTGTTGTCGCCATCGACAAGAACGACGAGCGCATCCTGGCGGTCGGTATCGAGGCAAAGCGCATGCTCGGCCGTACGCCCGGCAACATCGTGGCCGTTCGTCCCCTGAAGGACGGCGTCATCGCCGACTTCGATGTTACCGAGGC
>CAVEET010000170.1:0-2866 GCA_963614835.1 Bulleidia sp. | reverse complement strand
GCCACGCCGGTACCCACGCCTCGAATGCCGGCCAGACCAAAGCGCACGCCTTCCTTGGTAGCCGTGAACTCGGTGCCGGACTCGTTGACATCTGGCGACAGCACGGGGATGCCGTCGTGACGGCACGCCGAGACGTAATGCACGATCTTGTCGGTCTTGCCCGTGTAGGACGTCAGAACGGCCGCCATGTACTCGTGCGGATAGTGCGCCTTGAGCCACGCCGTCTGCATAACCAGGATGGCGTAGCCAGCGGAGTGCGACTTGTTAAAGGCGTAGGACGCGAACTCAAGAACATCGTCCCAAATCTTCTGGGCGACCTCGCGCGTGTAGTTGTTCTTGATAGCGCCATTCATCCAGTGGTCGTAAGTGGTCTCGTCCGAGCCATCCTCCCAGTGCAGCACCGTCGACGTGAGCAGCTTAATCTTTTTCTTAGCCACGGGCTTACGGATACGCGAGTCCGATTCGCCCTTGGAGAAGCCGCACATCTCGACGGAGATGAGCATAACCTGCTCCTGGTAGACCATGGTGCCGTAGGTTTCGCCCAGGATGTCGTCCAGACGGTCGTCGTAGGAGACGGCCGGCTCCTTGCCGTTCATACGGTTGATGTAGGACGAGACCATGCCGGCGCCCAACGGGCCCGGGCGGTACAGGGCGATCAATGCCACGACGTGTTTGTACTCGGTGGGCTTCATGTTCTTGATCGTGGCCGTCATGCCGGCGGACTCGACCTGGAAGACGCCGGCGGTGTGGCCGGAGCCCATGAGCTTAAAGATCTCGGGGTCGTCAAAGGGAATCTCTTCCTCTTTGATGTCGATGCCGAAGTTCTTTTTGATGTTGGCCTTGGCCTTGGAGATAACCGTCAGCGTGCGCAGGCCCAGGAAGTCCATCTTGAGCAAGCCCATATCGGCAACGGTATGGCCCTCGTACTGGGTAATCTCGACGCCGCCCTTGGTGTCGAGCTTGGTGGGCACATGCTCGTTGACGGGGTCGCGGCAGATCAGAACGGCGCACGCGTGCACGCCCTCGCCACGGGTGAGGCCCTCGATCGAGAGCGCCGTGTCGATGATGCGGCGGGCGTCGTCGTCCTTTTTATAGGCCTCGGCAAAGTCGGGGTTAAACAGATCCTCTTTGCCGGGTTGTTTTTCGAGTACCTGCTTGAGCTTGACCTTGGGGTCGCTCGAGACCATCTTGGACAGGCGCTGGCCCATGTAGACCGGATAGTCCAGCACGCGCGCGGCGTCGTTGATGGCCTGCTTGGCCTTAATGGTCGAGTAGGTGATGACGTGGGTGACCTTCTCGGGACCGTAGAGCTGGCGAACGTGCTCCACGACCTCGAGGCGCCGCTCATCGTCGAAGTCCATATCGATATCGGGCATCTCGGTACGCTGCGGGGACAGGAACCTCTCGAACATCAGGCCGTTCTCGAGCGGGTCAAACGCGGTGATGTTCATGGCGTAGGCGACGATAGCGCCGGCTGCCGAGCCACGGCCAGGGCCGACGCCGATGCCGTTGTCCTTGGCCCATTGCACGTATTCGGCGACGATCAAAAAGTAGGCGGCAAAGCCCTTGTCGCAGATGACCTTGTATTCGTACTCAAAGCGCTCTTTGATGTTGACGCCACAGATTTCGCGCGTGGCCCAGTCGTCACCGTAGTGTTGGCGCAGGCCCTTCTCGCACTCGCGGCGGAACTGGCTCTCGTGCGTCTCGCCGGGATCGAGCAACGGGAAGCGCGGCAGGATGATGGAGTCCCAGTCCAGCTCCACATAGCACTTGTCGGCAATCTCGAGCGTGTTGTCGCAGGCCTCGGGGCAATACGGGAACATCGCCCGCATCTCCTCCTCGGTCTTCATGTAAAACTCCGAGCCGGTCATGCGCATGCGGTTGGGGTCGTCGACCTTGGCGTTCATGCCAATGCACATGATGACGTCCTGCACGGGCGCGTCCTCGCGGCGCAGGTAGTGGAAGTCGTTGGTGGCGATGACCTTGACGCCCACCTGCTTGGCAATATCGATGAGCGCGCGGTCCATCTGCTCGTCGGTTAGGCCGTTGTCGGTGGTGATGCCGTGTTCCTGGATCTCGATATAAAAGTCGCCGGGGTCGAAGGTGTCACGGAAGGTCTCGGCCCACTTGATGGCGCCTTCCATGTCACCGCGGTCGATGTACTTGGGAATGATGCCCGCGATGCAGGCGCTGGTGCAGATCATGCCCTTGGCGTGGCGGCGCAGGTTGTCGAGCGTCACGCGCGGCTTGTAGTAAAAGCCCTGCACGGCGGCCTCGGAGACCGTCTGCATCAGGTTGACGTAGCCCTCCTGGTCCTTGGCCAGAAGAATCATGTGGTAGAGCTCGGGCTTATGGTCGCGGGCGAGCGTCTCGTCCGGCGTAAAGTAGACCTCGCAGCCAAAGATGGGCTTGATGACCAGGGGCGGCTTGAGCTCGTCGATGTTGCCCTTCTCGTCCCACATGGCCATGTCCTTCACATACTGGGCATGCTCGCGCGGGTTTTCCTCGGGATCGGGCTCCACCAGCTCGTCGCGGCGGTCCTTTTCCAAGAAGGCCTTGTCGTGGCTCCAGGTTTTGTACTCGGGCGTGTTGTGGTTGACGGCGTCGCAGGCCAGCGCCAGGTCGGGCACGCCATACATGTAGCCGTGGTCGGTAATGGCGACGGCGGGCATGCCCAGCTCTACGGCGCGGTTGACCATATCCTGGATACGGGTTGCGCCGTCGAGCATGGAGAAGACGGTGTGGTTGTGCAGATGGACGAATGCCATGTGATGAGCTCCGATGCGGGTTCGTGTTCTGACTGAACGATTTTACCGCACGGCGCGGACGGCACCCGAACCTAGCCAAACCCACACGGCTCCTCTTG
>CAVEET010000169.1:0-6195 GCA_963614835.1 Bulleidia sp. | reverse complement strand
ACCTACAACAGCGCGGTTAACAGCCGCGTGCTCTACCATTGAGCTACCGAGGAATTTAAAGCCCAACAGAAAGGGCTGGAAAATTCTGGCTCCCCGGGTAGGACTCGAACCTACAACAGCGCGGTTAACAGCCGCGTGCTCTACCATTGAGCTACCGAGGAATAGGTGCGTGCTCTCAAGCAACGAAGTTTATTATACGGACGAATCAGCTCAGGGCAAGAACTTTTTTAAGAAATTTTCCGACCCAGTCATTGGGGACGTTCTTAAACGACTAGTCATTCAAGAACGTCCCCAACGACTACATGAAAACGCCCCCAAGCGGATGTGCTTGAGGGCGCCTCTTGCTTGACTAGCTTTCGATATAGTCCTTAAGCTTGCTGCTGCGGCTCGGGTGGCGGAGCTTGGCCAGGGTCTTGGACTCGATCTGGCGGATGCGCTCGCGCGTGACGCCAAACTCGCGGCCGACTTCCTCGAGCGTACGGGGATGTCCGTCGACAAGGCCAAAGCGCAGCTCGATAACCTTGCGCTCACGATCGGCAAGCGAATCGAGCACCTGGGTGAGCTGCTCCTGCAGCATGGAGAAGCTGGCCGCATCGGGCGGAACGATGGCCTGGGAGTCCTCGATGAAGTCGCCCAGCTGGGAATCCTCTTCCTCGCCGATGGGGGTCTCGAGCGACACGGGCTCCTGCGAGATCTTCTGGATCTCGCGGACGCGGTCGGCGCTCATGTCCATCTCGGCACCGATCTCCTCGGGGGTCGGGTCGCGGCCCAGGTCCTGAAGGAGCTGACGCTGCACGCGGACGAGCTTGTTGATGGTCTCGACCATGTGCACGGGAATACGGATGGTACGGGCCTGGTCGGCGATAGCACGCGTGATGGCCTGACGGATCCACCACGTGGCGTACGTGGAGAACTTAAAGCCCTTCTGGTAGTCGAACTTCTCGACGGCGCGGATCAGACCGAGGTTGCCCTCCTGGATCAGGTCCAGGAACAGCATGCCGCGACCAACATAGCGCTTGGCGATGGAGACGACCAGACGCAGGTTTGCACTGATGAGCGCCTGCTTGGCTTCGAGGCCCACGTTCTCAATGCGCGTAAGACGACGCATCTCGGCACGCGTGAGTTCGAGCTCACCAGCATCGGCAGCCTCGAGCTTCTCGGTGGCCTCAAGACCGGCCTCAATCTTCATAGCCAGATCGACCTCTTCGGAGGCGGTCAGCAGGTCGACCTTGCCGATCTCCTTGAGGTACATACGGACCGGATCGCCGGTCAGCATCACCGTGGAGGCATCGATGCCGCGCACGCGCGAACGCGAACGGGACGTCCGCACGGTGCGCTTCTTCTTGCTCTTGGAAGAACCCATCTCGGCGTCGGCCTGGCGGGCCATCTTGAGCTCGTGATCGTCGAGCGAGCCGGAATCGTGCTCGTCGTCGTCATCGAAATCGTCGGTATCAGAATCGGTATTGTCATCGTCGACGTCCATGGGGGCGTCGTCGTTACCGCTCGCGGAGATAATCTGGATGCCGCTGTTGCGCAGCGCGGAATACACCGCGGTGAGCTGCTCGTCAGAAACATCGATATCCTTCAGGGCGACCTGAATCTCGTCCTCGGTTACCGAAGTCCTGTTTGAGCCGTTGCCCATGAGCTTTGCAACGTAGGATTCCAGCCCAGTACCCGTGCTCTCAGTCTTTTTTGGCACAGATTCTCCCTTCATAGTCCACAGGACTCAATACTTTAGCACACTCATTGACGTCTATACCCAAAAAGAGGACTGGATATAGGCGAGAATACGCTGGTTGACCACAACATCTAGGCTTGTTCGGTGCCTGCGGCCTCCAGGCCGATCAAACGGAACGGATCCGCCACGCCGCCGATCGACTTTTGCAGTTCGCGTTGACGCTGCGAATCCTGCGCGGCCTGCACGGTCAGCGCGCGACGGGCCCCATCATCGAGCGAACGGTCCTGGCGCAGCTTGGCCTGCGCGGCACGCATGCGGCGCTTGATGGTGTAGAGCTCGAGCGTATCGAGCATAAACACGATGTTCGTCTCGGTGGGGTGCTTGCTCGTCGCCGAGATGCGCCCGGCACTCACAAGCGTTGCCGCATCGGGACACACCGAGCGCGCCGCATCCATGCAGGCTGCCGGATCGGTTCCCGGCGGCGTTGCCAGCACGGCCCATGCGATGGACTCGTGGCGCGGATCCACCCACTCGATGGAGCAGATGCGGTCGGCATACGTGCGGAACAGGTCGGGGTAGCTCGTAAGCATGGTCAGCAGCTCGCGCTCCCCTGCCAAGGACTTGCGCTCTAGATCGGTAAGAACCATAGGGGCCGAGGCGTCTGTCGGGGCACCGGCGGGCGCAGCGCCCATACCATCAGGCACATCGATCGGCGGAAGATCTTCGACGACCTCCACGGGCGCGGCACCGTAGGCATCGAGCGGGACGTAGTCGTACGGCTCTTCTTCGACCGGCGCGGACACCGGCGGCGTCGCGCCCGATGCCCAAGCACCGCGACCGGCATCGCGAGAACCCGACGCCCGACCGCCCGCGCTACCGGAGCGCTCGGCCTGCGCCCGCTGGCGCTCATAGTTCTGCTCACGGCGGCGTTCCGCATCTTCGCGCTTGGCGACATCACGAAACACACGGCCCGAGCTCGCACGTACGGTCTCCAGATCCAAACCCAGCAGGTCGGCAATCTGGATAAAGTACGTGTCGATCATATAGCTATCGCGCAGCGGATAGATGAGCGTCAGCGCATCCTCGAGCGCCTTAGCGCGACCGCCCGGCGTGGTGATGTCGCTCGACTCCTGCAGCGAACGGTACACAAAGTCCATGAGGGACTCGGCAGCGTCAATGCGTTTCTGCAGCTCCTCTCCGCCGTGCGCCGTGATGAACTCCATGGGATCGTTGCCGTCGGGGAGCACCACGCAGCGCAGGTCCATGGAATCCTGCTCGATAAACTGAATCGCGCGACGGGCGGCCTTTTGACCGGCGGCATCGCCGTCAAACATATAGACGATGCGCTTGGAAAAGCGAGTGAGCGTCTTGACGTGATGCTCCGTGAGCGCGGTGCCCAGCGTGGCGACAACGTTTTTAATCCCCGCTTCCCAACAGGCGATGCAATCGGTATAGCCCTCCACCACGATGGCGGTATCCTGCGCGACGATAAACTCCTTGGCCCAATTAAAGCCGTAGAGGTTTCGCTTTTTATGAAACACGCTCGTCTCGGCAGTATTTAGGTACTTGGGTTGGCCGTCACCCATGATGCGACCACCAAAGGCAATGTTATGACCCTGCTCGTCAAAGATAGGAAACATCACGCGGTCGTAGAAGCGGTCGGCTAGCTGCCCGCGCCCGCGGCTCACGGCAACGTTGGCGTCGATCATCTCCTGCGGGGTAAAACCTGCCTGGGACAGGTGCGATACCAGCGCGTTACGGCCCGGTGCAAAGCCCAGGCAGTAGCGGCGGCAGACGTCGCCACCCATGCCGCGGCTGGCAAAGTACTCACGTGGACGGCCATCCTTACCGCGCATAAGCATGGTGTGGTAGAACTGGGCGGTCTCGGCGCACAGATCGTAGATTCGGGCACGCTTGGTACCGCGCTCGCGGCGATCTCCAGTGTCATGCAGCTCAATACCCGCGCGATCGGCCAAATAACGGATTGACTCGGGAAAGCTCAGGTTCTCGCGCTTCATGATATAGGTGAAGACGTCGCCACCCTCGCCGCAGCCAAAGCAATGCCACACCTGCGTGGCGGGAATAATGTGGAAGGACGGCGTCTTTTCGCCATGAAAGGGGCAGCAGCCCCAAAACTCATGGCCGCGAGGCTTGAGCTCAACCGTTTCCTGCACGATGGCGACTAGGTCGGACGCAGCGCGTACCTGGTCTTTCTCCTCATCGCTAATCACGGATGCTCACCCCCTGCTCGCCCAAGTTGCGACGAATGTCCTCGATATTACCCTCGACGGTCGCGATCAACTCATCCAGCGAATCGAACACGCGCGAGGGACGCAGCCAGCGTGTAAACGCCAGCGAAACGGAAGCGCCGTACAGGTCGCCCGTATAACCAATTAAGTTAGCCTCGAGATGCGCAGATGCCGCATCGTCAGCATACGTTGGCGGCAGGCCGACGTTCACGGCAGCGGGCCACGCGGTGTCATCGACCAGCACCAGACCCTCATACACGCCATCGGCTGGCACCTGAATGCCGTCGGGAACCTGCAAGTTTGCCGTGGGAAAGCCCATGCCAGAACCCTCGTGACGGCCACGAATAACACCGCCACGCACCATATACGGACGGCCGAGCAACTCAGCAGCCAGCTCCACATGGCCCTGTCCCAACTCATGACGAATGCGGGTGGCGCAAATGGCCTCACCGCCCTCACAAAGCAGGTCGTGACCATACACGTCAACGCCGTGCTCGGAACCCCAGGCGCACATCTCGGCAACACCAGATGCACCGCCACGACCCAGCCTAAAGTCACTGCCAACGCGAATCGATCGAATGTCGACCAGACGCGACACCAGCGAGAGAAAATCAACATGGTCAAGCGCCGCAACCTCAGGCGTAAAGGGAACGGCCACCACCGCATCGACCCCGGTTTGAGCCAAGGCATGCAGACGGTCGGCCGTCGTCATCAATTTTTGAGCGGGCGAAGGGCTCACCACAACGTCCGGGTCGGGATCGAAGGTAACCACGACCGCCTTACAGCCATGGGCACGGGCATCACGGACAAGCGCTTCGATGAGTTCCTGGTGTCCACGGTGAACGCCGTCGAACACGCCAATGGCGATTGAAGCGGCACCCAAGTGCTCACACTCATCAAACGTATCGGCAGCAACGATGCGAGCCTCGTCCGACTCGCCCGCGAAAAAGACACGCGCGAGCTCGCGAGCGGACAACATCATCGAACACCACCGATTGCCTGCGGAAACACGTGCTCCATGACAAAGCGGCCGCCCTCAATGCGGGCGAGCGCCTTGAGTCCCCCATCGAGCACCAACGCAAACGGCGCCTTCGAGGAATCGAAATCGGCAAGCGCACGCTCAACGGGAATGCGTCGGCCGCAGAGCAGGTCGTCGGCAAGATTGCCCGGCAAGTCAACACGTGTGGCGCCCAGGGCCGCAATGGGATCCAGGGCAAAGCCAGCCGCGGACTCGGGCGAAAGCTCCTCGACCGCATGACAAGCGCCAATGGAAACAACACCGGAAGCCGTGCGGCGCAGCGCGGAAATATGCGCGGCGCTATCGCAAGCGTGGCCCAGGTCGCGAGCGAGCGCACGGATATAGGTGCCCTTGCTCACCGAGAACGCCACGGTCCACACACACGTATCACCTTCGCCGCCCACGGCGATCAGGTCGGCGGCATAGACCTCGACGGGGCGCGGAGGTAGGTCCACCGCATTGCCCTCGCGAGCAGACTTGTAGGCGCGAACGCCATTGACCGAGATAGCAGAAAACGCCGGCGGCACCTGCATCTGCGGGCCCAGCATGGCGGCCAAGCGCTCACGAGCATAGGCAGGATCGCGGAGCTCGTTGGCAACAGCCACCGTGCGGACCGCCTCGCCCTCCGCATCATCGGTATTGGTCTCGGCGCCAAACGAGATGTCGGCGACATAGCTTTTGGTATCGAGGGTTAGCATGCCCAGCAGACGAGTAGCCTGGCCCACGCCCACCACCATGACGCCGGATGCCATGGGGTCGAGCGTGCCGGCATGGCCGACGCGCCGCTCATGGAGGGCGCGTCGGCATTGCGAGACCACATCGTGGGACGTGCAGCCCACCGGCTTATCGACGGCGAGCAGCATATTCAGTTGAGAAGGCGTACGACGAGCCATGTACCATCCAAAAAGTTAAAGCTCGACGGTCACCGAAGCGGGATCCTCCCCCACCAGCTCGGCCAGCATGGGAAGTGCCACGGCGAGCGTCTCGCGAATTGTTCCGTTGTTGGAAAAGCCGGCGGCGGCATGATGCCCGCCACCGCCAAAGTTGGCAGCGATCTCGGACACATCGAGGTCACCCTTGGAGCGCAGGTTGCCGCGCACCTTGGTATCGCCGTCGATGCCCTTTAAGAACAGGCAGACCTCGACGCCCATCACCGAACGCACCACATCGACCAGACCGTCACATTCATCCGAGGTGACGCCGCAGGCCTCAAGGTCGCTCTGGAAGGCATAGCTATACGCCACGCGCCC
>CAVEET010000168.1:0-3821 GCA_963614835.1 Bulleidia sp. | reverse complement strand
TTGCGGCCGGTGAGCAGCTCGACATCGATATACGAGCGCGTGGGCAGGCCACGACGGCTCTTAAGACGTTTGAGCACCTTCACGCGAGTTTGAGACGGCTTGCCGCTGGCGCCGACGCGCATCTTTCGGCTGTCGTGACGGTCGCGGGCGATGGGCTTGTCGATGAGCTTCTCGTTCCAGTCGATCTTGCCCTCGGCCAGCGCCAGATAGTGCTTTTCGAAGGCGTGGTCGATCACCATCTGGTCAAAGGCGGGCTGCGTCTGCTTGTCGAGCGAGAACAGCACCACGCCGGTGGTGTCACGGTCCAGGCGATTGAGCGGCTGCATGTCGGTCGCGGCAAAGCCGTCGCCCATCGCCAGCAGCAGGTCGCTGGCGTAGTCGGTAAGTGTGCGCTCGCCGGTGCCGTCACCGTGGACGATCATGCCGGCGGGCTTGTCGATGGCCATGAGCCAGGCGTCGCAGTAGAGGACTTGAGGTTCTTCGTTCACGTGTAAGCCTTTCGGTTAACTGATTCCCACAAACATGCAGCCCGAGGTCGCCCCGCGCAGACGGGCGGCGGGCTTGCGGCCGGCTTGAGCAGCCTCGACGGCGCGACGGACGCGAGCGACGGCACGGGCGATCTCATCGGTCTCGAGCAGGGTTCCGTCGACCATAAGACGACGCACGCCGGCATCGAGCAGCTGAGGAACCTGAGGCGTGAGGTCGATGGGGTAG
The DNA here is from genome assembly GCA_963614835.1 of Bulleidia sp. Classification (GTDB taxonomy): domain Bacteria; phylum Actinomycetota; class Coriobacteriia; order Coriobacteriales; family Coriobacteriaceae; genus Collinsella. The sequence goes on along the minus strand of CAVEET010000168.1, from coordinate 3,107 downwards.
GCGTCGTACAGGCGTGAGCGGCCGTGGATGTCGGTACGCACCGGCATGACCTTTCCGTCGATATTCTTGAGCGAGAGCTTGCGGGCACGCAGGCGGCAGTTGGCACAATCGTGGATGCAGCCGTTGGCAACCTGCAGAATGCAATGCTCGCTTGTCATGACGCGCGGGCGGCCAAAGACGGTGATGCCTAGAGCCGCGGGCGCGGCGGCGCCGAGCGAGACAATCTCGTCGAGCGTGATTTCGGGCGAGAGCCAAAACGCACCGGCTCCGCGCTCGGCAAGCGCCTCCATGCAGGGTGCGTTGTGAACCGGCAGGCAAGAGCGAATCTCGGCCGTGGCGCCAACCTGGGCGGCCAGGGCAAGCTCAGAGATGTTGCCAATAGCGACCGTGGCGTCGGCAACAACCCAAGGATCGACGCGCTCGTGGTCGACGGCGCGGCAGACCTCGTCGAGTACGGGCACGATACCCTGCTCAAATGCATCGGCAGGGGAGAGCTCGGCCGCATCGAGCGCGTCGGTGGTCATGTAGATGCGCGTTACACCCTCGGCGCGAGCGGCCTCGGCGGCCTCGAGCGAGGTGACGGTGGCGCAGATCTGCGGCTCATCGCGGTAGTGCTCGGGCGCGGGGCGGGAATCACTGGTTACAATCGCCGGCAGCTCGAGCGTTTTCGCGCGCTCCTCGTACGGTGCCAGAATGGCCTCTTCCAGCGCCTTACAAGCGGCGGCGCGCACCTTGTGCACGGCGGAAAAGCCCATACCGCAGCCGGCGTCGAGCGAAACGTCAAAGCTTGCGGCCTCAAAGGGAGAGGAGCCCATGCGCCCGACGTGCTCAACCAGATCGGATGCCTCGACGGCGCGGGTCTTGGCAGCCTCGACGGTAAAGCCCGTGGCCGTGGCCGTAAGCGAAGGGTCGTCGCAGCAGGTGAGCGTAACGGTAAACGGCTCGCCCAGACGCGCCACAACGGACACGTCTACGGCGCGGCGGCGCAGCACATCGCGTTTGAGCGCAGCCCCGGCGGCGTCAATGGCGCGCTGGCTTCGAATCACGCGCACGCGGCAGCCCTCGGGCATGCTGCGGGGCACGCGGCACTCGATGATGTCGCCCGCGGCGGCATCATCGGCGGCAATGGTGGTCAGGAACTGGTCAAACTCGTTATCGTGACGAAGCTCCAGCAGGTCGCCCTTGCCCACGGGCTCAAACAGCTCAATGCGGGCGATGGCGGCGCGGCGACGGCGGTCGTCGGGCTTGAGTCCGCGTACATCGCGGTTGGCCAGACGGCTGCCCAGCACCGTGCCCACAATCTGGCCGCGGTTGTTGGAGCGCTCGTAGCTCATCATCTCGTCGCCCGAGGTGCCATCCTGGTAGGCGTGCGTAAAGTCGCGGTTAAAGCAGCGCTTGAGCTGTCGTTGGCGGGCGGCATCCTCATCCTTGGAGGTCGAAACATCGGCCAGCATGTCATCAATCTGGTGACGATACACATCGACGATGGAATACACGTAATCGGGGGCCTTCATGCGGCCCTCGAGCTTGAGCGATGCGGCGCCGGCGTCATACAGACGGCGAACAAGCTGCGACGTGTTGGTGTCGCGCGGGCATAGCGCACGCTCGCGACCGGCAGGGGAGAGCGAGCGGCCATTCTCGTCGATCAGCTCGTAGGGCAGACGGCAGGGCTGAGCGCACATGCCGCGGTTGGCCGAGCGGCCCGCCATGGCAAAGCTCGAGAGCAGGCATAGGCCCGAGTAGCAAAAGCAGATGGCACCGTGGCTAAAGACCTCCAGGTCAACGTCGGGCGCGGCGTCGTGGATGGCGGCGATCTCGTCGATGGAGAGCTCGCGCGAGAGAGTCACGCGGTCGGCGCCCTGCTCGCGGCACCAAAGCGTTCCGCGGTCATCATGGATGTTCGCCTGGGTCGAGATGTGCGTCTCGATGCCGGGCATCGTGCGCTTGACCTCAAAGAACAGGCCCCAGTCCTGGATGATGAAGGCGTCGGCGCCCAGCGTGGAGCAGCGATGGATGAGTTGCAGCGCATCGCCCATCTCGGACTGCTTGATGACGATGTTGACCGTGACGTAGACGCGCGACCCGGCTAGATGTGCGGCGCGGCAGGCTTGCTCAAAGGCCTCGTCGGTAAAGTTGGTGGCCTTGCGGCGGGCGTTGAAGCTGCCCATGCCGCAATAGATGGCGTCTGCCCCCGCGGCGAGTGCGGCGGCAAAGGGCTCGGGCCCTCCGGCGGGCGCCAAAAGCTCGGGTCTGCGGTTGGTGGTTCGACTGGCGGTTGCGGTCATATCCTGCCTTTCAAAATGCTCAGATATTCAAAAGTATAGTGGTGCCGTTGCGGCAGGTGATGCCCGTGCTCCAAGCGGGATAAAGTCTTCAGCAGCTTGGGCTGGCTGACCCCGTGAAGAACCGTTCAGCGGTTCGGGGAAACCGTTGGGCGATAAAATATTCTCGCAACGTGATAATAATCTTGCATCGCGCGGAAACCTTGAGTACTATCCCAACCAAGCGCGGTGTTCAGACCGAATTGTGCCTCCCGGTGCGAACGCCGCGCTCATGCTCTCTCAATTGATCGTAAGGAGAAAAACATGAGCAAGACCGTCGTGTCTTCCGATAACGCACCCGCAGCCATCGGCCCGTATTCCCCCGGTATCCAGGCCGGCAACATGGTGTTCCTGTCCGGCCAGCTGGGCATCGATCCCGCGACCGGCAAGATGCCCGAGGGCGTCGAGGCCCAGGCCAAGCAGTCCCTCGCCAACGTTGAGGCCCTGCTGACCGCTGCCGGCGCCACCTTTGCCGATGTCGTCAAGACCACGGTCTACCTGGCCGACATCGCCGACTTCGCCGCCGTGAACGAGATCTACGCCTCCAAGTTCGAGGCCCCGTTCCCCGCGCGCAGCGCCTTCCAGGTTGCCGCCCTTCCGGCTGGCGGTCTGGTCGAGATCGAGGTCGTTGCCGCTCTCTAAGGCGTTGGCCACAACTAAACATGACATGCAAAAAGACCCTGCAGCGCGTGTGAACCGCGCCCCAAATCTTGGACGCCCTAAATAGCGACTAGTGGAGTGGGAAGGATAAACTGGACTTTCTTTTAAGGATCCTCAAGCGTATTG
>CAVEET010000167.1:0-3727 GCA_963614835.1 Bulleidia sp. | reverse complement strand
GGCTCGGTGCATGCGGACCGAAGAACCCGACATAGAAAACTCCTGTGTATTCGGCAAAACGTAAACTATAGTTTACGTTTATGTTCGGCTCCATTTCAAACTCGGCTGCATGGACGAACGTGCGAAACAGATTCTTGGCAGGCGGGTCGAAGAGACACGCAGGGACCTTGGTATCTCCAAGGTTGATTTTTGTGTGGCGACAGGAATCAGCCGACCCTACCTCGACCGAATCGAAGATGGGACGGCAAATTTCACGCTCAAGGTTCTATTTAAGATCGCGCCCGCACTCGGCATGACGGTGTCAGAGCTTCTCGAGGGTATCGAATAGGGCGTTCCCCCGCTGTATTTGACGCTCTTTGGGCGGGTCCCCCTGGTTGCGATGTGCAAAATCGCGAGTATTCAGCACCAGTTCGGCCGTAGATGGTAGCTCGAGCGGCTGGCTTTGCCTTTTTGACAGTAGATAATCCACACGCTAAATAAAAATGAGGAATAAATATTTACTAAACGGACCCTTCGTCCTAAAAGTTCGTCTAATAATCGGCCGATTCTATGCGTCCGGAGGAGAAATTGCAGAATACTCCGATTTTTGCACGGCCCGAGGGGGACCACCTGTCGTTTAAGGCTGCGATAAGTGGAGCTGCCTTAGGGATTACGCCATCGGGATGCGGTCGTGGTTGACTTGGCTGTAGAACAGGCGCTGGATCTCGGCGGCATCGCGTGACTGGCCGAGTGCCCACATGGTCTTGGCCACGAGCGTCTCGGTGGTCATGTCGTCGCCGCGCAGAATGCCCGGATGATCGGCGTAAGCACGGCCGACCTCATAAACGCCCAGATCGAGGCCCTCTTCGGGGACCTGCGTGGTCATAACGACGGTGCGACCCGAATCGACCCAGCGGAAAATTGCCTCTTGGAACGACTCGCCCGACTCGCCAAACTCGGGGATACCGCCAATGCCAAAGGTCTCCAGAATCACGGCGTCGTAGCTGTCGGCAAGGGCGTCGAGGATGCCCGGGTTCACGCCGGGCGTAAGCTTGAGTACAAATACGCGCGGATCGATGCTGTCGTAGAAACGCACCGGGTTTTCGCCCTGATGCGTGCCGTGAAGCCCGTTGCGCACGATGCGGTCGTTGCGGATGTAGGCAATGGGCGGATAGTTGACGCTAATGAACGCGTTAAAGCTCATGGTGCGCTGCTTGCGGGCGCGCGTGCCAGCAATGGCGACGCCGCCAAACACGATCGAAACGTCGTGCGAATGCTCGTCGAGCGCATAGAGCAGGCTCTGGTACAGGTTGAGCTTGGCGTCGGTAAAGGGGTTGCCCATAGGCTTTTGCGAGCCGGTGAGCACGATAGGCTTGAGGCTGTCCTGAATCAGATAGGAAAGCGCCGCCGCGGTGTAGCTCATGGTGTCGGTGCCGTGCAGGACCACAAAGCCGTCGTGATCGGCATAGCCTTTGACGATGACATCGCGGATGCGCATCCAGTCGCTCGGGCGCATATTGGTGCTGTCGATGTTCATGGGCTGCACGACGTCGAGCTCGCAGAGGTCCGAGATCTCGGGGACGCTCTGGGCGAGCTCCTCACCGGTCAGGGCGGGGGAGAGGCCGTTGCCGTCCTCGGTCGATGCGATGGTGCCGCCCGTGGCGATGAGAAGGATGCGCTTCATGCTGGTATTCCTATCGTATTTGCCGCCGCAAGGGCGGAGTCGTTCGGCAGTATTGTGGCACAGGGCGTCCAATGTTCAAACGTATTACATCATCTGTAACGTTTGGCAACACTTCAATTGCCGTCAAATAAGGGCCTAGGTCGTGCGTTTGCCGTGCGCTGATGGCTGCGAGGGGCGAGAAACCCCATATAACGTGTACACTATGAAGGCTATTTTCGTTCATTCACGCGGGTGGGCACCGGCTCCCCGCCAACAAGAGGGGGAACCATGGATCAAAAGGCTTCCGCAAAGGTCCTCGTACTCGACTTTGGTGCGCAGTACGGTCAGCTCATTGCCCGTCGCGTCCGCGACCTCAACGTGTATTCCGAGATTGTCCCCTGCGACATCTCGGCCGACGAGATTCGCGAGATGAACGCCTCTGCGCTCATCCTTTCTGGCGGTCCGGCTTCCGTGTATGCCGAGGACGCTCCGTCTATCGATCCCGCCATCTTTGACCTGGGCCTTCCCGTCCTGGGCTTCTGCTACGGCCATCAGATCACGGCCGTGACGCTCGGCGGCAAGGTCGGCCACTCCGAGGTGGGCGAGTACGGCCGCGCCACCATCACGCGCACGGCCGGCGCCAAGCTCTTTAACTCCACGCCCATGGAGCAGACCGTGTGGATGAGCCACCGCGACGCCGTTTCCGAGGTGCCCGAGGGCTTTACCGTTACCGCCAGCACTGACGTGTGCCCGGTTGCTGCCATGGAGTGCGTCGAGCGCAAGATTTTCACCACGCAGTTCCACCCCGAGGTCAAGCACTCCGAGTATGGTCAGCAGCTGCTGAGCAACTTCCTGTTTGAGATCTGCGGCCTGGAGCCCAACTGGAGTATGGACAACCTGGTCGAGACCATGACGGCCGAGTTCCGCGAGAAGGTCGGCGACGACCGCGTGATTCTGGCCCTGTCCGGTGGCGTCGACTCCTCCGTCGTGGCTGCGCTGGGCGCTCGCGCCGTGGGCAAGCAGATGACCTGCGTGTTCATCAACCACGGCCTGCTGCGCAAGGGCGAGCCCGAGCAGGTGGAGGAGGTCTTCACCAAGCAGTTCGATGTCGACTTTATCCACGTCCACGCCGAGGACCGCTATGCCGAGCTTCTGGCCGGCGTGACCGAGCCCGAGGAGAAGCGCCGCATCATCGGTACGCAGTTCTGGAAAGAGTTCTTCGCCGTGGCGCAGCAGCTTGAGACCGATGGCAAGCCGGTCAAGTACCTGGCTCAGGGTACCATCTACCCCGACATCATCGAGTCCGGCGCTCGCAAGACGGGCGGCAAGACGGCCACCATCAAGAGCCACCACAACCTGATCCCGTTCCCCGAGGGCGTGCACTTCGACCTTATCGAGCCGCTCGATCACTTCTTTAAGGACGAGGTCCGTGCACTTGGTCTGGCGCTCGGCCTGCCGGGTCACATCGTGTTCCGCCAGCCTTTCCCGGGCCCGGGTCTGGCCATCCGCATCATCGGTGCGGTCGACAAGGAGAAGCTCGAGATCCTCAAGAACGCCGACGCTATCGTGCGCGAGGAGCTCGACGCCTACAACCAGCGTCTGTTTGAGCAGACCGGCGAGCGCAACTCCGAGCACAGCTGCTGGCAGTATTTCGCGGTCCTGCCTGACATCAAGTCCGTTGGCGTTATGGGCGACGAGCGCACCTACCAGCGCCCGATCATCCTGCGTGCCGTCGAGTCCAGCGATGCCATGACCGCCGACTGGGCCAAACTGCCTTACGACGTCCTGGCCCGCATCTCCGGCCGCATCGTTGCCGAGGTCCCCGGCGCCAACCGCGTGTGCTACGACATCACGTCCAAGCCGCCCGCGACGATTGAGTGGGAGTAGGCTGATAGGGTTCTGACCTGCACTTTTGAGTGCCGCACTGTGCCGCTGAGTTTCGTTTCGTACGAGAGTCATGGCAAAGCCGCCAGCGACGGCGGTGAGTAAATACGGTAATCTGGCCTCCGTTCCCGCGTTGGGACGGAGGCTTTTTCTTTGCCGTTTTACTCCCTTTCACCTGCGATTTCGCGATTTACTCCCCGT
>CAVEET010000166.1:0-11831 GCA_963614835.1 Bulleidia sp. | reverse complement strand
CCTCCAGCGTCATCGTATACAAGGGGGTTCCGGGGGCGCCGACCATGCTCGGCTTCCGCTTTTCCATAATCATCAACACGCGGGCCTCTTGTAGCGCGAGGCGCCCCGGGTTCCCTATCAACAAAAGCATCGGGCTCAATCGTCATGCGCCGATCGGAATCAACCGCTCCCTCGCCCGCTCGCCCGTTGCCGCATATACTGTGCGCAGCGATGACCTCGGTCGCCCCTGCGCGAAACAGCCCCTCGATATCCGACGGATCGAGTGCTTCTATCAACACGACCACGCGACTCACGCGGCCTTCGGCCGTCAGGCGCGCAACAGTCTTGCGCACATCTTCGGTATCAAACAGAGACGCCGCGATGATGGCAGCTCCGCGGCGCGACGGAAACGCCCGCGCCATGGAAACCAGCCCGTCCAGGTCACCCACGCGAAGCACCTGTGCACCCGTATCACGGCCCTCGACTTCCCGCTGCAACAGCCCGTAATCGCCGCACGCGCAGCACGCAAGCCAGATCGCCTTCATCACTCGTCGCCTCCGCTCTTTTTGCCGCGCGCCGTGGCGGGAATCGTCAAGCTGACCGTTCCCTTGCCCGAGGCTCCCAGCAGTTCCTTGACGTCTTCGGGGTCAGCCGCCAGCGTCACCCATTCGATCTTGCCCTCGCGCGTGGCACCGGAATCCTCACTGGTATCGATCACGTGCGCGCCGCACAGTCGATCGGTTACGCCGTCTTTTTGCACATACACATCCACGTAGCTGCCCACGCCCGTAGCACCGCCGACCGAGTGCTCGGCATCGACCGCCACCGAAACGGCGACCTTGCCCTTAGGCACCTCGAGCTTGTGGCTCTCGGCCTTGGTGTAGACATTGCAGATCACGGCGTTTTTGGGAATACGCGAAGTCGTCACGTCGCCGCGCACCTGGCGCAGCTCGGTCGCCGCGTCACGCGGCAGCAGACTCGTCAGCCATTCCTGGGTTATGACATTGGTCTCATCGAGGGTCTCGCCCACATCGATATCGCGCGCCGCGACGCATACCTCGACGCGATCGCCACCGTACTTGGCCAAGGTCTCAGCCTGGACCTGTTCGGCTTGCGAGCGGATCGACGAGCCGTAAACCATGCAGAGCAGAGCAGCGAGCACGCCCGCGACCAGACTGATGGCGATGCGCTTGCTCTTGTTCACGGCCGCTCCTCTCATGGCAGTGCCGGGCGAATGCCCGTACCACCATTGTCTGGGCGGTCAGAGTGCAAAGCGGTGCAATCGCGATCTTGGTTTTCGATGTCAAACCAATCGCTGACCAAAAGCTGACCAGCCCGTCAAGCTCGTGGCAAGGTTTTGGTCAGCACGTCAGCAAACTGCATGTTTCGAGGCTTTTCCGCAGCAAAAAAGCCGTCTCCCGACCAGTTGGGAGACGGCTGTCATAGGAAAAATCAATTACAGATGGACATCGGGATCGAGCATTTGAGCGCTCACGCGCATGGATGACGCCAAGTTTTGGAACGTTTCCAGCCGCAGGCTGTCGATCTGCCCGGCGTCCTCGGCCTCGCGAACGGCGCAACCCGGCTCATGGGTATGTGTGCAATCGCCAAACCGGCACGCGCGCGATGCCTCGACAATCTCGGGGAAGGCGCGCGCCAGACCCCGCTCGTGACCCACGAGCGGTAGGCTGCGCAGGCCCGGGGCATCGGCGATCACACCGGCGTCGCCCGGCAGCGCCACCATCACGCGCGCGACGGTAGTGTGACGGCCCTGGTCGTCGCGTTCGCGCACACCGCCGGTCGCCAACGTATCGTGGCCCAGCAGTGCATTGAGCAGCGTCGACTTGCCGGCACCCGACTCGCCCAAAATCATGGCGCAGCTCCCGGCAGGCACGCAGACACGGACCTCGTCCAGGCCGCGGCCCTCGGCAGAAGATGTCACGATCACGCGCACGTCCGGACCCACCAGACGGCGCACGCGGTCCAGATCGCGCTCGAGCTCATCGGCCTCGCAGCGGTCGGCCTTGGTGAGCACCACCACCGGCTCGGCATCGCAATCGAGCGCCAACACCAGTGAGCGCGCGACGCGATCGAGCAGCACCTCGCCGGCGCCGAGCGCCTGCACGATCAGCACGCTGTCAACGTTGGAGCAGAGCACCTGGCGCTCACCGCGGGCACGGCCACGCCAACGTTCAAAGCTCGTACGGCGCGGCAGTACGCACTCGATCACGCCCATGTCGTGCCCGGGAGCACGGCGAACCGCCACGCGGTCGCCCACGGCGGGCAGCAAGACCTCGTCCTCGCCACGCGACTTGGCAAACCCTACGGCATGCTCGGCACGAAACGTGTCGTCGGCAGTTGCCACCAGTGGAAACCCGCGGTCCAGGCGCACCACGGCGCCCAGCTGCATCTGCTCTGGCTGCTCGGCTTGCGCGCAAAAATCATCGAAGGCTGCCTGTTGGGCGGCATCGACCGGCAGATCGTCGAACGCCGGAACATCCTGTAGCGCATCGAGCCCCGGTACGCTCGCCAACAACTCCTCGGCGGACGCAGGGGCTTCGGTCGCAAGCTTCCGACGACGGTCACGCTTAGCCCGCGCCCCCGTCGTCTTTTTCTTCGCCTTAGCCTTAGCCTTGCCCACAAGCGCCTCCCAGCACAAAACCACACAACTGAGCAGGTATTTTAAATCAAAAAGAGCTGGCCGGGCAAAGCCCGACCAGCTCACAAACTTTCCCTCAGCCCTTTTCATCCGCACGGGAGAAAAGCCAGCAAGGATACCGCAGGGCCCGCCCGCCGGGAGGGGTTTCCTAAGGGCACATCCTTTATTCAAAACGAGCGGCCGAGCAATTGCTCGGCCGCTCACCTTCTTTCCCTCAGCCCTTTTTCATCCGCGCGGGAGAAAAGCCAGCAAGGATACCGTAGGGCCCACCCCGGGAGTGTTTTCTTCTGAGCGATCCCGCAGCGCGAAGCGCGAGGACCAGCGAAGAAGAAAACACGCAGGGGCGGGCCCGGACAGGTTAACTTACTCCTTCTCGACCGCGCGCATGATCGCCTTGTAGATCTCCATCAGCGGGATGATCAGGAAGGCAAGGCCCAGGGCAGCTACAACGCCCTTGAGTTCAAGCGTCACAGGGCCAAAGAACATCTCGGCAAGCGTCGGCTGCACGGTCACGATCACCGTCAGCACCAGTGCCAGCGCGGCGGAAGCCCACAGCCACTTGTTCTGCTTCTTCATGGTGAACAGCGACGCACGACGGCTGCGCATATTGAAGCAGTGGAAAATCTCGACCATGTTGAGCGTGATGAACGCCATCATCACGCCTTCCTCGTCGGCATTGCCGGCGATCATATCGGCGATGTGGATGTAGCCCATGTCAAAGTACACGCCCACAAAGAAGCTCGCCAGCACCAGCACGGTGATGATCAGACCCTGGACCACGCAGTCCAGGCCCATGTGACCGGCAAAGACACCGTCCTTGGCGTTGCGCGGCTTGCGCTTCATGATGTCACCCTCGGCATCCTCCATGCCCAGCGCGAGCGCGGGGAAGCAGTCGGTGACCAGGTTCACCCACAGCAGCTGCACCGGCTGGAAGATGGTAAAGCCAATGAGCGTGGCGATAAACACCGAGAACACCTCAGCAAGGTTGGCCGAAAGCAGGAACTGGATGACCTTGCGGATGTTGTCGTAGATGCGACGGCCCTCTTCGCAGGCACCGATGATGGTGGCAAAGTTGTCGTCGGCAAGCACCATGTCGGCAACGTTCTTGGTGACGTCGGTGCCGGTGATGCCCATACCGACGCCGATGTCGGCGCGCTTGATGGACGGGGCGTCGTTGACGCCGTCGCCGGTCATGGCGACGATCTGGTCGCGCGACTTCCAGGCCTCGACGATGCGTGTCTTGTGCTCGGGCTGGACGCGGGCGTACACGCCGTAGTCCTCGATGTGCGCGTCGAGTTCCTCGTCGCTCATGCGATCGAGGTCGGCACCGGTGATGGCATGGCTGCGATCGGTGACGATTCCCAGCTGCTTGGCAATGGCCACGGCGGTGTCGATATGGTCGCCCGTGATCATGACGGTGCGAATACCGGCGTCATGGGCCTCGCGGATGGCGTCGGCGACCTCGGGGCGGACAGGGTCAATCATGCCGGACAGGCCGCAGAAGACCAGGTCGTGCTCGAGCGCAGCGGGGCTGCAGTCTGCCGGAACCTCGGTGTAGGTGCGGCTTGCCAGCGCCAGCACGCGCAGGGCCTCGTCGGCCATGGCCTTGTTGGCGGCCACGAGCTCGGCACGACGCTCCTCGGTCAGGGGCACAACCTTATCGCCCTCGTAGATATGGGTGCACAGGCCAATCACCACGTCGGGCGCGCCCTTGGTGTACTGCTCGTACTCGCCGTCCAGGGTCTCGACGACCACGGACATCATCTTGCGGCCCGAGTCAAACGGAGCCTCGCCCACGCGCGGATGCTCGGCAGTCAGGCCAGTGAGGCCCGCCTTGCCGGCGTCGTTGACAAGAGCGCACTCAGTCGGCTCGCCCACGGCCTCGCCCAGCTCCTCGTCCCACTGGGCATCGGAGCACAGCGCCATGCCTGCCAGGAACTTCTCCTTGGGCGCAGCGAGCTCGTGCTTGACGACGGTCATCTTGTTTTGAGTAAGGGTACCGGTCTTGTCGGAGCAGATGGTCTGCGTGCAGCCAAGGGTCTCGACGGCAGAAAGCTTGCGGATGATCGCCTGGCGCTTGGCCATCTTGGTCACGCCGAGCGAAAGCACGATGGTCACGACGGCGACCAGGCCCTCGGGGATGGCGGCGACGGCGAGCGAGACGGCAACCATAAAGGTGTCGAGCAGGGCAGTCGGGTCGGTGAGAACGTTACCAACGCCGTGACGGATGATGTCAACGCCAAAGATGACGACGCAGATGACGATAACCATAATGGTAAGAATGCGGCTGAGCTCGGCGAGCTTCACCTGCAGCGGCGTGAGCTCTTCCTTGGCCTCGGCCAGGGCTCCAGCGATCTTGCCCATCTCGGTGTTCATGCCGGTGCCGACCACGACGGCGCGACCGCGACCGTACACCACAGTGGAGCCCATGTAGCACATGTTCTTGCGGTCGCCGAGCGGCACGTCGTCGGTGCCAGCGGCGAGCTCGATCACGTTGGCGTGCTTCTCGACCGGCACGGACTCGCCGGTCAGCGCGGCCTCTTCGATCTTCATCGTGGCGCTCTCGAGCACACGGCAGTCGGCCGGGACGGAGTCGCCCGCCTCGAGCATGATCACGTCGCCGGGCACGAGCTCGGCGCTCGGCAGGTGCACGAGCTTGCCGTCGCGCAGCACCTTGGACTGCGCCGCGCTCATCTCCTGCAGGGCCTCGAGGGCCTCTTCGCTCTTGGCTTCCTGGACCACGCCCAGTACCGAGTTGACGATAACGACGAACATGATGATGGCGACGTCGGCAAAGTCGGGCTCGCCCTTGACCATACCCGTGAGCGCGCTGATGACGGCGGCAACGATCAACATGATGACCATGGGGTCGGCCATCTGCTCAAAGAAACGCTTCCACAGCGGCGTTTTCTCGGCTTCCTCGAGCTTGTTAGGGCCTGTCTTGGCGAGGCGCGACGACGCCTCGTCGTTGCTCAGGCCGAGGTTCTCATCGACGCCCTGGTCGCTGAGCACCTCCGCCGCGGCGGACAGGTATTCCTTTTGCATATAGAGTCCCTCCTGGGATTCGGGCCACTCAGCAGATTGATGCCCGATCATAATTCCCAGGAGAAGGGCAAGGGCTCATCAAGGCTGCCGTGCTGAGCGGCAGTTGATAGTGGAGCTATGGTACCCCAAAGCGGCGCGTCTAGCCAAAACATTCCAATTGGAAACACGGCTCGAGTGCAACGATGCAGACCGTGTGATGCTCAATATTGATAAAACGTTTTTTCTTCGGCACATCGTCAAACTGAAATATCGCCCAGATAGCAGCGGTCAGAACGGTTGGTAAAGTTTTTGCATATACCGTTTTTCCGCAAAAAATGAACTTCTAATTCGGCATACGGTCGATTTTTTGGGGTATTCGGTCGCCATTTCGTTATAATCATCTCAGTTTTATTTCTTATGGTTTATCTATCAGCGCAAGACGATGTCAGATGGAGGTCTGAATGTACAAGCGCACCAAGATTGTATGCACCATGGGTCCCGCCTGCGATAGCGACGAGACCATCCGCGAGATGATCAAGGCGGGCATGAACGTCGCCCGTTTTAACTTCTCGCACGGCTCCTACGACGAGCACCACGGTCGCATCGAGCGCGTCCGCCGTATTTCCAAGGAGCTCGGTATGCCCGTCGGCATCCTGCTCGACACCAAGGGCCCCGAGGTCCGCACCGGCCTTTTGGTCGACGGCAAGAAGGTTGCCGTCAAGACCGGCGACAAGATCGTCGTCACCGCTCAGCCCACGTCCGAGGATTTCCATGGCACCGCTGAGCACATCTCCCTCGACTACCTGGCTCTGCCCTCCGAGGTCGAGAAGGGCTCCCTCATCCTGATCGATGACGGCCTGGTTGCCCTCGAGGTCGAGTCCGTCGACGGCCAGGACATGACCTGCGTCGTTAAGAACGACGGCCTGATCGGCGAGCGCAAGGGCGTCAACATGCCCAACGTCAACATCTCTCTGCCCGCCATCACCGAGCGCGATCGTCAGGACATCCTCTTTGGCCTGACCGAGAACATCGACTACATCGCCGCTTCCTTCATCCGCGACGGCGAGTCCGTCCGCGGCATCCGCAAGCTTTGCCGCGAGAACGGTGGCGAGCACGTGACGATCTTCCCGAAGATCGAGTGCGCCCTGGGCGTCGAGAACTTCGACGAGATCCTCGAGGCTTCCGACGGCATCATGGTCGCCCGTGGCGACCTGGGCATCGAGATCAAGCCCGAGCTCGTTCCCCACATCCAGAAGGAGATCATCGCCAAGTGCAACGCGGCCTACAAGCCCGTTATCACCGCTACGCAGATGCTCGACTCCATGCAGCAGAACCCGCGCCCGACGCGCGCCGAGGTTGCCGACGTTGCTAACGCCATTTACGACGGCACCGACGCCGTTATGCTGTCCGGCGAGTCCGCTGCCGGTAAGTACCCGGTCGAGGCCGTCAAGATGCAGGCCAGCATTGCTCTCGAGACCGAGAAGTACCTCCCGGCTCACGCTCCGCTCGAGGTTCCGGCTGACGCTCACGGCACCCGCGTCGTCAACAACGTTGTGGGTATGTCCGCTGTGAACATGGCCACCACCGTTGGCGCCAAGTGCATCACCGTGCCGACGACCACCGGTCGTACCGCTCGCCTGATCTCGCACTTCCGTCCCAACATGCCGATCTGCGCGTTCTCCCGCCACGAGTGGGCCGTCCAGCAGATGATCATGTACTGGGGCGTTATCCCGCACCAGGCCGAGATTACCCAGGGCACCGTCAACGGCACGATCGTCAAGGCGATCGAGACCGCTAAGGAGCTCGGCTACGTCAAGACTGGCGATTTGACCGTCGCTACCGCCGGCGATCCCCGCATGAGCGTCCAGCTCGAGGACAAGGTCTCCTCGACCAACGTCGCTTATGTCGCTCAGGTGCGCTAAATCGCACTTGCAAGCAGATTTGCATTGCAAAGGGCCCGGAAGGCTTCGCCTTCCGGGCCCTTTTTCTGTGCCAATGCCGGCGCACGGCAAAACACGCACTCATTTCTTTACCAAAAGTGCGAAATCCACCCTTCGAGGCCCAAAGAATAAAGTCCCAAGCGCTAAAAGTGTTCGCCCGGTGGCAAACCCACACCTTAACCGACGCTACTAAATCGTTTAAGCAAGAGCCGGATCGACCTGGTTTTCGGAAGTATGCGGCAAATTCTGAGACCTCCGAGCACACCCCGTTTTTCCGCAACAAAATGCCTGATAAACTAGCCTCAAAAGCCAGGTCTGCTCACAGGGTTCAGATTTTGCCGCGTACTTCCGAATTGACGCTGGCATCGCACGGTCCAAAAGCACATTTCGACCAGGAGGACGTCATGGACCTGACGCTATGCGGTCAATCCGCTTTTTACTATCACCGTATCCCGCCGCAGGTATTAGGCCTTTACCCCGCCATTAGCCTTGGCAATATGGATCGCAGATGTTGCGGCCTCGGAAGTCATGCAGTTGTAAAAGACCTGCTTCACGCACCGCTTCACAGGCTTGTATTCACTCGGGCACAATCCGGGTCGCGAAGCCTGTTTAAATCGCACCTCCTGACCCAAGAGCCGCCTCCCGGGTCGTTTAGGCAGACTGAGCATGGGTTTGATGTCACTTCACCGGAGTTTACGCTGCTCAGCCTTGCCACACAGGCCTCACGCAACCAGTTACTCATCGCTTGCTACGAGATGTGCAGCTCCTTTGCAGTGTTTAAGCCCTGCGAGCGAACGCAACAACAACTCGATGAAGCTATTTCGCTTAAGCTCATTCCACCCAACTGCGGCTGGGAGCGAGTTAACGACACCAAGGGCAATGACACTAACTTGTGGAAGCGCACGCCGCTTCTTACCACAACGGATATCGCCGCGTTCGCCAAGCAGGCCGCAGGCCTGCGCGGCGTTAAACAACTGCGCTGGGCGGCCGAGCACATGACGGGGCAAACTGCCTCGCCCTTCGAAGTACAGACCTCCATGCTCGTCTCGCTCCCCCGCGGCGAGGGCGGCATGGGCATCGACATCGCAAACAACGTGCGCATCCCACTCAGCGACGCCGCGCGCTCACTGTATGACAAAACCTGCTGCTACGCCGATATCCTCATCGAAAGTGCCACCGACAGCATGGGCGTCATTTTGGAATGCCAAGGCCGCTCCGCTCATGACAACGAAGCCGCAAGCCTCTCCGATGCCGAGCGCACCACCGCCCTCATAAGCATGGGCTATGACGTTATCCAGATAACCTATGAGCAAATCAAGGACACGAAGAGCTTTAACAACATCGCCGAGCTCATTCATAAAAAGGCGGGACTCCCCTACATCCCAAAGACCGATCAGGAACGCACCACCGAAGATGCCCTGCGACGGGAGCTGTTGGTCAATTGGGATGAACTGTTCTCCGTTAAGCCGGCCGGCTAGCAGCTAGCGATCAGAGGGACTGCGGGAACGTCAGAAGCGGCAACGCGAGCCGCAAATCCCGCCTCGGTCAGCTCGATGACCTCGGTAAACGTTGCGTCAAAGAATTCCTCGGTCAGCAGGCGGTACGGCGGATGATCGGGCTCGCCGGGGTTTTCGCGCACGATCTCGTGCATGACGCCGATGGTCTTGAGCACATACTCCTTATGGATGGGATACTGCCCAAAACGCGTCGCAGCGGTATACAGGCGATCGGTCGCACGCGGAATCGAAACAATGCCCAGCGTCTTGCCAAACCAGTCAAAGTCGCCTTGCTTTTTAATGCGGAACTCCTCACACGGCTTGCCGCCATGAGCCTCCAGGTACTGATTCACGCGCGTATTCCATACGGTATCGGCCACCAGATGCGACCAAACACCCAGTGTCAAATCGAGCAACGACTGCGCCACGTCCTCGGACGCAAGCGAGAACTCACGAGCGCCGGGACCGGCAACCGGCTCGGCATCCTTGTAGCGCTGGGGATAGTGCACGCGATTCAGTCGCTCGCGTTCCTCGATAATCGAGGTCGCCGCGGCCGGCGCACCGGTGGGCGAACTTTTAAGCAACGGCGCCACATAGGTATCCCAGAACTCATGCTCACGAGGCTTAGGGATGGGCTCGGGCTTTGCAAAGTGCGTAATGCGGTACGGGATGGGATCGGCGATGCCAGGGACCATATAGCCCACGAAGATATCCGGAACCACGCAGCCAAACAAAAAGGCATTGCGGTCGCGCACGCTCTTGGCAAGCGCACCGGTGCGCTCCAGCAAACGCTCCGTCTGAGCGATATGAATGTTCCAGCTTGGCATAGCCACCCCCATAAAAACCTGGATAACTATACCATCACGGCAAAGCCACGCGGGCAGCTACGCACGCTCTACGCAGCAACTAGTCCGTAGCACCGCTTTCGGTTCCATACGACGGCGAAGGCGCCTCGACCACATGGTGATATCGATCGATATAGATTGCACGGGCACCTAGGCGTCGCACCAAATCCTGGTGATGCGTGCTCATCAAGACCGTCTTACCCGCCGCGACGTAGGCCAGCAAGAAGTTGACCACGATATCGCATGAATCCTCGTCGAGCCCATTGGTAGGCTCGTCGAGGACCAAGATATCCGGGTTCATCGATACCACCGCAGCCAGCGCAACGCGCTTCTTTTGCCCGCCCGAGAGCTGATAGGGAGAGGCGTCGGCAAGGTCGGCAACCTGGAACAGCCCCATGGCATCGCGCACGCGGCGCTCGAGCTCGTCTGTCGGCAGCCCCATCTGCGCGGGACCAAAAGCAACTTCCTCGCCCACCGTAGCGCAGAACAGCTGGGCGTCGGCATTCTGGAACACAAAGCCAACGCGCTGATGAAAACGCTGAGCGGCCGCGGAATCCTTTAGAAACGCCGCATCAATCACATGCCCGTCAAACAGGTATGCCCCTGCGTCCGCAAGCTCAAGGCCGTTAATAAGGCGCATAATCGTCGTCTTGCCACAACCGTTGGGACCGAGCAGGGCAACGAGTTCACCACAATCGACCTGCAGCGACACACCATCGACAACCGTATGCCCCGCATAGGAAAACATCACGTCGCGTAGCTCGATGAGCGGCGTGGTCTCGGCACCGGCGGCACCGCTCACGCCCACTGCGTTATTCGTATCGTTTGCCAAAACGTCGCCCTTCCCTACTCACATCGACGGTTCGACCGTCCGCGCTACAACACAGCGCACAACACGGCGAGCAACGCCACAACGGCCGCATAGACCGCATCGCGCCAGCTAAACCCGGCGCGCGCGGGCGCCGGATACGTACCGGCAAAGCCGCGGCACAGCATAGCCTCGTCCATCGCGCGGCTGCATTCCATCGCCTTGATAAAGGTCATGCCCATGATACCCGCCAGCGAGTCGGTGCGCGAAAAACCCGCAGGCGCGGAACCGACGCTGCGCAGCATGACCGATTCGCACAAATTGTGCGCCGTGCGACCCAGCACCTCGACGTGCTTGAGCGCCATATCAAACGTAAAGATAACTTCGTCGGGCAGATGAAGCATCTTGAGCGCCGCCGACATGCGGCTCCACGTGAGGGTCCACGAAACGCCCAGCACCAGCGACACATTAATGAAGGTCTTGAGCGCAATTTTGAGCATGGCGCCCGTAGCGGAAGCGCCCAGCAGCAGGGCAGGCAGCGCCAAAACCACTGCGAGCCCCGCGGCGCCAAGCGCCGGCACAAAGGTCGCCCGCAGCCCGCGTACGGGGCGCACGGCAACGAGCACAAGCGCAATGGCCACCATCAACATGAGGTACAGCGGGCTCTGTGTCAGACACACGCACAGGACGCAAACGAACATCCCCACCAGGCGCACCGGAGCCGAAACGCAAGAAAGGGCGCGGTCGACCATCGACCCGCCCTCGTGCGCGCCTCCACCCAGGCGAACCCGCTCAAGCAGGCTCGCCAGGTGCAGGACATTCTGTTGCATTACGCGATGCCGAGCGCCCGTGGGCTCGTAACGCTGCTCGTCCGCAAGCCAGCTAGGCAGCTCGACCGTCGCCATGAGCCCCGTTTTCCTTAACCGTCAGCGATATCAAACGAAATGCGATGGTGAGCACCGCCACGCCAATTACGCCCGAGAGGATATACATGGCAGCCTGGCCGGCAAAGCCAAGGCCCTGCTCCTCGGAATAGGCCTGCAGGTAATCACCCGTAGGCAGAGCGTCGGCAAAGGTCGG
>CAVEET010000165.1:0-5966 GCA_963614835.1 Bulleidia sp. | reverse complement strand
CTGGGGACACTCCTTGCGGGGCGTCCCCATTTTGTTTTCGTCCCGCACGTTTTGTGAAACACGGCTAACTTTTAGGCAAAGTAGTAAGACATGGGCAACTTCTGCGGTAAAGTTAGTCGTGGAAAGTATCCAAAGGCTAACTAGCAATCATCGCGAAAGGCGGCCCATGGCCCTACGTGAATCCGGAGAAGACTATCTCGAATCGATCTACGTTCTGTCGGAACGTCAGGGCATCGTGCGCTCGATCGACGTTGCGGAGTACCTCGGCGTAACCAAGGCAAGCGTCTCTAAAGCCATGGCGACGCTGGAGAACAGCGGCTATGTCGAAATGGGCAAGCGCGACGTTCATCTGACGGAGTGTGGTCTGGAGGTCGCTCGCCAAATGTGGGAGCGTCACTGCTTTTTCGTGGGGCTGCTGGAGGATGCGGGTGTTTCGGCTGAGGTCGCGTCGCAAGAGGGCTGCCACATGGAGCACTGCCTGAGCGAGGAGAGCTTTGAGAAGCTGAGGGCGATGCTGGGACGGGAAGATGTGGCGGGCCCAACAACGGAAGCCTAACTGACTCACAGTGGCGCGGAGTTCGCGCAAAGTGCGAACCAGCGACCGGGACCAGTAGCCCCGCCAACCAAGTCCAACTCAGACAAGGAACCCCGCCAGCAAGCGATGCCCAAGAACCGCCAGCAACGTCATCGCAGGCCGGGACCGGGCTTGGTTTTGAAAACACTCCGCAGCGCGAGGCCCGCCTTTCCGTTGCTCCGCAGGAGCAGGAAAGACGGGCCTCATGCGCGAGGACGTTTTCAAAACCAAGCCCGGCCCCGGCCGGAGGGACCACAAGCAAGCTACAGGTTCTTGACACCCATCGCGCGCATGGCGTTCAGGATGGCGATGATCGCCACGCCTACGTCGCCGAACACGGCAAGCCACATGTTGGCGATGCCCAGTGCCGCAAGCACCAGAATCAGCAGCTTAATGCCCAGCGCAAAGATGATGTTCTGCCAAACAATCGCCATGGTCTTGCGCGCCACGCGGATTGCGCGGGAAATGTTGGACGGCTTGTCGTCCATGAGCACAACGTCGGCGGCCTCAATTGCGGCGTCGGAACCCATGGCGCCCATGGCAATGCCAACGTCTGCGCGGGTGAGCACAGGCGCATCGTTGATGCCGTCGCCGACAAAGGCGAGCTTGCCCTTGCCCGATTCGGCTGCCAGCAATGCCTCGGCGCGCTCGACCTTGTCGCCCGGCAGCAGTTGCGCGTGGAACTCGTCGAGCCCCAGCTGCTTGGCCACCGCAGCAGCCACTTCCTCGCGGTCGCCCGTGAGCATGACGGTGCGCTTGACGCCGGCGGCGTGCAGGTCGCGGATCGTCTGCTCGGCGTCGGCCTTGACGGTGTCTGCAATCACGATGTGGCCGGCGTACACGCCGTCAACGAGCACATGCAGAATTGTTCCGACGACCTCGCAATCGGGCGCTTCGACTCCGGCCGCGGCGAGCATCTTTGCGTTGCCAACGACGACGTGCTTGCCGTCGATGGTTGCCGTCACGCCGTGGCCCGCGTCGTTGGCGGAGTTGCTAACGCGCTTGGGGTCGACCTCGCCCTGGTAGGCGACACGTACGGACTGCGCGATGGGGTGATCGGAGAACGACTCAGCAAGGGCTGCGACTTCGAGCAACGACTGCTCGGTATAGCCGGCCTCGGGGTGTACCGCGACCACCGAGAACGTGCCGTTGGTGAGGGTGCCCGTCTTGTCAAAGACGACGGTGTCCACGTCGGCGAGCGTCTCGAGGTAGTTAGAACCCTTGATGAGAACGCCCAGCTTGGACGCGCCGCCGATGCCGCCAAAGAAGCTCAGCGGCACGCTGATCACGAGCGCGCACGGGCAGCTGACGACCAGGAAGGTCAGGCCGCGCAGGATCCAGTCGGACCAGGCGCCGGTGACCGAGCCGCCGCCGAGCGCGAGCACCGCGGCCGCGCCGGTGACGGCGGGCGTGTAGACGCGGGCGAAGCGCGTGATGAAGTTCTCGGTGCGCGCCTTCTTTTCGCTGGCGTTTTCCACGAGCTCCAGGACGCGCGCGACGGTGGACTCGCCAAATGGCTTGGTGGTGCGCACGTGGATGAGCCCCGTCATGTTGATGCAGCCGCTGATGATATCGTCGCCGGACTTGGCGGGGCGGGGGACTGACTCGCCCGTGAGCGCGGCAGTGTCGAGTTGCGTCTCGCCCTCGACGATGACGCCGTCGATGGGCACGCGCTCACCGGGCTTGACCACGATCACGGTGCCGACGGCGATGTCATCGGGGAAGACCTGCTCGAGTGTGCCGTCGGGCTGCTCGACGTTAGCGTAGTCGGGCGCGATGTCCATCATGGCACTGATCGACTTGCGGCTCTTGCCCACGGCGTACGCCTGGAACAGCTCGCCGACCTGGTAGAACAGCATGACGGCGGCGCCTTCGGCCATGTGCGGGTCGGTATCGGGGAAGAGCACCATGGCAAACGCGCCGATGGTCGCGACTGCCATAAGGAAACTCTCGTCGAAGGCCTTGCCGCGGCGGATGTTATTGAATGCCTTTTGCAGCACGTCGTAGCCGGCAATCAAAAACGGTATGAGGAACAGCATAAAGCTGGCGTAGATGTCGCCCGGGGTACCGAATGCGGCGGTGAGGGTGCCGAACTCATCGAGGGCGTACACCACGGCAAAAATGCCCAGCGCTACCAGGATGCGGTTGCGCTTATGCTCGAGTAACTCTTTCTTCTTGCGCTTCTTCTTTTTCTTCTTGGGGTCGGCGGTGGCCATGACTCGTATCCTCCCATTTGAATGTATGAACACTCGCTCATATAATTTCGCGAGCAAAGGCCGCGGCAATCGCGGCCTTGCAGGTTGGCGTAAACCTGGGCTAGAGAATGATCTCGCAGTCCGGCTCGGCGTCGGCCGTAAACTCTATAACGCGGTTGAGCACCTCGTCGAACTCAGCATCATCGGCCTCGAGCGTCAGCTTCTGGGTCATAAAGTTGACGGACACGGATTTGACGCCCTCGAGCTTGGCCAGCTCGTCCTGAAGCTCACGCGCGCAGTTGGCGCAGTCGATCTCGTCGAGTTTAAACTGCTTTTTCATGGTGGGTTCCTTTCTCTGTATTTGCGGCTTGGGTGCAGGCCGCACTGGTACCGTGGTTGGTCGCTATTCGCAGATGTGGCTCATGCCTTGGTTGAGCATGGTGTAGACGTGGTCGTCGGCGAGCGAGTAGAGGATATTGCGCCCGTCGCGCCGGAATTTAACCAGATGCGACTGCTTGAGTGTGCGCAGCTGGTGCGACACCGCGGACTGCGAGGTTTCGGTCGCTTCGGCGATGTCTGCCACGCAGAGCTCGCGGCCCATGAGGGCATAAAGGATCTTGATGCGCGTGGTGTCGCTGAAGACCTTGAACAGGTCGGCGAGGTCGTAGAGAAGCTCCTCGTCGGGAAGGTCCTCGGGCGAGCAGGTGGTCGGGATCGCGGGTTCGGTGGCCTCGATGTCGAGTTTCGTTTCATCAACGCGGATGCTCATTGCAATATCCTTTCATATGAACATGCGCTCATATAATTTACTTTCGATTATATGAGTGCATGTTCATATGTCAATGACGTTCAGGTAATTCGTTGTACAAAATGATGGGGAATAGTGGACGAGATCCCGGACTGAGCGTTTTTTGATAGTCGATGCCAAGGTGGGTACCCTCGTGCCGTGCAAAAAATGGAGTATTCTGCAACTATAGGGGGTCCGCTAATTTATTGCAGGTCATATAATGCAGTTCAAGAGTTATCTTAGGGTGTTAATCCGATGAGTTTTTCCTCAAATGTTGCCTAACGCTCTCACGCAAGAGTGATTTCGCTTCACATTTGGATCCACTCGAGGGTGATAGACACCCGACCCTGCTGAATACTCGCAATTTTGCACGTCGCTAGGGTACCCACCTTGTTAGCCGGCCTAGTCTCCGGCCCCGAAGACCCTGCCCTCGGGCGCGAGGCTGCTTGTTTGGGCAAATGATGGGCTGTCGGATTCGACAGTCTGCATGTCATCAATTGCCGGAACTTCATTAATTGTCGGGTCATCCAGCGTGATGCCTTCGAGCGTTGCTTTTTCGAGGTCGATTCGTTGACGCTCTTCGGAATCCTGGCGAAGCTGCTTCTGAATTCGCTTTTTCTCTTCTATAAACCTTCTGAGCACAAACTGTCTCAGGTCCTCTTGCATGATTTGAAAGTCTTTTGGCAGACGCGAGGGGCGTACGCCCTCTTTCCGCTGGATTGCTTCCATGACCCTAACAAAAGAGCTGGCATGCATAAAGGAATAACGGCTGACGGTGATGATTCCGTACCCCATGGACGCAAGTGCATTCTTGCGCTCCTCATCGATGGCGCGGTCTTCTTCCGCGTCATGATAAAAACCGTTGTATTCAATGTCTGTGCGAGATTTCTTTAGATACGCATCCATAAAGAACTTTTTGCGTCTCGTGAGATTCTTTGCGGCAGTGGTGACCTGCACCTCGTAATCGGTCTCAATTCCCTTAATACCAAGCCCTCCTTCGCTTTTGGGCAGCGTTAGCATCATGACAAATGCCGTTTCCATGGGAGACCGGCATCCGTCGCGTACACATTGGATCGCCTTTCGGGCAAGGGCCAGACCGTCGCATCTGGTAATGGAATTAAAGAACTGCTTTAACCTCTCGGTCGAGGTGAGCGCGAAACGCTCGGTATAGGAGGTGGAAGAGTCGGTTCCAAGGGAATAAGCGCCGCACAGTTCAAAGTAGTACTCCACTAGTTCGCGAAAAGAAAGATAGGTGGCGGCCTGAAGTGCGCAAAGCTCAACGCCAACAATGAAGATGCCATCTTTGAGCTCTATAAAGCGTGAGTTCGAGAATCGTTTTGAAGACACGTGGCATTGACAGTTCATTGCATAGCGCGCATTCCTGCGATGAAACACCATCACCTCGAGGCAATCATTTGCATCGAGGGAAACATCATGTTTGGTGAGCCATTCTGCGGCTGCGTCAAGGAGCGTTACGGTGGGACATGATTCGTAAATCGCGGTAGGGTTACAGGACTCGATGCCTTTCGCAGACACCGAATGCGCGGCCTGGTAGACCGCTTTTGCAGTGGTATGTGACAATACGATACTCATGGTATATATCGTGTCAGCTAATGCCGTGTTGACGGCGCTGAGTGGAAAAGCCGTTTTAGAGGTCTAACCAAATGCTGTCCAAAAGCTTGACGCAATTATGAGTTGGTATGCCCTAAATAAACGTTTTCGCAGCTCGGCTATAGCATAGAAATACTCAATTGCTGCACATTTGATAGTGATGCATCACCATCCGACAACGAATTACGTGTCGGGAATTGGCCGAAATCGTTCGCAATGAGTGTTCAGAATTTGTGATGGCAGGTTTATTTGTGGAACGTAGGGCGGCCCCGCTGCGGGGTTTCCCGCTGCGAGGCCGCCCGTGATCTACGCCGGAGTTTGTCGTAGACGTTTCTACTTGTCAAACAGGTTCTTGAGGTTGAACTCGGCTTGGACGGTGCGGAGCATGAGGTCGGTGTCGTCGAGGCCCAGGTGCTGCTCGTTGGCGTCGGCGGCGAGGGTGCCACGGCGGCGCGCCCAGTTCTCGAGCGCGGCGGGCGCGGACTCGCGGGGGAGCGAGCGCACGTCGGCGTCCAAGCTGCGGCAGATCTGGCGCGAATCGATGACGATGATCTTGCCGGCGCGGCGTGCCTCGGCGTAGCCGTCCAGGTGGATCTTGAACCAGCTGTCCTCAAAGGCGGCGTTGTGTGCCATGTACGGGTACTTCTTCATAAGCTTGAGCAGCTGCTTTTGCAGCTCTTTGTTCTCGCGGAAGGGCGTTTTGCCGTCGATGTCGTCCCAGGTGATGTGGTGGATATTCGACAGCGGCACATCCTCGCCGCGGTAGATATCGGGCAGGCCGCAGTAGTGTGCCTCGGCG
>CAVEET010000164.1:0-4039 GCA_963614835.1 Bulleidia sp. | reverse complement strand
ACAAGGGCGATACGAGCGAGCTCAAGAGCTTCTCTTCGACCTATGTCGGCTCCGATTCGCTTGCCGAGCTCATGGCGGAGCACCCCGATACCAAGTACATCGTCAACACCAACGATCCCGATTTTTGGGGCGACTTGGCAATGAGTGTGCTTCCGACGATCGCCCTTATCGCCATCATGTTCTACTTTATGCGCCAGATGATGGGCGCCAACAACAGGAACATGCAGTTTGGCAAGACCAACGCCAAGACCAACGAGGCCACACGCCCCAAGGTCAAGTTTGAAGACGTTGCCGGAGTGGACGAGGCAGTCGAGGAGCTCGAGGAGATCCGTGACTTTTTGAGCGATCCGGATCGCTATCGCAAGCTGGGCGCCAAGATCCCGCGTGGCGTGTTGCTGGTTGGCCCTCCGGGCACCGGTAAAACGCTGCTGGCCAAGGCCGTTGCCGGCGAGGCGGGCGTGCCGTTCTTTAGCATCTCGGGTTCCGACTTTGTCGAGATGTTCGTAGGTGTCGGCGCCAGCCGTGTGCGTGACCTCTTTAAGGAGGCCAAGTCCCAGGCCCCGTCGATCATCTTCATCGATGAGATCGATGCCGTGGGACGTCAGCGTGGAGCTGGCTTGGGCGGCGGTCACGACGAGCGCGAGCAGACGCTCAACCAGCTGCTGGTCGAGATGGACGGCTTTGAGGAAAGCGAGTCGGTCATCCTGATCGCTGCGACCAACCGTCCTGACATCCTGGATCCGGCATTGCTGCGTCCCGGCCGTTTTGACCGTCAGGTTACGGTCGACCGTCCGGATGTGAAGGGCCGCGAGCAGATCTTGCGCGTGCATGCCGAGAACAAGCCGATGGACGAGGACGTTAAGTTTGAGAAGCTCGCCCAGATGACCGTTGGCTTCACTGGTGCCGATCTGGCAAATCTGCTCAACGAGTCTGCGCTGTTGGCTGCCCGCCGCCATCGTTCCGTGATCTCGATGGACGAGGTCGAGGAATCGATGGAGCGCGTGATTGCCGGACCGCAGCGCAAGGGTCGCGTGATGACCGAGGCCGAGCGCACCACGATTGCCTACCACGAGAGCGGTCACGCCCTGGTGGGTCACATCCTGGAGCACTCCGATCCGGTCCACAAGATCTCGATCGTCAGCCGCGGCCAGGCTTTGGGTTACACGCTGCAGCTTCCGCAGGAGGACCACTTCCTCAAGACCAAGAACGAGATGCTCGACGAGCTCGCCGTGTTCTTGGGTGGCCGCGTTGCCGAGGAACTCATGTGCGACGACATCACGTCGGGCGCGAGCAACGATCTGGAGCGCGCGACCAAGATGGCGCGCGAGATGGTCACGCGCCTGGGCATGAGCGAGGAGCTTGGAACGCAGGTGTTTGGTGAGGCGCAGCATCAGGTATTCCTGGGCCGCGACTATGCCGATCATCAGGACTACTCTGAGGAGACGGCGCGTCGCATCGACATTGAGGTCCAGCGCATTATGCGTGAGGCCCATCGTCGTGCGGTCGAGATCCTGGATGCCCGTCGCGATCAGCTCGACCTGATGGCCAAGGTGCTGCTCGAGCGCGAGACCGTCGAGGGCGATGCCGTGAACGCCCTGCTCGACAACGAGTGGGACGCCTACCTTGAGCGCGAGGGCGATATCCTGGCGGCCAAGGAGGAGCGCAATGCCAAGGCGGCCGGCATGCCGACCAAGAAGCGCACGCCCCGTATGAGCGAGGAAGAGCTGGCGGCTGATGCCGCGGCCTTTGCGCAGGCGGCCATGCAGGAGGATGCCGAAGTCGCATCCGATGATGCTGGCGATGACCATGCCGTCGTCGACGCCGACGCCGACGCCGACAAATAGTCTTTGTGGCGAAAGCCTCCGCGGGGAAACCTGCGGAGGCTTTTTCTTTTGAGCGATATGGGGCCGTCTGTTGATTGGGGACAGACTTAAATGAGCGTTTTCACGCATTTAAGTCTGTCCCCAATCAACATTGCTGCGGCACTTTGCTCAGCTAAAGCGTACAATAGCGCCTATGCGAAAGGGGAACAGATGATCAACGAAACTATGTATGCTCGCGGCGCGGAAAGCTCCATCATCCGTGAGATTTTTAGCTATGGCCTTGAGCGCAAGGCGCAGATCGGTGCGGAAAACGTATTCGATTTTTCGCTGGGCAATCCGAGCGTTCCGGCGCCCGCTGCTGTGGCTGAGTCGATTAAGAAGGCCCTGGAGCTGCCGAGCGACCAGCTGCACGGCTACACGCCCGCACCGGGCCTGCCGCAATGTCGTGCCGCTGTGGCCGAATCGCTCAACCGCCGCTTTGGCACGAGCTATGAGGGCAAAGACGTATTTATGACGGTGGGTGCCGCGGCTTCGCTCACCTGCACGCTCAACGCCGTTACGAACCCGGGCGACGAGGTTATTGTTATCGCCCCGTACTTTCCGGAGTATCGCGTTTGGATTGAGAAGGCCGGCTGTACGTGTGTTGAGGCGCTCGCCGATGAAGATACGTTCCAGCTGAGCGTGGACAACGTGCTCAAGGCGATCAGCGATAAGACGGCGGCCGTCATCATTGACTCTCCCAACAATCCGACCGGTGCCGTATATACATGCGACACGCTGACGCGACTGGCCAATGTTCTGCGCGAGGCCAACGCTCAGCGCGATCCCGAGAATCCGATTATGCTCATCTCGGATGAGCCGTACCGCGAGATTGTGTACGGTGCCGAGGTGCCTTGGGTGCCCTCGATCTACGAGCACACCATCGTGTGCTACTCGTATTCCAAGTCGCTGTCGCTGCCGGGCGAGCGCGTGGGGTGGATCTTGGTTCCCAACACCAATCCGCAGGCTGCCCGTCTGATGCCGGCTGTTGCGGGTGCTGCCCGTACGCTAGGTTTTGTATGCGCACCGGCACTCTTCCAGCGCGTAATCATCGATTGCATCGATGAGCCGAGCGATGTCGAGGCCTATGCGCGCAACCGCACCGCGCTTACCGACGCACTAGCGGAGTACGGCTACACCTATGTTGAGCCGGATGGTGCATTCTACCTGTGGGTGAAGGCGCTGGAACCCGATGCGAATGCGTTTTGCGAGCGTGCAAAGAAGTATGAGTTGCTTGCGGTTCCCTCGGACAGCTTTGGTATGCCGGGTTGGTTCCGCCTGGGCTATTGCGTGAGTTACGAAACGATTATCAATTCGCTACCCGCTTGGAAACAGTTGGCGGACGAGTATCGTTAAAAGTAAAGCGCTCTGCCTACAATGTTTTACGTGAAACGGGGTTTGGTGTTAAGCCAGGCCCCGTTGTCATGGACGTTGTGTCTTTGGGATGGAGTGGTTTTACGACTATCGAAGGCTATGCGTACAATGAATATAAGCGACGGCCGTGCCAGATAAGGAGACCTGATGCCCTACCTACTTTCTTGTGACATTCATACCCATACGATGTTCTCTGCGCATGCATATTCGACCATTGAGGAGAATGTGTACTGGGCGGCAGAGCGTGGTCTGCAGGTACTCGGATCTGCCGACCATTTGAGCTCTATGGTTACGCCTTGCCCCAATGACCTGCGCAGTTTCCAGTTCTTTATTAACCAGGATATCTGGCCGCGCATTTGGAGCGGCGTGCTGGTACTTCGCGGCGCCGAGGCCGATATCGTTTCGCTGGACGGAAGCCTGTTTGGCGAGGACACTCCTGTCACGCTCGATATTGCCGGCGATTCGTACAGCCGTCAGCATTCACTGTTCGATTTGGTTACGCGTAATTTGGATTATTTGGTTGCAAGCGTGCATAATCCACAGATTGCTGAGGGCGCGACGCTGGCCCAGGCGACCGAGATGTATATCAATGCCCTGGAGCACCCCAAGGTGTTCATGCTGGGTCACACGGGGCGTTCGGGCGTGCCGTTCGATATCGACGAGGTGCTGTTGGCGGCTAAGGCCAAGCACAAGATTATCGAGATCAACAACCATAGTCTTGAACACGGTGTTGACACTGAGCATTGGGCCGTATGCCGCAAGATCGCCGAGCGCTGCGCCGAGCTGGGCGTGGGCATTGGCGT
>CAVEET010000163.1:0-3757 GCA_963614835.1 Bulleidia sp. | reverse complement strand
CACCCGGGTGCACCGGGCGCCCGCCGCCGATAAGGCCTGCGGTCGAAATACTGTGGTGGGGACTGCGGAAGGGGCGGTGCCCCGCCAACAAGCCATCAATGTTCTCACCCAAAACCGAATGGATGCACAGCGCCTCCTGCTGGTCCTCGACAGAAAGCTCGGGCAGGATGCCGGTCATACGGCGTGCGAGCATAGTCTTGCCCGATCCCGGGGACCCAATCATGAGCAAGCCGAGTTCTCCTGCCGCCGCAAGCGCCATGCCGCGTTTAGCGACTTCCTGCCCCAGCACGTCGGCATAGTCGAGCTCTGGCTCAAAGGTCGCCTCGACGCCCTCGGAATCCAAGTAGTGCCGCGCGGCATCGCCCATACCATGAGCAAGCTGAGACAAATGATCGATAAAGCCGCAATCCACGCCCGCGAGTGGCACATGCTGGTCTGACCTGCCGGCGATAAAAGACAGCCCCATGTCGCGAGCCAGCAGTTGAAACGCCACCTCGCCCTTGACGGGAAGCACCGTACCGTCCAGACCAAGCTCACCTGCGATAAGGCAGCGATCGAGGTTGTCACGGGGAATCTGCCCATCGGCCGCTAGAACCGCGATGGCGATGGGCAGGTCAAAGCCGCTACCGGTCTTGCGGATATCGCCGGGTGCCAGGTTAACGGTAATGCCCGAGCGCGGGATCTCGAACCCGGCGGAGCGCATCGCGCAGCGAATACGACCGCGTGACTCCATCACCTCCATACTCGGAATGCCGAGCATCTGGATGCCCGGAACGCCACCGGCAAGCGAGACCTCGACCGTGACGTGAATCGCCTCGACGCCGCGGATGCAGGCCGCGTGAACGGCAAACGTCTCGAACGCCATCACGACACCTGCCAATCAAACGCGTTGTACTGGTGCTCGATCTCGGCGATATGTCCGCCGCGAATGGTGACGCCCACGGCATCGAAGCGAATCGCCTTGAGCGGATAATGCTCCATGAGATAGCAACTTGCGATGCGGCGGTAGCGGCGTTGCTTTTGGGCGTCCACGGCCTCCTCGGGAAAGACCCGCGTGCTGCAATCCAGTGCGACGCGTCTGGTCTTGACCTCGGCCATCACCACGACATCGTCGAGCTCATCGAGCAGCACCAGATCGGCCTCGCCCTCGGTGCAACGATAACCCTGCTCCAGCAAGGTATAGCCGCGCTCGTTAAAGTAGTCGATGGTGATCAGCTCGCCCAGCATGCCCAGCTCGCGCGGACTGAGCCCCTTGATAAACTCGGGCGTCATCGCCCCGCAGTCGAGCTCGCCGTTTTCCCAACGCTCCTTGAGCTGCTGCGTCTTGCTCTTTTTGCTTGCGGCACTCATGGGGTCTCCTTTCCCGCACACTGCATTGCCCCGATGATGAGGGCACCTTTCATGCGGGTAAGTACCGAAAGCAAACCAAAAGCTGACCAAATGCCGTCAAAAAACGGGCCGTACGCAACAATGGTGTTGCATACGGCCCGCTACCAGCAGGTTTATAAAACCCCAGAGGTCTCTGTCTCCACAATTGACCTAGAAAAGGCGCTCAGTCTGCAGGAAGTTTCCGCAAAAGCTCACGCGGTGCAGTGGACAAAGTCCATGTTTGCGAATGGCCTCGATGTGCTCGGGGCTCGCATAGCCCTTCGACTCGGCCAGATGGTACTCGGGATACTCGGCGTCGTACTCGACCATCATCTCGTCACGCGTGACCTTAGCCATGATGGACGCCGCGGCGATGCAGGCGATCTTGGCATCGCCCTTCACCACGTCGCGCTCGTTGGGAACGGCGCCCAGGGGGTTGCCGTCCATGAGGACGCAATCGGGCTCGAGCCCCGTATCGGCCACGGCGCCCGCAACGGCGGTACGGATAGCACGGGCCATGCCCATCTCATCGATATCCTTAGGCGCGATATGGCAAAAACCGATCGCCGTCGCCACCTCGGCAATCTTCACTGAGAGCAACTCGCGGCGCGCCGGCGTGAGCTTTTTGGAATCGTTGATGCCCCAGACGCGCGGCTCCATAGGAAGGCAGACGGCGCATACCGTCAAAGGACCGGCCACCGATCCGCGACCCACCTCGTCGACACCAACGACCACCCCATCGCCGCCAAGCTCATGCATAAGCTCGTACATGTCATTGACGCGCTCACGCTCGGCAAGCTCTTTGGCATGGCGTTTGAGAGCGCGCTCGCAAGCCTTGATTACCTGCTGGCGCGGGTCCTCGCGATAATGCTCCACGAGGGCGGGAATCTCCTCAAACGTAGCGCTCGCCAACTCACCGGCAACCTGCGATGCCGAAACCGAGCTCGTCATGTTGGCCATACCAGGCCCTCCTTGCATGCAAATCAGATAAAAAGAAGGGCCACCCGAAGGTGACCCTTGTGTCCAAACGAGTGGACAGACGCTGCGATCTTCTTAGCGCTTCTCGGGGATGCGAGCAGCCTTGCCCACCTTGTCGCGGAGGTAGTACAGCTTGGCGCGACGGACGCGACCATGACGAACGACCTCGAGCTTGGCGATCTTGGGGCTGTGAAGCGGGAAGGTACGCTCAACACCGACACCGAAGGACATCTTGCGGACGGTGAAGGTCTCGCGGGCACCGGCGCCGGCCATGCGGATGACGTCGCCCTGGAAGACCTGGATGCGCTCGCGGTCGCCTTCCTTAATGCGGTAGTGAACCTTGACGTTGTCGGCGACGCGAACCTGAGGAATGTCCTCGCGGATCTGCTGACGCTCGATTGCGCGGATGTAATCCATGTGCAATTCCTTACTCTTCTAGAGGTGCCGTACCACCTTGGCCGGCACGTAGTTGAACAAACGTATTCGAGTATACACGCGCGGGTTTCTGCTGCAAGAACAATTTTTTACGCAGACAAAAAGACAAAACCCGCACATGATAACCGCCCGTCTCACGAATGAGACGGGCGACATGAAGGGGACTATGCTAGGCGTCTAAACCCAAAACGTTAGGCGGAACGCTTGGCCTCGAGCTTGGCCTGAGCGGCAGCCAGGCGTGCGAGGGGCACGCGGTAGGGCGAGCAGGACACGTAGTCCACGTCGGCCACGTTAAACAGGCCCTTGATGGACTTGGGGTCGCCGCCGTGCTCGCCGCACACGCCAAAGTGCATGTCGGGTTTGGTGGCGCGACCCTTCTCAACGGCCATGCGCACGAGCTCCAGCACCGCCGTGTCGATGGTCTCGAAGGGGTTGTCCTTCAAGATCTTCTTATGCATGTACAGCGGGATGAACTTAGCCTCGGCGTCATCACGCGAGAAACCGAAGGTCGTCTGGGTAAGGTCGTTGGTGCCAAAGCAGAAGAAATCGGCGTGCTGGGCGATCTCGTCGGCGACCATACAGGCGCGCGGCAGCTCGAGCATCGTGCCCACGGGAATGTTGAGCTCGACGCCCTCCTCGGCGGAAACCTCGGCGATGACGCGCTCGATGACCTCGCGAGTCTGGATATGCTCGGCCGTGATGGAAACGAGCGGAACCATGATCTCGGGATGCGGGTCGACGCCCTCCTTGATAAGGCGGGCAGCGGCCGTGGCGACGGCGCGAACCTGCATGAGCGGCAGATCGCTAAAGACGACGGACAGGCGAACGCCGCGCAGGCCGAGCATGGGGTTCGACTCGACCATGCCGTCGATACGACGCAGGCGGGCGCGCAGGGCTGCAAGCTCTTCCTCGCTGGCGCCGGCGGCTTCCTTCTTGGTGATGGCGACCTCGAGCTCGCGAGGATTATCCAGGAACT
>CAVEET010000162.1:0-7973 GCA_963614835.1 Bulleidia sp. | reverse complement strand
AAGGACATTGCCGCCGAGGCGGGCGTGAGCCCGGCCACGGTCTCGCGCTATCTCAACAACCGCCCTGGGCAAATGACCGAGGAAACCCGTGCTCGCATCGCGGCAGTTATCGAGCGCACCGGCTATCGCCCACGTGCCGCCGCGCGCAATCTGCGCAGCTCGCGCACCAACCTCATCGGCGTGATCCTGGCCGACATCGCTAACCCGTTCTCCAGCGCCATGCTCGAAGGGCTTTCCGCCAGCGCCGCCGCGCGCGGCTGCTCGCTCATGACGGCCATTAGCGGCAACGAACCCGCCAAGGAGGCAGAGTCGCTCACCAGACTTATCGATGCCGGCGTGGACGGCCTGGTCGTCAACACCTGTGGCGGCAACGACGGGGTCATCGCCGCGGCTGCGGGACACCTGCCTGTTGTGCTGCTCGACCGCGATGTTGCCGACGGCGGTGTCGATCTGGTGACCTCCAACAACCGTGAGCTGGTCGCCGGCCTGGTAGACGCCTTGGCCTCTGCGGGCAGCGAGCGCCTGTGCCTGCTCACCGAGGCAAGCGACGACAGCCCCGTGCGTCGCGAACGCGCCGAGGCGTTTGCCGACGAGCTCTCGCGCCGCGGCCTGGCCGGCGAGGTCGTCACCTTGGCGGACGGTGGCGTCGAGGGTGTCAGTCGCCTGGACGAGACCATCCGCGGCTATGCGGGTAAAAAGCTCGGCCTCATTGCCGTCAACGGTCTGGTCTTCCTGCGCCTGACCGAGGCATTAGCGCAGCTGGGACCTTCGTTGCCGGCTGGCCTCAAGATCGCGACGTTTGACGATTACCCCTGGAACCACGTGCTTTTTGGCGGTGTGACCACGGCCGCGCAAGACACCCTTACCATTGCCGAGCGCGTAGTCGAGCGCCTGTCCGAGCGCATCGACGTCGTTACCACTACGGTGGGCGATGCCGCAAAGCTCGCCCCCAAGCGCATCGAGGTCCCCGGCCACATCGAACACCGCGCTTCGACCTCGCGCTAGCCTGTGTGATATTATATAGACAATGTCATACAGGAGGTACCCATGGCTGCGTCTGTGCTGAGTGTGCGAGTGGACTCGTCAATTAAAGATTCATTTGCCGAGCTATGCGAAGAACTCGGCATGACTTCGTCTGTAGCGGTCAATATGTTTATGAGGCAGATGCTGCGCGAGCGCTCGCTGCCGTTTGTTCCTTCACTTGGTAAAAACTCTGCGAGCGAAAACGTCGCCGCAGACATTTTGGATATTGCTCAGATTGAGTCCGCCGTCCGCGAGGCGGCCAGCCCGATTCCCGCCATCAAAACCGTGATTCTTTTTGGTTCGTATGCCCGTGGCGAGGCGCGTGTCGATAGTGATATCGACTTGCGTCTCGAAGTCGATCGCGAGCAGGGCTTTGGTCTATTCGCGTTGTCGGCGTTTGGTGAGGCGGTGCGCAAAGAAACCGGCAGGCAGGTTGACCTCGTCTCGAGTGATGATCTTGATGAAGATCTTGCCGCGGTAATCAAGCGCGAAGGAGTGATCATTTATGATCGCGCGTAAGTCAGACGGCCTCCGCGCCCAAGAGGTCTTGGACGCCATCTCCGAAACGAACGAGCGCATCAAGGCCTTTGATATCACCGAGAACCAGTTTCTGCATGCGAATGACGTGCGGACGAGGACGTTGGCGGACTCCCTTTTGATGTGTGCGCTTAGGGTGACGGAAGAAGCGGGCAAATTGTCGGAACGCTCGCAGCGGCTTCATCCCGAAATCGAATGGCGTGGAATTATCGGCATGAGAAATTATCTTGCGCATGATTACGGCAATGTCGACCGCTCGGTTGTTTGGGATGCAGTGACGATGGAGTTCCCTGCGCTGGAACGAGCCTGTAGGCAAATTGTCTCCGAATCCGAGCGATAGTTACTTGTCATACCCGCCTGCTCAAGCACGTTTTTTGAGCGCTTGATACGCTTTAACCCTGCGGAAACATTTTTCTGCGATAGTATCTGCGATATAGACCAGTCGAAACCCGCCCGAAAGAAAGGGGAGCGACATGAACCAGCAGAACATCGATTACGTACTCCGCTCCGTAGAGCAGCGTGACATCCGCTTTGTGCGTCTGTGGTTTGTCGACATTCTCGGCCGCCTCAAGAACTTTGCCATTAGCCCCGAGGACCTCGAAGTCGCTTTTGAGGAGGGTATTGGCTTTGACGGCTCCGCCATCGAGGGTTTTGCCACGCCCGAGGAAGCCGACATGCTGGCGTTTCCCGATGCTTCGACCTTCCAGATTTTGCCGTGGCGCCCGAGCCACAATGGCGTCGCCCGCGTGTTCTGCGACGTGTGCACTCCCGATCGCAAGCCGTTTGCCGGCGACCCGCGCGATGCCCTGCGTCGCATGTTCCGCAAGGCCGAGAAGGCTGGCTATCTGCTCAACGTGGGCGCCGAGCTGGAGTATTACTACTTCCCCGACGAGCATACCCCCGAGCCGCTTGACAACGTGGGCTACTTCGATCTTTCGGTGAGCGATGCCGCCCGCGACCTGCGTCGCAACACGGTCCTCACGCTCGAGAAGATGTCCGTGCCCGTGGAGTACACCTTCCACGCCGCCGGCCGCTCGCAACACGGCATGAGCCTGCGCCACGCCGAGGCCCTGAGTATGTCCGACGCCATCACTACGGCCAAACTCATCATTAAGCAGCAGGCCTACGAGAGCGGTTGCCACGCCTCCTTTATGCCCAAGCCGTTGGCGGGCGAGGACGGCAGTGCTATGTTCCTGTGCCAGTCGCTATTCGACCACGACGGCAACAACGTCTTTTGGGGCGAGGACGACGAGAAGTACCACCTCTCCGACGTCGCCAAGCACTACATGGCCGGCATCCTGGCGCATGCCCGCGAGATTAGCGCCATCACCAACCCCACGGTCAACTCGTACAAGCGCATCACCACGGGCGGCGACTCCGTGCCGCAGTACGCCACGTGGGGCCTGCGCAACCGCGCAAGCATGGTCCGCATCCCGGTCTACAAGCCCGGCAAGCAGCTGTCCACGCGCATCGAGCTTCGTAGCCCCGACCCCATGGCCAACCCGTACCTGGTCAACGCCGTCACGCTGGCGGCCGGTCTCGACGGTATCGAGCGCAAGCTGGAGCTCCCGCCCGAGGCCACGGCCGAGACGCTCAAACTCACCGACCGTCAGATGGTCGAGGCCGGCTACACGCCGCTGCCGCGTTCGCTCAAAGAGGCGCTCGACGTGTTTGAGGACTCGCAGTTTATGAAGGATGCCCTCGGCGAGCACATCCACAGCTTCTTCCTCAAAAAGAAGCGCGACGAGTGGCATAAGTTTGAGTCTACGATCACCGAGTGGGAGATTAAGCACTACCTGGCGAACTCCTAATCGCGCTGACTTGTTCCAGTACGATTGAGCTCATTTCCTTGGAGGCCGATATGTCCGAAAAGAGTGCCCTGTTCATGGCGCGCACGACGCGCTTCCACGAGTTTGCCCGCAGCTTGACGACCACCCTGGGTGTCGAGGTGAGCCTGGCAACTCCCGATTCGCCGACCGCGGCGCACGACTTTGACCTGCTGATCCTCGATTCCGATGGCATCCGCAGCGACCGCATCGACCAGATTGCCAAGTGGCTTGACGACCGCGGCGGCGTTCCAATGCTGGTGATCGTCGACGACGAGGCACTCGGCATCCTGCGCCTGCCCAATCATGCGCATGCCGACTTTGTATGCCCCACGGCGACGCCCAACGAGCTCAAGGCTCGTGCACAGCGCCTGATGGGCGAGGAGGAGACCGTCACCGCCGACGATGTGCTCAACATCGATAACCTCGAGATCAACCTGGCTACCTACCAGGTGACGCTCGATAACGAGCCCATCGACCTGACGCTGATGGAGTACTCGCTGCTGAGCTTTTTGGCGACGCACCCCAACCGTGCCTACAGCCGCGAAGTGCTGCTGCACCGCGTGTGGGGCTTTGAGTACTGCGGCGGCACGCGCACCGTCGACGTGCACATCCGACGCATCCGCTCCAAGGTGGGCCCGCAGATCGCGGCGCACATCACCACCGTCCGCGGCGTGGGCTATCTGTTTAAGGACTAGATTTTCACTACAAAGGGGACAGCACCTTTGTGGTGGTTTTGCCGCAGGTGCGGGTTCCTTTCGGGCCTGCAACAGAACTTAAGCCTTCCTAAAAGATTGCGTTCTCATACACTTGCGCCCGCATATTGGGGTACAACTCAACGTGAACAATGATGGCCCGCCACATGTTTGGCGGGCCTTTGGTTATTTGACGAAAGGATCGCAGCCATGAGCGAGAACGATTCCCAGCGCCCCCAGGATGCGGGCCACGCCGGCGAGACTCAGCAGCAACCGCGCGTGCAGGTAGAGTCGACGCCTGCCGACGGCAACATTCCCTACGTGCAGGCCTACGACACGCAAACCGGCAAGCCTCTGGGCGGGCAGCAGGTTGTGAACAAGCACACGGTGGTCAAGACCAAGACCAAAAAGCTGCCGATCTTTATTACGGCGCTTGCCGGCTGCGCCTGCGGTGCCCTGCTGGTCATTGCACTCATTATGAGCGGCACGCTCGATATCGG
Organism: Bulleidia sp.; assembly: GCA_963614835.1. Lineage (GTDB taxonomy): Bacteria > Actinomycetota > Coriobacteriia > Coriobacteriales > Coriobacteriaceae > Collinsella. The sequence continues at coordinate 3,392 of CAVEET010000162.1, read as the reverse complement.
TGGCGGCAAGAATGCCGTGACGGCGGGCGCTTCGGGTTCGTCGACGCAAAAGATCACGATCGACTCCGAGGACACCACGCTGGCCGAGGCCGTTTCTGCCAAGGCCCTGCCCTCCGTGGTTTCCATTACCGCCACTTCGAGCGGCAGCCAGAATGGCTCGCTTTCGCAGTCTGCCGACGAGTCGGATAGCTCGGGCAGCGTCGGTTCGGGCGTGGTGCTCGATACCGAGGGTCACATCCTCACCAACAACCACGTGGTCGACGGCTACGACCAGTACGTGGTGACCATGGACGACGGCACCACCTACGAGGCCGAGTTCGTGGGCAACGATGCTTCGAGCGACTTGGCCGTCATCAAGCTCAAGGACGCCGACGCCTCCAAGCTCACGCCGATCGAGATCGGTGATTCCTCCAAGCTCAACGTGGGCGAGTGGGTTATGGCGATCGGCTCGCCGTTCGGCAACGAGCAGTCTGTCTCCACGGGCATTGTGTCGGCGCTGTATCGCTCCACGGCCATGAGCTCTACCAGCGGTAACACCATCTATGCCAATATGATTCAGACCGATGCCGCCATCAACCCAGGCAACTCCGGCGGCGCGCTCGTCAACGACAACGGCGAGCTCGTGGGCATCAACTCGCTCATCGAGAGCTACTCGGGCTCCAGCTCGGGCGTGGGCTTTGCTATTCCCGTTAACTACGCCAAGAACATTGCCGACCAGATTATCGACGGCAAGACGCCGGTGCATCCGTACATGGGCGCTACGCTTTCGAGCGTCAATGCGCTCAACGCCCGCACCAACAAGCTGAGCACCGATAGCGGCGCGTATGTGGCGAGCGTCGTTGAGGATGGTCCTGCCGCCAAGGCCGGCATTCAGGAGGGTGACGTTATCACCAAGCTGGGCGACGACGAGATCACGAGCGCCGATGGCCTGATCATCGCACTGCGCAGCCACGAGGTGGGCGAGAAAGTCGAAATCACGCTCATGCGCGGCAAGGAAGAGAAGAAGGTCACGGTTGAGCTGGGCTCCGACGAGGAGCTGCAGAACCAGCAGCAGGACGACAGCTCGACCGACACCGGCAACGGCGGTATTACCGACGAGCAGCTGCGCCAGTATCTGGAGGAGCTGCTGGGCCAGCAGGGCCAGGGCCAGGGCTACGGCCAGGGTTTCTAACGAGCTGTATCGCACATACCGATGCCAGAGGGGGCTGTTCCGCCAACGCGGGACAGCCCCCTCTTTTCTTATTGATCCGTTGGGGACGGAGGAAAACGGATCACTTGTGGCTGGCAAGAGGCCTGGTTCGTAATGGTCTGGACAGTTAGTTCAGATACGTATAAATCTGGGGCAGCTTGGGATGCGTTTTGAGCAATTTTTGATTGGGATGGGGCTCGAATGGGTGTTTGGAAGGGAGAGCGGGACGTTTACATGGTCTCGAGGAGCCCAAATTAGTTGAAACAGGGGTGTTCGTGCCTGATTCAGCTCTAGGATTTATACGTATCTGAACTAACTGTCCACTCCAGTCAGGCCGCTGCCGATTCGGTGCGGTTTGAGACCGCTATTCGGCCCCGTTGCGGCCGGTGGTACTCTAGTATCCGTTTGAAATCGAGCGAAGGAGTGGCGCTATGGAGCAATCGAGCCTGTTTGGTGACGGCGTGGACATCGATACCGAAACGCCCGCGAGCGCGGATGCCACCGCACCGGTCGACGCCCGTGCCCAGGCGGCAGCGCGTGCGGCCGAGCTGCGCCACGAGCTCGATTACCACGCCTATCGCTACTACATGCTCGATGCGCCCGAGATCACGGACGCCGCCTTCGACAAAATGCTCGTTGAGCTGCAGGAAATCGAGGCGACCTACCCCGACCTGGTAACGCCCGACAGCTATACCCAGCGCGTGGGCGGCTACGTGAGCGAGCAGTTTACGCCGGTCACGCATATGGCGCGCATGTATTCCATGGATGATGCCATGGATCTGGACGAACTCGACGCGTGGCTCCAGCGCGCCGAGGATGCGCTCGGTGCCGGCAGCGTCACCTATACCTGCGAGCTTAAGATCGACGGTCTGGGCGTGGCCCTTACCTACCAAAACGGCACCTTCGTACGTGCGGCCACACGTGGCGATGGCACCACGGGCGAGGATGTGTCGCTCAACGTGCGCACCATCAAGGATGTGCCCATGCACCTGTCCGAGCCGGCGCTCGCTCACATGGGCGCCGACCGCGAGCGCACCATTGAGGTGCGCGGCGAGGTCTACATGCCTAAGGGCAGCTTTGTTCGTCTGAACGACGAGGCCGATGCCGAGGGTCGCGACCCCTTCGCCAACCCGCGCAACGCTGCCGCCGGCAGCCTGCGCCAAAAGGATCCCAAGATCACGGCACGCCGCGATCTTGCCACCTTTATCTATGCCATCGCCGATACCGATCCGCTGCACGTCCACAGCCAGCGCGAGTTCCTCGACTGGCTGCGCAACGCTGGCTTTAGCGTCAACCCTAACGTTGCCCGTTGCGCCACGCCCGCCGAGGTCCACGAGTTCTGTGCCCAGGCGCTTGAGCACCGCGGTGACCTGGGCTACGACATCGACGGCGTGGTCGTAAAGGTCGACAGCTTCCAGCAGCAGCTCGACCTGGGCTTTACTGCCCGCGCGCCGCGCTGGGCCATTGCCTTTAAGTTTCCGCCCGAGGAAAAGCAGACCATCCTGCGCGAAATCCGCATCCAGGTGGGCCGCACCGGTGTGCTCACGCCGGTCGCCGAGTTCGACCCGGTGACGGTCGCCGGCTCCACCATCGCGCGCGCCACGCTGCACAACATTGACGAGATCCGTCGCAAAAACGTGCGCGAGGGCGACACTATCATCGTGCACAAGGCGGGCGACGTGATCCCCGAGGTCGTGGGCCCGGTGCTCGATAAACGCCCGGCCGATTCGGTCGACTGGTACATGCCCGAGGTCTGTCCCGTGTGCGGAAGTCCCGTGGTCCACGAGGACGGCGAGGTGGCTTACCGCTGCGTCTCTATCGACTGTCCCGCGCAGCTCAAGGAGCGCCTGCTCCACTGGGTGAGCCGCGGCTGCATGGACGTCGACGGCCTAGGCGACGAGATCGTCGACAAGATGATCGCCGCCGGGCTGATTCACGACGTCGCAGACTTCTACCAGCTCACGGTCGACGATATCGCCGGCCTGGACACGGGGCGCACCTATGCCAGCTCCAACAGCAAAAAGGGCGTCAAGAAGGGCGACCCCATCCCGGTGGGCCTCAAGACGGCTGAGAAAATCATCGCCGAGCTCAACAAGTCCAAGAGCCAGCCGCTCGGTCGCGTGCTGTTTGCCCTGGGCATCCGCCACGTGGGCAAGAGTGTGGGTGAGGTCATCGCCGAGCGATTCCTGTCGATTGACAAGCT
>CAVEET010000161.1:0-4793 GCA_963614835.1 Bulleidia sp. | reverse complement strand
CCCGCATTACGCGCGCGGACGAGTTCGTCCGAAGTGCCGCTAAACCAGTGGAAGATGATAACGGGGGAGTCGGGGTTTGGGATGAGTAGTCTATGCGATTCGAGGACGTCCAGTACGGCTCCTGCCGAACGAACGGCGTGAATTGATATCACGCGCCCGGTAAGAGGATGCTGCACGAGTGTATCGCAGAGCCGGTCAAATGCCTGTATTTGTAGCGGCTCACTTCCGGCAAAGCGTGCGGAAAAGTCGAGTCCCACCTCGCCGATGTAGCGCTCTTGGGCAGCAACTTCGCAAAGCAGATCGACTTCGGCAGGACCGCAGCGGCCGTCGGCGAGCCACCAGGGGTGGAGCCCAACGCCAGCGATGATACTTGGTTGGCGACAGGCGCGCTCGTTTGCGGCCGAAAAGTCGCGCGGATTGACGCCGCAGTCAAATAGACCCAAGCCCAGCGCCGTCGCCTCATCGGCAACGGCGTCCGGGTGAGCCATTAAATTAAGGTGGCAGTGTGCATCAAATAACCGGGGCTCCATCTCGGTGCGCTCCGCTAGTCCAGACGTTGGCCATCGGAGCGCACGCGCTCAGTGCCGCGGCCGCTGATCTGGCGGATAACCTCGCCGGCAATCATCTGGCCCATGATGGGCGGCATAAAGCTGGCGGTTCCCAGCTCGGTGCGCTCGTGGATGTTGGAAGGGTCGCGGGGCTGTGTCTTAACCGATTCCTCGCAGCTAAACAGTACATGCAGGCTCTTGATTCCGCGCTTCTTGCATTCTTTGCGCATGATGCGGCTCATGGGGTCACGTACCGTATCGAAAATGTCGGCAAAGCGGAGGCACTCGGGATGGAGCTTGTTGGCCCCGCCCATGGAGCTAACCAAACGAATGTCGTGGTCCTGAGCATATTTGGCAATGGTGAGCTTGGCCGAGATGGTGTCGATGGCGTCGACGACGTAGTCGAGCTTGCCGTCCGTCTGCTCCAAAACGCTCGCGAAGAAATCATCGATGTTGTCGCTCAGCAGGTATTCGGTGCGCTTGATGACGGTAGCGGTAGGGTTGATGTCGTGAATCATAGCCTCCATGACGTCGACTTTGCGCTTGCCGACGGTGCTGTGAAAGGCGATGGCCTGGCGATTGATATTGCTGGGCGCGATGATGTCCTTATCCAGAATGACGAAATGACCGATGCCGCCGCGGGCGAGTGCCTCGCAGCAGTTGGAGCCCACGCCTCCGCAGCCGAGCACTAGCACCGTAGCATCGGCGAGCTTATCGAGTGCCTCGCGGCCCATGATAATCTCGAGCTTGGTGTCGCGTGTCTCGATGGGAGTTGCGGCTGTGGTTTCGGTCATAGATATCCTCCGATGGGGAAGCAGGTCGTGTTTTAGCTATCGCCATTATAGGTAATCGCCCATAGGTTGCGATGGCGTTTGCTTTGATGTGGTTTGAAGCATTGCGATTAGATAGTTAGACAAACATCTAAATGTTGAGTATAGTGTGCACGTCATGAGAGATGATGAGAGGAGGTCTTATGCCGGGAGAGGGTTTTAAGGCGCTTGCCGATCCAACGCGACGGCGCATTTTGGAACTGCTGCGCGAGGGCAATTGCACGGCCGGGGAGCTTGCCGAGCATTTTGACATCAGCAAGCCGTCGTTGAGCCATCACTTGGCGACGCTCAAAAACGCCGGGTTGGTGACCGACGAACGTCATGGCCAAAACATCGTTTACAGCTTAAACACCACCGTCATGCAGGACTTGATCGGTTGGTTTATGGGCTTTACAAACACGGAAGGTGATAAGGATGAATAACGAAAACAAGGGCATTCACGCCACGGGGGTATCGTCGCGCGTGTGGGCCATGCTTGTTGTGGTCTGCGCTATTAATGTTGTAGCGCACCTCATGGTGATGCCGAGCCTGCCTGCACAGATTCCCACGCACTGGGGCGCGAACGGCGCCGTCGACGGTTGGGGTCCTAGTTGGATGGCCTCCGCGCTCGGCGTGCTGCCTCTGGCGCTTCTCGCAATGTTCTGCATGGTGCCGCGCATCGACCCCAAAGGTGAGGCATATCGAACCTCGGGCAAGTTCTACCAGGGCTTCGTAATCGCCTTCACCTTGTTCATGTGCGCCATAAGCTGGCTGGGAGAGCTTACGGTCTGGGGCGTGGTGCCGGCGGTCGGTTCGGTTAACGTGCTGATTTCCGGTGTTGTCGGTTTGCTGTTCATCGGCGTAGGCAACTACTTGCCGCGTGTGAAGCAGAACTATACGCTCGGTATCAAGACACCTTGGGCGCTTGCCGATCCCGAGAACTGGCGCCGTACTCAGCGTTTTGGCGGCGCCTGCTTTATGGTGCTGGGTATTGGCCTGATTGTGATGGGCGTGGCAGGCAGCGTGCTTTCGAGTGAAGTCGTCGCCGCGGTGATTGCGGTTCTGGCGTTTGGTTCGGTTGGAGCCGTCTACGTCTACTCGTATCTGTTGTGGCGCAAATCGCAGCGAGCCGCTCGTTAAGGTTGCGGAAAACTAGCGTACGCAGTTCATAGTATGTTCCGGGGGACTTTTCCCAGGTAGTATTAGGGGGTGTGGGCAACCATGCCCCTTTTTCGTTACGTTTCAGAGCTGGTTCCCTCATTTCGTTTCCACTAAAGCGAATCAAGAATAGGGAAACAGCAGGTAGAAAGGATAGAACAGACATATGGCGGAGTTTATCTACCAGATGTATCAGGCTCGCAAGGCCCATGGCGACAAGGTAATCCTTGACGACGTGACCCTGAGCTTCTACCCCGGTGCCAAGATCGGCGTCGTGGGTCCCAACGGCATGGGTAAGTCGACCCTGCTCAAGATTATGGCCGGCATCGAGGAGGTCTCCAACGGCGATGCCAGGCTCACCCCCGGCTACACTGTGGGTATCCTGCAGCAGGAGCCGCCGCTCGACGACGACAAGACCGTCATCGAGAACGTGCGCATGGCGTTTGGCGAAATGATCGCCAAGGTCGATCGCTTCAATAAGATCGGCGAGGAGATGTGCGACCCGGATTGCGACATGGACGCCCTCATGGCCGAGATGGGCAAGCTCCAGGACGAGATTGACGCCGCCGACGGCTGGGATATCGATTCCAAGCTCGGCCAGGCCATGGACGCCCTGCAGCTGCCCGATTCCGACATGCCGGTCAACGTGCTTTCCGGCGGCGAGCGCCGTCGCGTGGCCCTGTGCAAGCTGCTGCTCGAGGCTCCCGACCTGCTGCTGCTCGACGAGCCCACGAACCACCTGGACGCTGAGTCGATCCTGTGGCTCGAGCACTTCCTGCACAACTACCAGGGCGCCGTTCTGGCCGTCACACACGATCGCTACTTCCTGGACAACGTTGCCGAGTGGATCTGCGAGGTCGACCGCGGCCACCTCTATCCCTACAAGGGCAACTACTCCACGTATCTGGAGACCAAGGCCGCCCGTATCGAGGCGCAGGGCAACCGCGACGCCAAGCTCGCCAAGCGCATGGAGGCCGAGCTCGAGTGGGTACGCAGCTCGCCCAAGGCTCGCCAGGCCAAGAACAAGGCCCGTCTGGCTCGTTACGAGGAGATGGAGGCCGAGGCCCGCGCAAGCCAGAAGCTCGACTGGACCGACATCCGCATCCCCGTGGGCCCGCGTCTGGGCAACAAGGTGCTCGAGGCTCATCACCTGCACAAGGAGTTCGATGGCCGTGTGCTCATCGACGACCTATCGTTCACCCTGCCGCGCAACGGTATCGTGGGTGTCATCGGCCCCAACGGCGTCGGTAAGACCACGCTGTTCAAGACGATTGTGGGTCTGGAGCCGCTGACTTCGGGCGAGCTCGAGGTGGGTGAGACCGTCAAGATCTCCTATGTCGATCAGAACCGTTCTGGCATCGACCCTGACAAGAACCTGTGGGAGGTCGTCTCGGATGGCCTGGACCACATGATGGTCGGCGAGACCGAGGTTCCGAGCCGCGCTTATGTGGCGAGCTTTGGCTTTAAGGGCCAGGACCAGCAGAAGCGCGCTGGCGTACTCTCCGGTGGTGAGCGCAATCGTCTGAACCTGGCACTCACGCTCAAGCAGGGCGGCAACCTGCTGCTCCTCGACGAGCCCACGAACGATCTCGACGTCGAGACGCTGTCCTCGCTCGAAGCAGCGCTGCTCGAGTTTCCGGGCTGCTCGGTGGTCATTAGCCACGACCGCATGTTCCTGGACCGCGTCGCCACGCACATTCTGGCGTGGGAGGGCACCGACGAGAATCCGGGCAACTGGTATTGGTTCGAGGGCAACTTCGAGGCCTATCAGGCCAACCGCATCGAGCGCCTGGGCGAGGACGCAGCCCAGCCGCATCGTATTCACCGTAAGCTGACGCGTGACTAGTAGCAAGTAGAAAGGCCGCCACCAAGGGCGGCCTTTCTTGTAGCGATTGCACTGCAGCTATGCCCTGGCTGCTGGTTTGATTCATAATCAAAGTCATCTCTTTGGGATTAAAGCCCGTTTTTGCTATGAGTGATTTTCTAATTCCGTTTAAAACGTAAAGACGCATTGGGTTGCAAGGACATAAGCAAATCGAATTGAAATATAACCAGTGCTGTAACGTTAAAAAAAAGATTATAGAATAGGAGTACCTTATAAGTCGCTTCTCTAGAAAGAAGAACATATGCTTTCGCGTCGTCGTTTTCTGCAACTTGTCGCGTCTTCAATTGTCGCCTTAGCCGCACGTCCGAAAGAGGTTTTTGCTTCGACGGGCAATATTGATGTTAGCGCCGGAATAATTTAGCCAAATATAGTCGGCCGAGATTGACCAATCCC
>CAVEET010000160.1:0-5938 GCA_963614835.1 Bulleidia sp. | reverse complement strand
CCGAGCACCTCGTAGTCGCCCCATGCCTTTACGTGCACGAGCATGGTGTGCCCGCCCGAGACAAGCGTAAAGATAAACGGAGGCTTGAGGTCGGGCTGCGCCAGCAAGTTGGCAAACAGGTGCCCCTCCAGATGGTTGACGCATACGAGCGGCTTACCGGCAGCGTAGGCAAAGCCTTTGGCAAAGGCAACGCCCACCACGAGGGCGCCCACCAGGCCCGGACCCTGTGTCACGCCCACGGCGGCAAGCTCGCTGGGGGCAATGGCTCCACCCTCAAGGCCAAGCGATGCCGCGGCATCCTCGAGCGCCGCATCTACGACACTCACAATCACCTCAACGTGCTTGCGCGAGGCGATCTCGGGCACCACGCCGCCAAAGCGGGCGTGAAAATCAATCTGTGTCGACACCTGGTTGGCCAGCATATTGCCATCCGCATCGATAATCGCCACGGCCGTCTCGTCGCAGGAACTCTCGATAGCGAGCACTAGGCGACGGCGCTCAATTTCAGCGCGCTCCTCAACGGTTCGCTCGGGCGCAGGCAGCGGCCATACACGCTGCTCAGCCGCCGTCGGCTCGGGCGAAGCGTTGTCGACCGGAAGCACCAGGGGCAGCGGCGCCGTCATGACGATGGCATCTTTGCCAACACCGTAGTAACCGCGGCGACGGCCAGCCTCGGTAAAGCCCAGAGCGTTATAAAGCGCGATCGCTCCCTCGTTGCCGTCCTCGACCTCGAGCGAAGCCGTGGTGCAGCCGAGCATCTGGGCATCATAGCTCACATGCGACAGCAGCTTGCGGGCAATGCCCTCGCGGCGATGTGCCGGGTCGACGGCGACATCCAGAATCTGCACATCACCGTCCACGACCATACCGCCGGCAAGGCCCAGCAGCTTGCCGTCGTCGTGTGCCACCCACCAACTACGCGGCGCAGCGACGTCCTCGCCCAGTTCGGACAGGAACATGCCCGGCGTCCACGCCTCGTGTCCGGCACCTTCAAAGCAGGCAGCCTCCAGCGCGCTCGCGCCCTCGGCATCCGCCGCGCCCATGGGACGGAACTGCAGATGACGACCGGCGAGCTCATCGGCAACGCCCGTAATTTCGCTCTGCGCACTCTCGGCAAGACCAAGACGCTTGCGCTCGTTTTCCTCGGCATCAGAAAGGCGCGTGTAAATCGGCAGGACGCGAGCCGGATCGCCGTCACCCGCAGCGTGCGCGAGCAGCAACCCCTCGCCCGAAGGCCACCACAGGTCGCGCTCCACGCAGCGGGCGGTCTCGTCCTCACCCAGCAGCTTGCCATAGCGCACGAGACCGTCACCGGTCAGCTGAACCTGGTCCCAGTCCGCTGCTTGGCGCCACTCATCGAGCGCCACGGCGGCCTTGACCACGTGTTCGCGCTCAAATTGACGCTCGGGACCCTCATCGACCAGCATATACAGCGCCGGATATACCTCACCGCGCATAGCATCGGCCAAGATACCAAGCTTGCCGCGCACGCCAGCCTTCCACGCCGTCCAAGCGCAAGCGTCGAGCGTCGACACGCCCAGCAGCGGAACATTGGCACCGCGCGCGAGGCCCTTGGCAGTGGAGATGCCGATGCGCACACCCGTAAACGACCCCGGGCCGCGGCCGACCACGTAGTAACCAACATCGCTGCGATCCAGACCGGCTTGAGCCAGCACGCCATCAACGGTATTCACGAGCTCAACGTTGGCGTGACGGCGACACATGTGGTCGCCACTCACGAGCTTCGTCTCGCCCGTCTGCCCATCAATCCAGCTTGCCGCGCAGGCAAGCATGTCGGTCGAAGTATCGAGCGCCACCACCAGCGCGTTGTCGTTATGCAAGCTCATCTTGTACAGCCTTATCAATCAAATGGGAAAGCTCCATTGCGCGGTCACCGTGCGCCTCGAGCGTTATCGTTCGCACATCACTGTCGCCCTCATCACGCTTGAGCGTCACCGAAAGATACTCATCCGTCAGCTCGTCTTGGAATTGTTCGCCCCATTCCAGCAGGCAAGCACCCTCATAGCCCAGCACATCGAAAATGCCCGTATCCTCGAGCTCGTAGGCATGCTCCAGGCGGTATAGATCAAAGTGAAACAGCGGAATACGACCTTGATCGTGAACGGCCATGAGCGCAAACGTAGGGCTCGTAACCATATGCCCATCGCCCAGCCCGCGCGAGACGCCCTTGGTAAAGTGAGTTTTGCCCACTCCCAGGCCACCGGTCAGGATGAGCACATCGCCGTCCTCAAGGCACGGTGCAATTAGCTCGCCAAAGTACTCCGTATCGGCAGCGCAAGTCGTTTTGTAAGTACCTACCCCCAGGCGCTCCAGGGACATATATGCTCCTTATTATTCCGAGGCGTCCTCTGGTGCGGGATGTCGCTCCAGATAGTCGCCCAGCATCTTAAAGTCTTCCTCCAACAGCTCCTGCCACGCCGGATTGCGCAGCGCTGCTGCCGGATGGAACGTGGGCATTACTACAAAATGCCCCATCTGGTGGAACCTGCCGCGCAGCTTAGTAATGCCAATCTCGGTCTTAAGCACAAAGTGCGTCGCGGGGTTGCCGAGCGTCACGATAATATCGGGCCAGATGCTTCGAATCTGCTCACGCAAAAACGGCGAGCAAGCCAGCACTTCCTCGGGACGCGGATTGCGGTTTCCCGGCGGGCGGCACTTAAGCACGTTGGCAATGTAGACGTCTTCGCGTTTGAGCCCCGCCAGCGACAAAATGCCGTTGAGGTCCTCGCCTGCCGCCCCCACAAAGGGCTCGCCCTGCAAATCCTCATTGCGGCCCGGCGCCTCGCCAATAAACATCACACGAGCGCGGGGGTTTCCCACGCCAAACACGATATTGTGACGCGACTGGTAGAGCTGGCAGAGGTGACAATCGCCCAGAACGGCCTCAATTTCCTCGAGTGCGACCTCACGTGGTGCCTGATGGGTATGGCCAGGGATGTGCATGACGCCCATGGCGACTCCTACACGTAGACCTTGTCGAGGCGCATGCCAAAGCCGCAGGCGACCTCGTAGTTAATCGTTCCGCGCAGTCGGGCCATCTCGTCCATAGTGATCTCGGCATCGCCATCGCGGCCGACAATGATCATCTCGTCACCATACTCGGCCTCGGGAATCTCGTGTGCCGGGTTGGACTGAATGGCGACCATAAACTGGTCCATGCAGATATTGCCAACCTGATGCACGCGCTCGCCGCGATACAGCACATCCATACGATTGGAAAGCGTGCGCGATAGGCCGTCGGCATAACCGATCGGCAGCGTGCAGATCTGAACGCGCGTGCGCGGTACGCGGTAGGTAAAACCGTAGCCCACGCCCTCACCCATCGCAGGGTGTGCCACGCGCGTCACGCGCGCATGGACGCTCATAACGGGATCAAGCTGCATCACGCGGCCACTCAGCTCGCACGGCTGCATGCCATACAAGCCAACGCCGGCGCGAATCATATCAAAATGCATCGAGGGGTCGAACATCGAGGACGGCGTGTTGGCGCAGTGCACGATACCGCACTCAAAACCCGCATCCTTAATGGCCTGAACGGCCTCGGTAAAGCGCTGACACTGCAGCTTGTAGTCCCAGCCCGAAGGTTCATCGGCCGTGGCGAAGTGCGTAAATACGCCGTCGCACTGAATACCGCGATGGAAATTTATACCGCGGACAAAGTCGAGCACCTGCGTGTAGTGAACGCCGATACGATTCATGCCCGTCTCGATGGCGAGATGATACTTGCCCACTTTGCCCGCCGCGACGGCGCATTCGCCATACGCAAGAGCAAAGTCAGACGTATAGACCGAAGGCATGATATCAAACTCGAGCAACGTCGGAATGGCCTCGATAGGCGGCTCGCTTAGGATGAGGATGGGCTTCGTAATCCCGCCCTGTCGGAGCTCAACGCCCTCGTTAACCGTCGCCACGGCAAACATGTCGGCACCAGCCGAATACATGATCTTGGCGCACTCAACAGCTCCATGACCATAAGCATCGGCCTTGACCACGCAACACAGGCGCTGACGTGGATTCAACAAGTTCTTATAGGCCCTCGTGTTGCGACGGAGCGCCCCGCGGTCGATCTCGACCCAGGACCAGCGCGTCAAATCGGCTTTATTCATGATTAGTCATCCGACCCTTCGTCCATGATTCCCAGATCTTCGAGCGCATCCTTTGCTGCCAGCTCCATGGCAGGACCAATCAAGTCGATAAGATCGGTCGCGATAACGCTCTTCTCACCATACTCCGTCGCCGCGGCAAAACCGGCGTAGCTGTGAAGTGCGACGGCGTACGAATACAGCAACTCCCAACGATCCATCTCGTCGCGCATGGTGGCAAGCGTGCCGGCCAAAATACCCGCGAGAACATCACCCGAACCGGCAGTTGCCAGAGAAGCCGGACCCGAAAGTGGCAGCAGCACACGCTCAACGCCACAGATAGCCGTCGTCGGCCCCTTGGCAATGACCACCAGATTGTCGGAGCCTGCAGCCCAGACAACCTTCTGCGCGGCTGCAATCGCGGTACCAAGGTCGTTCACCTCGTCACCGGCAACCAGACGCGAAAGCTCACGATAGTGCGGCGTCATAACCAACGGCTGCTCGCGACGATACATCTCGGGGTTACTATCAATACCGTCAATGGCAATCTTAGCAAGGCAGTTGAGTGCATCGGCATCCAAAATAAGCGGTACATCAAGCTCGAGCAAGCCCGAAACCACCTGCATAGCGCCGGCAGACGTCGTCATACCGGGACCGCACAGTACGCAGCTGTACTTCTTTGCAATCTCGCACACCGTCATGCGCGCAGCGGCGCCAAAGGAGCCGCGGGAATCAGACGGAATAGCAAAGACGGGAATCGAAGGAAGTGCCATGCGAATAAGATTGGCGCAGGCGTCAGGAGCCGCGACTGCCACGTAACCAGCACCCGCGCGAGCTGCAGACTTGGCCGCCATAATGGCAGCACCAGGATATTGCGCAGATCCGGCGACAATAAGCACAGAGCCACGGGAATACTTATCGATATTCGTAGGTAGTGGAGCAAAGTAATCAACTAAGTCACCGGGCTCGACAATCTCGGCGGCGTGGTCGACATCATCGATGACCTCGTCAAGACGGTCGTAAAGATTGCCGCAGATCAAATCGCCAGCATACTCAGGACCATCAGCGCTATACAGACCAATCTTGGGCGCAATCATCGTCACCGTATGCTCGGCACGAATGCAGTCGTCATCAACAACGCCCGTCTCGGCATTCAGGCCCGAGGGAACATCAATGGATACGACACAATCGGCGCATTCATTGACCGTAGGAATCCAGATGGAGAACGGCGCACGCAGATTTCCGTGGAAACCGGTACCAAAAATGGCATCGACAACAACATCGGCCTTATCGATCAAAACCTCGAGTTCGTCACGCGAGGGGCCGACGCAAACGTGCACATCGCGGCCGGCAGTACGACGAGCAACATGACGTGCCAGAGCAGCAGGAATCTCATCCGGCTCAACCGGAGAAACGATATCCACGTCCACACCCTTATGGCTCAGGATATCGGCGGCAACCCAACCGTCGCCGCCATTATTACCAAAACCGACCAGAACGAGAACCCGATCGGGATTGAGCTTCAAGACCTCGTTGGCGGCAAACTCACCCGCTAGCTCCATAAGCTCGGCCTTCGAAGTCCCTTCGCGTTCGATGATATCCTCGAGACGAACGACTTCTTCGGTACTCAAAACCGGTTTCATCTATGCTCCTAGCGTATCTTGCGAAGCATCGCCCAGGTGCTCCGTCAATGCTGAATTCTGCAGCTGCTCAAGCTCATCTAAAACAGAGCGAGCCTCTTTAAATGTCTGCGCTACGCGTTTCTTGGTGCTCACCTTTTCCTCTTTTGGCTTAGGCCGAGCATCTTCGGTAATCGCGATGGCATTCGCAACGGC
>CAVEET010000159.1:0-10331 GCA_963614835.1 Bulleidia sp. | reverse complement strand
AGCTCTTCTTTGTTCATGGATATCACCTATCCGATCCTCATGAGGCAGCTGCCGAACTCCACGAGGTCGCCGTCGGCCACGCAGATCTCGAGCACCTCGCCATCCGCCTCTGCCGTCACCTCGTTGAGAACCTTCATGGCCTCGATGATGCAAAGGGTCTCGCCAGCCTTGACCTTGGAGCCCACATGCACAAACGGTTCGTCGCCCGGCGCCGGGGCAGCATAGAAAACGCCGACCATGGGAGCGGTCACCTCGGTGCCCTTGGGCTCCGGTGCGGCGGCAGGTGTCTGCGCGGCGGGCTCCGGTGCGGCAGGCGCGACTGTGGGAGCTGCAACTGGAGCGGCCATAGCGCTCGGCATGGGCATGGGCACGGCAACCGGCTGTGCGGCGCTCGCGCGCTCGAGTTCGACCGCGGTGCCATCGGGCTCCTCAACGCGCACGCGCGTGAGGCCGCGGTCCTCCATAACATCGGCTATCTCGGCAAGTCTTTTGGAATCCATGCTCTAGCTCCTCGTATATCTACGCAGCGCGATGGCGGCGTTGTGTCCGCCAAAGCCCAGGTTGGTCGAAAGCGCCCAGGTAAGGTCGGCGCGAACCGCGCGATTGGGCGTGTAGTCAAGATCGCAGGCGGGATCGGGCGTGTGGTAGTTAATGGTCGGCGGCACCACGCCCTGCTCGAGCGCCATGGCGCAGGCCATGACCTCGATGGCGCCCGTGGCACCGATCATGTGGCCGGTCATCGACTTAGTCGACGAGACGTGCGCGGCGCGCGCCGCGTCCTCGCCGAGCGCACGCTTAATGCCCGCCGTCTCGGACGAATCGTTGAGCTTGGTAGATGTGCCGTGGGCATTGATGTAGAGACCCTCGGAAGGCTTGACGTCGCCCTCGGTCACCGCCAGCGATATCGCGCGGGCAATGCCGGCAGCCTCGGGATCAGGGCTCGTGATGTGATAGGCATCATCGGTGTTGCCGTAGCCCACGACCTCGGCATAAATGTGCGCACCGCGCGCCTGCGCATGTTCCATGCTCTCGAGCACGAGCACGCAGGCGCCCTCGCCCATCACAAAGCCGTCGCGGTCTGCATCGAACGGACGGCAGGCCGTCGCGGGATCGGGGTTGGTGGTCAATGCGCGGCAGGACGTAAAGCCCGCAACGGCATCGGGGATAATTGCAGCCTCGGCGCCGCCCGCGAGGATCGCGTCGGCATAGCCGTGCTTGATGGCGCGGAACGCCTCGCCCACCGCATGGGCCGAGGTGGCGCAAGCGGTCACGACGGGCAGGGTCGGCCCCTTTGCTTTGTGACGGATTGCGATGTTGCCCGATGCCATGTTGGGGATCATCATCGCGATCATGTAAGGCGATGCGCGGCGGGGCCCACGGTCGGCAATCGTATGGACGTTGTCGACGAGTGTCTGCATGCCGCCCACGCCCGAGCCCACGTAGACGCCCAGGCGCTCGCGATCGATGGCGCCTTCGACATCAAAGCCCGCATCGTGCATCGCCTCGTCCGAAGCCGCCATCGCAAACTGAACGCAGGGGTCGAGATGCTTGGCGTCACGCTTGCCAAAGTACTCGTTGCCGTCAAAGCCCTTGACCTCGGCTGCCACCTTGACGGCAAACGCATCGGTATCGAAGTGCGTGATCGGGCCGATGCCGCACGTGCCGGCGCACATGGCCGCCCAGGTGGCAAGCGCGGTGTTGCCGAGCGGCGACACGGCACCGATACCGGTGATTGCAACTCTCTGTTCCATCATGGTCTCCTCATCCAAGCCGTTCTTCGGCCCTGGTTTCTACATCGCCATTCCGCCGTCGACGCGTACGACCTCGCCCGTAATGTAGGCAGCCGCATCGCTCGCCAAAAAGCGCACCACGCCGGCCACTTCCTCGGGGCGCGCCATGCGCTTTAGGGGAATCTGCTCCTCGGTTGCCGCGCGAACCTTCTCCGAGAGCTTTGCCGTCATATCCGTCTCGACAAACCCGGGTGCGACCGCGTTCACTCGTACGCCGCGGGGCGCAAGCTCGCGCGCTACCGCCTTGGTCAGGCCGATGACGCCCGCCTTGGAGGCAGCGTAGTTGGCCTGCCCGGCATTGCCCATCAGGCCCACAACCGAGCTCATGTTGATGACGCAACCGCCGCGCTGGCGCATAAAGGTCTTGGTGAGTGCGCGCGTCGTATTGAACGTGCCCTTGAGATTGACATCGAGCACGCGGTCGAAGGCATCGTCACCCATACGCATGAGCAGGCCGTCGCGCGTGATGCCGGCGTTGTTGACGAGCGCCCAAATGGAGCCAAAGTCGTTGAGGACCGCTTCCACGCACGCATTGACGGCAGCGGGGTCTGCCACGTCGCATTGATATGCGCGCGCCGTGGCGCCAACCATCTCGCAGGCTCCGCATGTCTCGCGCGCGGCATCGACGCTACCGGCATAGACGACGGCAATATCAAAGCCGTCCTCCGCCAAGCCAACCGCACAAGCGCGGCCGATTCCCCGCGAGCCGCCCGTGACCAGTGCCACACGGCGTGAGTCGTTGCGCTCGAGCGCGCCGTTGTTCAAGTTGCCCATGTCATTCCTTTCGAGTTACAGCCCTGTGGGCTATGCGAGCTCATCGGCAATAGCTGCGACCTGCTCGGCCGTTTCGCACGAATAAACGCGAACGTCGCTCAGCGTACGCTTGACCAGGCCCGACAGTGTTTTGCCAGGACCGACCTCAATAAACGTGTCGGTGCCCTGATCCTGCAGAGTATGCAGCGTGTCGACCCAGCGCACGGGATGGCTCACCTGGTTGGCCAAGACATCCGATGCTGCTCGCGGGTCCGCCGGATAGGGCGCCGCCGTCATGTTTGCCATGACCGGAATCAGCAGCGGAGACGGCGCGTGGCCGGCTTGGATATACGTCGCCAGTCCCTCAGTCGCCTCGGCCATATAGGGGCTATGGAATGCACCCGACACCGCGACCTTCATGGCCCGGCCGCCAGCCTCTTTTACTAGGACGTCGAGCTCCTGCAGCGCCTCGGGCGCTCCGGCAACAACCGTCTGCTGCGGACTGTTGTAGTTGACCGGCCAGCAATCCTCGCCGGCCTGTTTTGCCAAGCCCTCGACTTGCGCCGCATCGAGCTTGATGACGGCGCGCATGCCGCCCGGATGGCGCTCGGCAGCCGCGGCCATCAGCGCCGCGCGCTCGCACACGAGCTCAAAGCCCGCTCGCGTATCGAACGCCCCCGCAAAGGTGAGCGCGGCGACCTCGCCTAGCGAGAATCCCGCACAGGCGGCAGGTACCACGCCGCGCTCACGCAGGGCGGCAGCCGCTGCTAGGTCGTGAACGAACACGCACGGCTGCGTGTTCTCGGTCTGCGAGAGCTCCTCCTTGGAGGCACTCCGGCATTGCTCGCTGGTCCCCGGGCGCACCTCGTCGGCAATGGCGAACACCTCGGCGGCCGCCGGCGATATCTCGATCAGATCGACGCCCATCGCGGGGTGTTGGGCACCCTGGCCGGCAAACAGAAACGCTACGCTACCCATGCGCACGCACCCTTCAGGACGCGCTCGGCGCCATCGACCAGATCGTCAACGATTTCACGTGCGCTCTGGCGCTCGCTAACCATGCCGGCAATCTGTCCACACAAAAACGAACCCTCTTCGTAATTACCGTCCTTGGCGGCCTTGCGAAGGGTGCCCGTGCCCATGGCCCCGAGCTCCTCGACGCTTGCGCCCGCCGCCTCGCTCTTAGCGTAGGCGTTGGTAAAGGGGCTCTTGAGGGCACGCACCGGGTGTCCCGTCGAGCGGCCGGTCGCACGCGTCGAGGTGTCGTTGGCCTTCAGGACCATCTCCTTGTACTGCTCCGATACGGTGCACTCGTCTGCGATCAGAAAGCGCGTACCCACCTGCACGCCGGCGGCGCCCAGCATAAAGGCGGCCGCCATGCCGCGGCCGTCGGCAATACCGCCGGCAGCCACGACGGGAATGTCGACCGCATCGACGACCTGCGGCACCAGTGCCATCGTCGAGGTCTCGCCAATATGGCCGCCCGATTCGGTACCCTCGGCAACAACCGCCGTGGCTCCACGACGTGCCACGAGGCGCGCCAGCGCCACCGAGGCAACGACCGGGATGACCTTGATGCCCGCCTCGTTCCACGCCTTCATGTACTTGGTGGGATTGCCGGCACCCGTCACGACGACCGGTACTCGCTCGTCAATCACAACCTGGGCGACCTCGTCGGCGAACGGGCTCATGAGCATGACGTTGACGCCAAAGGGCTTATCCGTCTTGGCGCGCAGCTCATGAATCTGGTCGCGAAGCCAGTTGGCGTCGGCGTTCATGGCCGCGATGATGCCTAAGCCACCCGCCTCGGACACTGCGGACGCCAGCGAGGCATCGGCAATCCAGGCCATACCGCCCTGGAACACGGGCTTTTCGATGCCGAGCAGATCGCAGAGAGGAGTCTTGAGCATCTCTACTTCTCCAATGCCGCCTCGACCGTATCGGCGAACTCGCCGACCGTCTTGGGGTTCTCCTCGGTATCGAGCTGGATGCCAAACTCGTCCTCGACGGCAACGAGGATCTCGACGGTGCCCAGGCTGTCGAGACCAATCTCCTCGAGCGTGGACTCGGGCTTCATCTCGACATCGTCAAGACCGGCGGTCTCGCGGATAACGTCGCAAACGCGCTCGAAGGTCTTCTGATCTGCCATGGTAGTTCTCCTTTGGTTGTGCCCTAGGGCGTTTTTATTTCCTATGTGCGACTACTTCCAACGAAGCAGATAGCCACCTATATCCAGACCGGCGCCAAATCCAACCAAGGCGATGGTGTCGCCTGTGTGAAGTGCACCGGCGTTTGCCAGCCGGTCGAGGGCAAGCGGAATGCATGCGCTCGAAATGTTGCCGGTCTCGCGCAACGTGCGAACCACGCGCTCGTCCGGCACGCCCAGGCGCTTGACCGCCTGGCTCAGGATTCGTTCGTTAGCCTGATGGAATACAAAATGATCGATGTCTTCGACCAAAATGCCCGCATCGATCGCAAGCTTATGGACCGTGTCGCAGATGGCGTTGACGCCGAACTTGAACACGCGGCGGCCATTCATGGACAGCACGCTCGCGCTATCTGCGGAAGCCTTAAACGGCGAGGTACCGACCAGACCGGGAACGCGCAACGTCTCGACGTCGGGCGCCGTCGAAAGCTCAACGGCAAGGGGGCTGTCTCCCCCAGCTTCAATCACTGCGGCGCCTGCCCCATCGCCAAAAAGCACGCAGGTGGCACGGTCGGTCCAGTCGAGCGCGCGCGTCATCTGCTCGGCAGCAACAACAAGCACGCGCTCGGCACGGCTGCGGGCGATATAGCCCTCGGCGACATCGAGCGCAAATACGAAGCCGGCACAAGCCGCCGAGACATCGAAGGCAGGGCACGTCGCGCCTAGTCGCTCAGCAACGGCACACGCCTCAGCGGGAACAAGGTGGTCACCCGTCGTCGTCGAGCAGACGATCAGATCCAGCTGGCTCGCGTCGATTCCGGACACCTGGAGTGCCCGCTCGCTCGCCGCTACGGCAAGGTCGTCAAGTGACTCGGTGGTGCAGACGTGGCGGCTCTTGATACCTGTGCGAGTAAAAATCCACTCATCCGAGGTATCGAGGAACTCAGACAGCTCGTCATTGGAAACACTGCGCTCAGGAAGTGCCGAACCTGTTCCAAGAATCGTGAAACCCATCACTAACCTCCTTTGAGTTGTTGACGTGTTTACATCGACCAAGAGAGGATAACGCATTTCAGTCTTTGTTGACGTGTTAACATTAAATTGTCCAAATGCGACAAAGGCTTCACATTGTGTCTATCTCTCGACACCATTGCGTCATTCACTTATTCAATAAGGAGGTAGCAGCCGCTATGGATGCCCAATTAACGATTGTCGACGTAACCGGATCGACCAACGATGACCTGCTCGAAGCAGGAAAACAGGGAGCGCCGCACGGCACAGGACTTGCCGCCCGGGCTCAAACAGCAGGGCGCGGCCGGCGCGGGCACAAGTGGGACTCAACCGTCGGCAACTTATTGCTTTCGCTTGTCCTGCGCCCATGCGTTAATCCTGCAAAGTTCTCTGGTCTTGCCGCCGTCAGCGGCCTAGCGGTGCTCGAAGCACTCGAAAAGCAGGGTCTTGCAAACGAGATTCGCCTTAAATGGCCCAACGACCTTGTCGCGCGAGGACGCAAGCTCGGCGGCATTCTGGTCGAGGCCGCACGCGATAACGAAGGCAAACCTTTCGCCGTCTGCGGCATTGGTGTCAACGTAAACTATGTACCCTCGGAGGTTCCCGATGGCGGCCTGCCGGCAATCGGTCTCTCGGATCTCAACGAGAGCGTACCTGCCGTCGACATGCTTCTCGATGAGGTCTATCACGCAGTTATAGACGCTGCAGATGCCTGGGCAGAGCGCCTCAACGCCAAGGAAGAAGATGCCGGTCCGCTCGCGCCCGTCCACGACGAATATATCGCCCACCTTAATTGGATCGGGAAGCACGTTATCGCCCGCTCCCCCGCTGGAGACGAGCTGGCACGAGGCATATTTAGAACGGTCGACGATTGCGGCCGCGCATGTATTGAGACCGAGAGCGGCTTGTGCGTCTTCCACTTCGAAGAAGCATCCTTGCGCCCCCTGAGCGAATAGGGCGCCGCAGCCGTCGGCTCGGCAGACGAATTCGCTATCCCAAAATCTAAACTCAAAACAAAAGGGCCCCGCTACCGTAACGGCAGCGGGGCCCTTTAAGCTATGAGCGATATCGCTTAGAGCTTGATGTCGATGTCGACGCCAGCGGGAAGGTCGAGACGCATGAGCGAATCAACGGTGCCCGAGGTGGGGTCGAGGATGTCGATGAGGCGCTTGTGAGTGCGCATCTCGAACTGCTCACGGGAGTCCTTGTTCACGTGCGGCGAGCGGATAACCGTGTACAGGTTGCGCTCGGTGGGCAGGGGGACAGGACCGGAAACGCGAGCGCCGGTCTTCTGAGCGGTCTCGACGATGAGCTTCGCGGACTGATCGACGACCTCGTGATCATAGCCCTTGAGGCGAATGCGGATCTTCTGGGTAGCCAACTTAAACCTCCAAAGAGTGCGAGAGACGTTCTCGCGGATTACGTAACAGGGAGCTCGAACTTAGGCGTTCTTGCTCATGACCTCGTCCACGATGGACTTGGGCGCGGGCTCATAAGAGTCGAACTGCATCGTGTAGGATGCACGGCCCTGGGTCTGGGAGCGAAGGTCGGTAGCGTAACCGAACATCTCGCCCAGCGGCACCTTGGCACGGATGAGCTTGCTGTTCTTGCGATCCTCCATGCCCTCGATCTTGCCGCGGCGACCGGAGAGGTTGCCCATAACGTCGCCCATGTACTGCTCGGGGGTCTCGACCTCGACAGCCATGATCGGCTCGAGCAGCTGCGGGTCAGACTTCTTGAGGGCGTCCTTGATAGCCATGGAACCGGCGATCTTGAAGGCGGCCTCGGAGGAGTCGACCTCGTGGTAAGAACCGTCGAACAGGGTGACCTTAACGTCGAGGACCGGGAAGCCGGCGATAACACCGGTGTTCAGGGCCTCCTGGATGCCCTTGTCGATGGACGGGATGTACTCCTTGGGCACGACGCCGCCGACGATAGCGTTGACGAACTCGTAGCCGAAGCCCTCCTCCATCTTCTCGAGCTTGATGACGGCGTGGCCGTACTGACCGCGACCGCCGGACTGACGGACGAACTTGCCCTCAGCCTTCTCGACGTCGTGACCAGCGGTCTCGCGGTAGGCAACCTGGGGCTTACCAACGTTAGCGTCAACCTTGAACTCGCGGAGCAGACGGTCGACGATGATCTCGAGGTGCAGCTCGCCCATGCCGGCGATGATGGTCTGGCCGGTCTCGTGGTTGGTGGACACCTGGAAGGTCGGGTCCTCCTCGGCGAGCTTGGTCAGAGCCAGGGACATCTTGTCCTGCTCGGCCTTGGTCTTGGGCTCGATGGCAACGTCGATAACGGGCTTAGCGAACTCGATCTTCTCGAGGACGATCTCCTTGCCCTCTTCGCACAGGGTGTCACCGGTGGTGGAGTTCTTGAAGCCGACGCAAGCGACGATGTCGCCGGCGGCAGCGTCGTCACGGTCGATACGCTCGGCGGCGTTCATCTCGAGGATGCGGCCGAGGCGCTCGCGCTGACCGTTGGAAGCGTTGACCACGTAGGAGCCGGACTCGGCACGGCCGGAGTAAACGCGGACATAGGTGAGCTTACCGACGAACGGGTCGGTCATGATCTTGAAGACCAGGCCGGAGAAGGGCTCGTCGAAGGAAGGATGACGCTGAATCTCCTCGCCGGTGTCCGGATCGGTACCGGTGACGGCCTCAACGTCGAGCGGGCTGGGCAGGTAGTCGACGACAGCGTCGAGCAGCTCCTGAACGCCCTTGTTCTTGTAGGCGGAACCCACGAAGACGAGGTTGAGCTCGTTGGCCAGAACGCCCTTGCGCAGAGCAGCCTTAAGCTCCTCGACGGTGAAGTCCTCCTCCATGAGGATCTTCTCCATGAGCTCGTCGTCAAAGCTGGCAGCAGCGTCAAGGAGCTCCTCGCGCTTGGTGGCAGCAATGTCGGCAAACTCAGCCGGGATCTCGTCCATCGGCTCGGGGTAGGTCATACCCTTCTCGTCGGCCTTGAAGTCCCATGCAGTCATGGTGACCAGGTCGATGACGCCCCAGAAGTTGTCCTCGGCGCCCATCGGGACCTGAGCGGCCACGGCGTTGGCGTCGAGACGATCCTTCATGGTCTCGATAGCGTTGAAGAAGTCAGCGCCCACGCGGTCATACTTGTTGATGAAGGCGATACGGGGGACGTTGAAGGTAGAAGCCTGACGCCAAACGGTCTCAGACTGGGGCTGAACGCCGGCAACGGCGTCGAAGACGGCGACAGCGCCATCGAGGACGCGCAGGCAGCGCTCGACCTCGGCGGTGAAGTCAACGTGGCCCGGGGTGTCGATGATCTGGATGCGGTAGTCCTTACCGTCCTTGTTCCAGAAGCAGGTGGTGGCAGCGGAGGTAATGGTTACGCCGCGCTCCTGCTCCTGAACCATCCAGTCCATGGTGGCAGCGCCCTCATGGACCTCACCGATCTTGTGGGTCTTACCGGTGTAGTAAAGAATACGCTCGGTCGTGGTGGTCTTACCGGCATCGATGTGGGCCATGATGCCGATGTTACGGGTATCGGAAAGCTTGTACTTAGGCTTAGCCATGTTAGTTCCTTACCTTAACTTACCAACGATAGTGAGAGAACGCGCGGTTGGCCTCGGCCATCTTGAAGACGTCCTCACGCTTCTTAACGGAAGCGCCCAGGCCGTTGGAAGCGTCGAGGATCTCGTTGGCGAGACGCTCGGCCATGGTCTTCTCCTTGCGAGCGCGGGAGAAGTTGACGATCCAGCGGATGCCCAGAGCGGTGGAACGACGGGAGTTGACCTCCATCGGGACCTGATAGGTAGCGCCACCGACACGCTTGGGCTTAACCTCGAGCGTGGGCTTGACGTTGTCCATAGCCTTCTTGAAGGTAGCGAGAGCGTCGCCACCCTCGGACTTCTCGGCAACGATCTCGAAAGCGGTGTAAACGATGCGCTCAGCGGTGGCCTTCTTGCCGTCAAGAAGGACCTTGTTGATGAGCTGAGTCACCAGGCGGTTGTTGTAAACGGCGTCAGGCTGAACCTCACGACGATTAGCTGCTGCACGACGCGGCATGTGAAATCTCCTTAAGTGTCTACCGTGCGGCGCTTAGGCGGCACACGGCGAAAGTATCAAAACGTTATCTGGCTTATTTAGCCTTGGGGCGCTTAGCACCGTACTTGGAACGGGCCTGCATACGGTTCTGGACCGGAGCAGCGTCGTAGGCGCCACGGATGACGTGATAACGGACACCAGGGAGGTCACGGACACGACCGCCGCGGACGAGCACGATGGAGTGCTCCTGCAGGTTGTGGCCCTCACCCGGGATGTAAGCAGTAACTTCGATGCCGTTGACGAGGCGAACACGGGCAACCTTACGAAGAGCCGAGTTCGGCTTCTTGGGGCTCGTGGTGAAGACACGGGTGCACACGCCGCGCTTCTGGGAGTTGTGCTGCAGAGCAGCGTTCTTGGACTTCTTGGGCACGGAACGACGGCCCTGGCGAACCAGCTGGTTAATAGTAGGCAAAGCGTACTCCTTCTCGAATGATTCCAGCTTTCTGTAAAGTGCAACGGCTTGAATCGAGGGGTCAGCATCCCCCTACGAAACACGCAGTTCGATAGGATACGTGGCGTTAGCTGTGCCGTCAACAGACCACGCCGCCGGGCGTATCC
>CAVEET010000158.1:0-3848 GCA_963614835.1 Bulleidia sp. | reverse complement strand
ATATCGTGAGCGTCCTTGCCCCCATCTGCCCGTTCTGGGCCGACGAGCTGTGGCATGAGGCCCTCGGCTGCGAGGGCAATGCCTACACCGCAGCCTGGCCCGAGTTCGATCTGGCCGAGTCCATCGAGGACACGGTGCAGATCGTCGTGCAGGTGCTCGGCAAGGTCCGTGGCCGCGTCGACGTTACCCACGATGCCTCCAACGAGGAGATGCAGGCTGCCGCCGAGGCCGCCGTCGCCAAGTGGCTCGAGGGCAAGACGGTCGTCAAGGCCATCTGCGTGCCCGGCAAGCTGGTCAACTTGGTGGTCAAGTAAGCGCTGCGCGCTTAGCTGACGCATAAAAGACGAGGGGCGATCCGGTTGGGTCGTCCCTCGTTTTTCATGTACCTGCCCTGATGTCTGCGGTCAATTGTCCTATTCTTGTGGAGAAGCTGTGCGCACGCTGACCTGCAGATTCGTACTGTGCTTGCACGTTTCCGCAGCTATTGGTATAGTTTGCTTGCAAATGAAGTTGTAATTGAAAGAAGTGGGGTTTCGGCCCCGCTTCTTTTTTGTATGGATGGAGGTGCCGCAATGGTCAAGACCAAGACCGAGCAGGCGATCATCGACGCGCTCGAGGCCGTCGCTCCCCAGCACGATGTCGATATTGTCGACGTTGAGCTCGTGGGCGCCACCAAGGCCCCCTGCGTGCGTGTGCGTATCGAGGGTGCCGAGGGTCAGAGCCTGTCGCTCAACGACGTCACGGCCAATACCAAGTGGGTCGGCGACGTGATTGAGGAGCTCGACCCCATTTCTTCGAGCTACACGCTCGAGGTGTCGAGCCCGGGTATGGCGCGCCCGCTGCGCCGCCCGCGCGACTTTGCCCGCTTTGTGGGCGAGGACTGCGAGCTCACCTCCACCGCCACCGAGGGCCGTCGCAAGTACTCCGGCAAGATTGTCGCCGCGACCGAGACGAACGTGACCCTCGAGCTCGAGGACGGCGAGTCCGTCACCCTCGATTTCTCTGATGTTAAAAAGTGCAAGTTGAAGCCCACCTATGACTTCAAGCCCGCGAAGGAAGGAAACTAACATGGCAGCATCCGACATGATGTCCGCCCTGATGGAGCTCTGCCAGGAGAGGCACATCGACCAGCTCTACCTGATCGACCGCCTGGAGCAGTCGCTCGCCAAGAGCTATGCCGAGATCCTGCATCTTGAGTGGGGCGCCAAGGTGACCATCGACCGCACCACCGGCAAGATCTACGTCTACCGTTTGGAGCCGATCGACGATTCCATGGACGAGGAGGGCAACTTCACCGAGTTCGAGGAGATCGACGTCACCCCCAAGAACACGAGCCGCATCGCCGCCCAGCACGCCAAGGCCGAGATCAACGCCATCGTGCGCAACTCCGCCCGCGAGCAGATTTACGAGGAGTTCTCCGGCCGTATCGGTGACCTCATCAGCGGTACCGTGCTGCAGTCCACGCCCGACTTCACGATCGTCAAGATCCGCGATGGCGTCGAGGCCGAGCTGCCGCATTTTGACCAGCGCCGTTACGAGAACGAGCGCAACGAGCGTCCGATGGGCGAGCGCTACCTGCACAACCAGCACATCAAGGCCGTGATCATCGACGTCCGCGACCCCAACTCCAACCTGCAGCCGGTTCGCGGCGAGCACAGTCGTCCGCCGATTGTCATCTCCCGAACCCACCCCGAGCTCATGCGTCGTCTGTTTGAGCAGGAGGTGCCCGAGATCTATGAGGGCACCGTCCAGATCAAGTCGATCGCCCGCGAGCCCGGCCAGCGCTCCAAGGTCGCCGTCCACTCGCTCGACGACCGCCTGGATCCCGTGGGCGCCTGCGTCGGCCCCAAGGGCAGCCGCGTTCGCGCCGTCGTGGGCGAGCTCCGTGGCGAGCGCGTCGACGTCATCCTGTGGGATGCCGATCCGGCCGTCTACGTCGCCAACGCCCTGTCGCCCGCCAAGGTCACCCGCGTCCTCATCGACGAGGAGAAGGCCTACGCCGGCGTCATCGTGCCCGACGACCAGCTTTCGCTCGCCATCGGCAAGGAGGGCCAGAATGCCCGCCTCGCCGCTCGCCTGACCGGCTGGCACATCGACATCAAGTCCGAGACCCTTGCCGCCGACATCCTCAAGAACGTCCCCGTTCACGAGGAGCCCGCCGCCGACCTGATCGGTGACGAGGAGGACGACGACGTCCGTCGCTGCGAGTACGTGTCCGAGGACGGCATCCAGTGCCGTAACCAGGCCCGTCCCGGCTCCCGTTTCTGCGGTGTCCACGACACCGACGCCTTCGATGATGCGGAGGACCTGATCTAGCGCGCAGTCGCGTCGGGCGGGTCCCGGCGCATCTCCCACGCTCGTTCAGTCTCTAGGCACCCAAGGTGCCAGAAAGGGTAGGTGAAGTCATATGGCAAAAGTCCGTGTGTCCACCCTGGCCAAAGAGTTCGGCATGACCTCCAAGGAACTGATGGGTCATCTCGCCGAAATGAAGATTCCCGCTAAGTCCGCTTCCTCCGCCCTGGAGGACGCTTACGTCGCCATGGTCCGCAAGCAGCTCGCCTCGGTGATCGAGGCCCGCGCCAAGGAAGTCGAGGCCGCCAAGCAGGCCGAGGAGCAGGCCGCTGCCGCCGAGGAGGCAGCGCGCGCTGCCGAGGCCGAGCGTGAGCGCATCGCCGCCGAGAAGGCACGCGAGGAGGAGCGCCGCCAGTTCGCCGCCGCCCAGGCTGCCGAGGAGGCCGCCCGCGCCGAGGCCGAGGCCAAGAAGAAGGCCGAGCAGGAGCGCCTTGCCCGCGAGAAGGAGGAGGCTGCCCGCGAGGCCCAGCGCCGCGCCGTCCCCGCTTCCGACTCCGGTTCGCGCTTCCGTTCGCTGCTCGACCAGATCGCCGCACAGGAGACCGTGCTCAAGGAGAAGAAGGACGCCGAGGAGAAGGCCAAGGCCGAGCGCGCCTCCGAGCGCGGCAACCGTCGTGGCGGCAACAACGACCGTCGCGGTGGCCGTCGTAACGACCGCAACGCTTCCGACAGCAACTCCGAGCGCAACGCCTCCGAGAGCCGTCCGCACAGCCATCGCACCAACGCCAGCAACAACGTCGCTGCCGGTATGGACTTCCCCAACCCCGATAAGCAGGGCAAGGGTAAGAAGCGCAAGGGCGGTCACGGCAACGATGAGGACCACTACAGCCGCATGGCTCGTGAGGCCGAGGAGTACAATCGCGAGAAGGTGCTCGAGGAGGCTCGTGCCGCCGTCGAGGAGGCCTCTCGCGAGTCCACCGGTCGCCGCAAGAAGCGCAAGGAGAAGCGCGAGCGCGAGGCTGCTAAGGCTCAGGAGGAGCGCAAGATTGAGGAGGCGCTGGCCCAGGGCGTGAACCCCGAGGAACTCGACGCCATCAAGGTCTCCCAGGGCGTTACCGTCCAGGAGCTCGCCGAGGCGCTCGACGTTCCGGCCAACGACATCATCAAGCGCCTGTTCTTGCTGGGCACGCCGCTCACCATGACGCAGTCCATGTCCGACGACCTCGTTGAGCTCGTTGCCGACGACCTGGGCCGTCAGATCAAGATCATCACCCCCGAGGAGGAGAACACCTTCTCGTTCTACGACGATCCCGCCGACCTTAAGCCGCGTGCCCCGGTCGTCACCGTCATGGGCCACGTCGACCACGGCAAGACGTCGCTGCTCGACGCCATCCGTCACACCGGCGTCGCTGCCGGCGAGGCGGGCGGCATTACGCAGGCCATCGGCGCTTCGCAGGTCATGATCAACGACCGCAAGATCACCTTCATCGATACCCCGGGCCACGCCACCTTTACGGCTATGCGTGCCCGTGGCGCCAAGGTGACCGACATCGTCA
>CAVEET010000157.1:0-10462 GCA_963614835.1 Bulleidia sp. | reverse complement strand
GGGCGCGAGGACTTTGAACGCGATCTGTTCGACGCCGCCGATCGTGCCGCGCGCGACGCCGAGACGGTCTCGATGCACGCCATGATGCAGCGCAACTTTACGACCTCGGGCCTTATCGTCATCACCATGGCCGTGGTGAGTGTGTTCGTGGCGGGCGGCAACGCGTGGTTTGGCATCTCGGCCGGCTCGCTCGTCATGATCTTTACCTACACCTATAACCTCACCATGCGCCTGAACTACGTGAGTTCCATGATGCAGCGCATCAACCGCGCGCTCGGCGATGCGGCTGAGATGACGCGCGTGCTGGACGAGCCACGTTTGGTGGCAGATGACCCGGACGCCCCTGAGCTCAAAGTGACCGAGGGCGCGATTGATTTTGAGCAGCTGAGCTTTGCGTACCGTGACGCTGCGGCGGGCGAGAGCGTGTTCGATAACCTGACACTTCATGTGGCGGTGGGCCAACGCGTGGGCCTGGTGGGCAAATCGGGCTCGGGTAAGACGACGCTCACCAAGCTGCTGCTGCGCCTGGACGATGTTCAGGGCGGCTGCGTGCTCGTGGACGGCCAAGACGTCTCGCGCTGCACGCAGCAGAGCCTGCGCCGCCAGGTTGCCTACGTGCCGCAGGAGGCGCTGCTGTTCCACCGCTCCATTCGAGAGAATATTGCCTACGGCCGCCCCGACGCCACTGATGAGCAGATTCGCGAGGCCGCGCGCCTGGCCAACGCCCTGGAGTTTATCGACCGCTTGCCCCGTGGCTTTGACACCATGGTGGGCGAGCGCGGCGTCAAGCTCTCGGGTGGCCAGCGTCAGCGCGTGGCTATCGCCCGCGCCATCCTAACCGACGCGCCGATTCTGGTGCTCGACGAGGCGACCTCTGCCCTCGACAGCGAGTCCGAGGCGCTGGTGCAGGAGGCGCTCGAAAACCTGATGCGTGGACGTACCTCCATTGTGGTGGCGCACCGCCTGTCCACCGTGGCGGCGCTCGACCGCATTGTGGTGCTGGCCGATGGCGAAATCGTCGAGGACGGCACGCATGCGCAGCTCGTCGAGGCGGGTGGCGAGTATGCGAGCCTGTGGGGCCGTCAGACCGGCGCATTCTTGGAGGCGTAAGCGTCTCGGACGTGGGACAATTGTGCCCATAAGTTTATTGTGCCGTTGAGCCGAGGAGTCGTTATGCCACGCGAGACCAATGCCGCCAAACGCGAGCGCGCCGTTGAGGTGTGCGAGCGCCTCAACCGTCGCTATGGCCCGGTCGAGTGTTTTCTGGATCACGAGAATCCCTTCCGCCTGCTGATCGCGGTGCTGCTCTCGGCGCAAACGACCGATGCGCAGGTCAACAAGGTGACGCCGAAGCTGTTTGCCCAGTGGCCCACGCCCGAGGCCATGGCCGGGGCGAGCGTGGCTGACGTGGCAGGCACCATCAAGTCACTCGGCTTCTACAAGAGCAAAGCCAAGCATGCCGTCGAGGCTGCGCAGATGATTGTCGCCGACTATGGCGGCGAGGTACCGGCCGACATGAAGGAACTCGTGAAGCTGCCGGGCGTGGGACGCAAGACGGCGAACATCGTGCTCAACGTGGGGTATGGCATCGTGGAAGGCATTGCGGTGGACACGCACGTCAACCGGATTGCGCACCGCCTGATGCTGAGTCCCAAGACGCATGCAAAGGAGCCGCTCAAGACCGAGCAGGATTTGCTCAAGATTTTGCCGCACGAGTATTGGGAGTCGGTTAACCATCAGTGGATCACCTTCGGTCGCGAGATCTGCGACGCCCGCAAACCCAAATGTGACGAGTGTCCGCTGGCAGATTTGTGCCCCAGCGTGCGCGTAGCGGGATAGGGCGGAACGCATCTTCGTCTGGCGTTTTTTGCGGGGCTGGGTTTGCCCTTGAGCCGGAGTCCTCTCCATGCGCTACCATGACAGACAATGTATTTGACGTACGACCCGCCGAGCTTGCCCCGGCGGGCTTTTGGCGTTGCGATGCCGGAGGAACAGCATGCTCATTCACCGTATAGCCGCGCAGCTCTACACTGCCGAGGCGCTGCAGACCGTCGAGGCCGGACTCGATGCCGGCGAGGACGTGACGCTGGCCGTGTCGCAGTCGGGCCGCACGCTTATGGCGGCCGCCCAGTTTGCGCGCCGTCCGCGCCCGACGGTCTACATTGTGAGTGGCGAGGATGCGGCCGATCGCGCCGCGCGCAGCCTTGCCGCCTATGTGGGCCTGGCGCACGTGTGCCGTTTTCCCGAGCGCAAGGACTATCCGTGGCGCGAGCAGGCGCCCGACGACGCCGTGGTGGCGCAGCGCTGCGAGGCTCTGGGGCGCATCGTGCGCGGGGACAACTGTATCATGGTTGCCTCGGCCCGCGCGCTGCTGCGCTGCGTGCCGCCGGTCGAGAGCCGCTATTGGGAGTCCACGACCTTTGCGGTGGGCGAGGAGATTCCTTTTGATGAGGTGTCGCAGCGCCTAGTGGGCATGGGCTACACCAATGCCGGCGCCGCCGACGCGCCCGGCCTGTTCCGCGTGCACGGCGACACCGTAGAGGTGTTCCCCGCGCAGGAAAAGGCGCCCGTGCGCATCGAGTTTTTTGGCGACGAGATCGATCGCATCCGCCGCATGGTGAGCTCCACGGGGCAGACCATCGGCAACGAGGATAGCATCGAGATCTTCCCCTGTCGCGAGCTGGCGCTTACCGACGAGGCCGTCCACAACATGCATGTGGCGCTCTACCGCGCCAGCCAGGACGACAGCAAGTTGGCGGCGCTGCTCGAGATGGTGGATGCGCGCATCGTCACGCCTGAGCTCGACCGCTTTTTGCCGGTGATGTACGGCCAGACCGTGAGCCCGCTGTCGCATGTGAGCGGCAAGGCACTCGTGGTGCTGTCCGAGCCGCGCTCGCTGTTCGACGACTGCCTGCGTGCCTACGAGGATATCGAGGCCCGTGCCGGCGAGGCGGGGATTGACCGACTGGATGGCCTGTATGTACGTGCCCAGCAGCTCGATTTTGGTGCCCAGCAGCGCCTGAACTATGTGAGCCTGATTCGCGCGGGCGGTGCGGTTACGGCAGAGCTTAAGATTGAGCAGCCGGCCATCGCGGGCTCGGACAACCGTTTTATGACGCGCATTCAGGAAGTCGTGGGCAAGCGCTATGCCTGCGTGTTTGCCATCCCCGATCGCGGTGCGCGCGAGTCGATGGAGCTCACCTTTGGCGACGAGGGCATTACCTTTGAGGAGTCGCTGACGGCCGCGCCCGAAAATGCCGGCGTCATTGGCGAGCGCGTACGCGTGGCAGCGGCGGATTCCGCCGACCGTGCCGCACGCCAGGAGGCCCATGCTTCCATTCGCGAGCGTAAGGCCGACGCGCTCAACGCCCGCTCGCTCGAGGCGGGTGCCGCCCAGGCTGCCGCTGGTGCCGCCGTGCCCACCATCTCGCGCGGACGCGTGACCTTTGTCGATGCCGCTCTGCCGCAGGGCGTGGTGGTGCCCGATGCCAACCTGGCCGTGTTCTCAATCGCCGACCTCAACGCCCGCATGGACGCCAACCGCGCGCGCAGCCGCCGCAAGGTGGACATTACGCAGATCACGTTCCCGTTTAAGCCGGGCGACTACGTGGTGCACGCCACTCACGGCATCGCACTCTTTAGCGAGATCGCGCGCCAAGAAGTGGGCGGCAAGGAGCGCGACTACTTTTTGCTGGAATATGCCGATGGCGACAAGCTCTACGTGCCGCTCGAGCAGGTCGACCGCATCACGCGCTATGTTGGCCCCGACGGCGACAAACCGCGCTTGACCAGGCTCAACACCGCCGACTGGACGCGTGCCACCAATAAGGCGCGCAAGAATGCCAAAAAGCTGGCGTTTGACCTGGTCGATCTGTATACGCGCCGCTCGTCGATTACCGGTATCGCCTGCCCGCCCGACACGCCCGAGCAGATCGAGATGGAGGAGAGCTTTCCCTACGACGAGACGCGCGACCAGCTGGAGGCCATCGCCGACATTAAGGCCGACATGGAGGCGCCCAAGCCCATGGACCGTCTGCTGTGCGGCGACGTGGGCTTCGGCAAGACCGAGGTCGCTCTGCGTGCGGCGTTTAAGTGCGTGGACTCCGGCCGCCAGGTCATGGTGCTCTGCCCCACGACCATTCTTGCCCAGCAGCACTACGAGACGTTCTTTGAGCGCTTTGCTCCGTTTGGCCTTGAGGTCGAGGTGCTCAGCCGCTTCCGCACGCCGGCGCAGCAAAAGCGCGCGCTCAAGGCATTTGCCGAGGGCACGATTGACGTGCTTATCGGCACGCACCGCCTGCTTTCGGCCGATGTGAACCCCAAGAACCTGGGCCTAGTGATCATCGACGAGGAGCAGCGCTTTGGCGTGCAGCACAAGGAGCAGCTCAAGAACCTGCGCGAGCAGATTGACGTGCTCACGCTTTCGGCAACGCCTATTCCGCGAACCATGCAGATGGCCACGAGCGGCGTGCGCGACATGAGCCTGATCACCACGCCGCCCACCGGGCGTCGTCCCGTGATCGTGCACGTGGGGGAGTACGACCCCGATGTGGTGAGCGCGGCGATTCGCCTGGAGGTGGGTCGCGGCGGTCAGGTGTATTACGTGTCCAACCGCGTCAAGACCATCGACGACGCCGTGGCGCGCGTGCACGAGGCCGCGCCCGAGGCGCGCGTGGGCGTGGCGCACGGCAAGATGAGCCCGCGCGAGGTCGAGGACGTGATGATCGAGTTCGCGACCAAGAAGATCGACGTGCTTATCGCCACGACCATCGTGGAGAGCGGCATCGACAACGCAACGGCCAACACGCTCATCATTGAGGACTCGCAGCGTCTGGGTCTGGCACAGCTCTACCAGCTTAAGGGCCGCGTGGGCCGCTCGGCCACGCAGGCATACGCGTACTTTATGTTCCCCGGCGAGCTGCCGCTCACCGAGGAGGCCACGGCACGCCTGACCGCGCTTTCCGAGTTCCAGGACCTGGGCAGCGGCATGCGCATCGCCATGCGCGACCTGGAGATCCGCGGCGCCGGTTCGCTTATGGGCGCCGAGCAGCACGGTAACCTGTCGAGCGTGGGCTTTGACCTGTTTACGCAGATGCTGGGACAGGCCGTGGCCGAGGCGCGCGGCGATGACGATGCCGGCGTGGAGGCGGCGAGCGTGGGTATTAACCTGCCGGCCGACTACTTCTTGTCCGAGGAGTACATGCCGGCGGTGGACCAGCGCGTGCTCGTGTACCGCAAGCTCGCGGCGGCCGAGGACCTGGAGAGTATCGACGAGGTGCAGGAGGAGACCGAGGCCGCGCACGGTGAGCTGCCGTTGGCGGGGCTTAACTTGTTCAACCGCGCTCGCATCCGCATTCGCGGCGAGCGCTTGGGGCTCGAGAGCGTCACGCTCAGCGGTGGACGCATTACCTTCCTGGGGGTTGACGTTCCCAAGAAGGTGGCCTTTGAGCTTAAGACCCGCTATGGCGCGGTGAACTTTCCCAAGAGCCGCAAACTGTCGGTGCCCTACAAGGCGGGTGCCGGCGCGGGCAGCGGCCTGGGTCGCGGTCTCGACGCCAGCGACGGCACCGGCCCCGTGGCCGCGGCACTCATGCTGCTGCAGCAATTAGGCACGAGCGACGATGACTAACAAGTAGGGGCGTGGCGGGGCATAGCTACCAGTTGTTCTTTGCCCCGCCACCTCGCAGGTTGATTCCAGCCCCATCGAAAGGAAAGCATGTTCGGATACATCTATAAGAAAGATGTCGCTATTATCGCGGCCGTCCTGTGCCTTTGTCTGGGCGTGGGCAGCTTCTTTGATTATCAGATCTCGAGTGCGCTGTTCAACATCGGCAGCATGTACGGTCGCTTTGTCGAGGCGGCCGGCGAGCTACCGTTCGAGCTGACGGCGAGCGTCGCGGGCGTTATGCTCGTGCGCGCGGTGCGTTCCGACTCCAAGGCGAGCAAGTGGCTCGCTGCGCTGGGCGTTTTGATCAACGTGGGTCTGGTCGGCTACGAGATTATCGGATCGCTGCGCGTCGGCGGCAAGCTTATTGCGTTTCAGCTGGTTCTGACGTTTGCGTTGGTCATCGCAGCCAACTTCATCGCCTACCGCCTCACGCGCACGACCGAGCCCGACGAGCTTACGCGCTGGGCGTTGATGGTGCTGGCCGTGTGGGTCGCTCAGGCCATCATCCTCAACGTCATTGTTAAGCCGTTATGGTCGCGCCCGCGCATGCGCGTGATCGAGGTCACGCCGGGGCTCAATTTTCAGCCGTGGTGGGTGATCGGCAACCCCGACAAGTGGGCCTATATCGCCGCCGGCGTGATCAAGGACGGGTTCAAGTCGTTTGCGAGCGGACACACGGCGCATGCGGCGATCGGCCTTATGCTCGCCGGGCTTCCCGCGGCAGCCTTTAAGGAAAAACCTTCGCGTCGCCGCGTGATCTTTTGGGCGGCGGTTGTTGTTGCAGCGTTCGTCGCCTTTGGGCGCATCGTGATCGGCGCGCACTTTTTGAGTGACGTGAGCTGCGGTTTTGCCCTGGTACTGGCACTTGAGTGCCTTGCCGCACGCATTGCCTATCCCAACGGCGTACAATAGCTCCGTTTGAATCATCTGGCCGATACCCGGTAAGAGAGGATTGCCATGCTCGCGTTTAACAACGACTATTCCCACGGCGCACATCCGGCAGTGCTGCAGGCGCTCGTCGACACCAATATGGAGCCGCAGCCCGGCTACGGTACCGATGCGCACACCGAGCGTGCCAAGCAGCTTATCCGCGAGGCCTGTCAGGCCCCCGATGCCGACGTGTTTTTTCTGGTGGGCGGCACGCAGGCCAACGCGACGGTGATTGACATGCTGCTCGCGCCGTACGAGGGCGTCGTTGCTGCCGAGACCGGCCACGTCGCCTGCCACGAGGCGGGCGCCATCGAGTTTGGCGGTCACAAGGTGCTCACCATCCCCGGCTACGAGGGCAAGATGCACGCCGAGGATCTGGAGAACTATATCCAGGTGTTCTACGAAAACGAGAGCTACGAGCACACGGTGTTCCCGGGCGCCGTGTACGTGAGCCTATCGACCGAGTACGGCACGCTGTACTCCAAGGCCGAGCTCGCGGCGATTCACGCAGTGTGCCAGAAGCGCGAGATTCCGCTGTTTGTGGATGGCGCCCGCCTGGCCTATGCGCTGGCGGCCGATGAGTGCGACATTACCCTGTCCGAGCTGGCGCAGCTATGCGACGTGTTCTACATCGGCGGCACCAAGTGCGGCGCGCTTTGCGGCGAGGCCGTGGTGTTTTGCGGCATGCACGCCCCGGCGCATCCCATTCCGCGTATTAAGCAGCATGGCGCACTGCTTGCCAAGGGCCGCCTGACGGGCGTGCAGTTTGAGGCTCTTTTTACCGATGGCCTGTATTTTGAGATTGGTCGCCAGGCGATTGAAACCGCGCAGGCGCTTCGTCGCGTGCTGCACGAGCGCGGCTACCAGTTCTTCTTGGAGACGCCGACCAACCAGCAGTTCGTGATTCTGCCCAACGAGGACATGGCCCGCATTCGCGAGCATGCCTCGATCGAGTACTGGGAAAAGTACGACGATACCCACACGGTGGTGCGTTTTTGCACCAGCTGGGCCACGACGCAGGAGGATATCGACGCGTTGGCGGCTGTCCTGTAGCCTGATGTAATGACAAGAGGCCGCCCCGCGCCTGAGCTTGGCGCAGGGCGGCCTTTGCTTTTGGGGGAGAAGGGTTGTATGACCGAGATGTCCGAGCCGACGATTCGCCTGGCGACGCCCGATGATGCGCCGGCGTTGCTTGCCATCTATGAGCCGTATGTGCGCCAGACGGCGATTACCTGCGAATACGAGGTGCCGAGCGTTGAGGAGTTCGCCGGGCGTATCGAGCGTACGCTCAAGCGCTATCCGTATCTGGTGATGGAGCTGGACGGGCGTCCGGTAGGTTATGCCTATGTGAGTCCGCTCAACAGCCGCGAGGCATACGACTGGTCGGTCGAGACATCGATCTACCTGGCGCGCGATGTGCGCCACGGCGGGCTGGGTCGTATGCTGCACGACGCGCTCAAGCAATGCCTGATTGCGATGGGCATCACCAACATGTGCGCGCTCATCGCCGTGCCGCACGACAAGGACGACGAGTATCTGACGCATAACAGTCAGGATTTCCATGCCCATATGGGGTATCGCCTGGTGGGTGCCTTCGACCGCTGCGCCCAAAAGTTCGGCCGCTGGTACGACATGTGTTGGATGGAGTTGGTCCTAGCCGAGCGCGTCCCTAACCAACCCAAACCAACCTGGTTCCCCGACCTCCCCAAACCTACCATTTAGGGACAGGTTAATTTTGGCAGGTTAGCCGATGGGCTCGGTGTATTTGGCGCGGTCGGTGCGTTGGATGCGCTTGGAGACATGGAGCGGGCGGCCGTCCGTGTCGTAGACGTAGTCGGTGATTAGGATCAGCGCCTGCCCGCGCTCGACGTTGAGCAAAAACGCCTCGTTTTGCGAGGCATAGCACACCTCAAAGGTCTTGTGTCCTTGGGCTGGCGCGCGATGGAATTCTTGGCGCAGCGTCGCGTAGAGCGAACCGTTGATATCGCGATCGATGAGCGACTCAAAGCTCGGTGGTAGATAGGTGGTCTCCAGGCACAGCGGCGCATCGTCCAGATAACGCAGGCGGACGAGCTTGACGAGCTTGCTGCCCACAGCGACATCGAAGAACTTGGCCACGCTGCCCGCCGCCTTGGCAAAGCCCGAATCCACCGTGCGCGTGGTGGGCTTCATGCCCTGGCCTTCGACCTGCTTCGTATAGCTCGAAAAAACCAGGTTGTTCTCGTGGAGCGCCGGCGTGTCGGCTACAAAGGCGCCGCGCCCACGCTCGGTACGAACCAGGCCCTCGTCAACTAACACCTTAAGCGCATGGCGCACGGTGCTGCGCGACAAGCCCGATTCGTCCATGAGCTCCATCTCGGACGGTAGCTTGTCTCCGCGTGCGTAGGTACCAGCGGCGATGCGGTCGCGAAGCGTGCCCGCCAAGCGCTCGTATTGGGCCAGTTTCTTTTTAGACGAAGTCCTCATGAGATCAGCCTGTATCTAACTTGTATGCTTACCTAATCAAGCATGTATCCAATATAACAACAAAACCGCTGGTAGCGATTTATCGAGAAGCACACCAGCAAAATTTCTAAGACAAATATAGCATACAACTAGTCGACATAACCAAAACATGTATGTAACTTGTATGCCATCGAGAGCATCAAACGAGAAGAAAGGCTGATGCACGATGACTACTCAGGAACAGGTCAAGGACGTCGTCTCCCAAGTTTTGGCTGACAAGGCTGACAAGGGCGGCATCGAGCGCGTCGTGTGGATTGGCGCCGGCGGATCCAACGGCGGTAACTATCCTGCCCAGTACTTTATGGAGCACGAGGCCACGCAGGTCGTGAGCTCCAGCTACACCAGCAACGAGTTCGTGCACGCCACGCCCGCCTATGTCAACGAGAACACTCTGGCCGTCGTCGTGTCCATGCGCGGCACCAAGGAGACCATCGTCGCCGCCCAGGTCGCCAAGGACCACGGCGCCAGCACCATCGCCATCTATGTTGACGAGTCCGGCCTCACCGAGGTCTGCGACTACAAGATCCAGTACGACAGCCTGGCCGTCGACGAGTCCTGCATGGGCCGTACCAACTCCGCCGTCGTGACCATGATCGCCATGGAGCTCACGCAGCAGACCGAGGGCTATGCCGAGTACGAGACCGCCATGGCCGCCTTCGACCTGATCGATCCCATCTATCGCAAAGCCGTCGAGTACACCCGTCCGCTCGCTGCCAAGTGGGCCGAGCAGAACGCCGACAAGCCCTGCATTAACGTGATGGCCCAGGGCCCGCTTTTTGGTGCCGCCTACGTCTTTAGCATCTGCAACGTGCAGGAGATGCTGCAGATCGACTCCTGCACCATCAACACCTGCGACTTCTTCCACGGCCCCTTCGAGATCCTGGACAAGCGCACCTCGCTGTTCCAGCTCATCAGCGTCGGCCGCAGCCGCTGCAACGACGAGCGCGGCATCCGCTTCGTCAACCAGTACGGTGGCGAGCGCGTCTATCAGCTCGACGCCAAGGAGCTCGGCCTCAACGACATCAAGGACAGCGTGAGCGAGTACTTCAACCACCTGATCTTTGCCCCGATCCTCAACAACGTGTACATGCGTGCGCTTTCTGCCGTCACCCACAAGGACTACATGACGCGCCGCTACATGTGGAAGTTGGACTACTAGGGGATATTGGTTCCGCCGTTCTACCGAACGGCGGACCGGCCGACGCTGCGCACCCGGCATTTGGCCAATCTGCCGTTCAATTTCAAAGGCGCGACCAGAAGGTCAGCGCCTTTTCATTTCACGGCGCCTTGGCTCAAATGACGGGCGCTCGCTCATATGACCCAATCCGCTGTCAAGAGCCACAATGGCCCCGCCGACCG
>CAVEET010000156.1:0-4831 GCA_963614835.1 Bulleidia sp. | reverse complement strand
GAAAAGTGCGAACATAAAAACAGTTTCATCAATATTCTCCTTTATATATAAATTCTTATTTGTTGAACTAAGCCGTGTATACCATACGTTCCAATGAAAGAACGCCCTGATATAGCGTAATTTGCTGTTTTCCTGCGTATGTGCGTACACACTCCACAGGAATTCTAAGGGCCCTGCCCCCTTAGCACACGGACTTTGGAACAAAGTCTAGCGTGTTACGCCTTGCCAGAGGTGTACAGGCTCCCGGTACGCACGTACGCAGCAATTGCCATCAATGCGCCATATAAGTGGCGATCAAGTTCGCATAAAGCGACCTTGGTTCCGCAAAACAAAAGGCAGGATACCATCACCACGATGGTACTCTGCCTCTGTTCGTTTCTGTTTACCGTTCCGAGTGGTCCTTCCGCAGAATTACCGATAAACAAAAAACGTACCCGGACCCTTTCTCGTATAGAATCGGGTTCGAGTGCGAACTGAATGTTGGAGCAATAAAAAACCACCACAAAGGTGCTTGTCCCCTTTGCGGTGGTTTTGGGTTAGGCCTAGAGCGTGCGGCCGTAGGCGTTGGCGGCCTTGATTGCGGCGGCGAATTTCTCGTCGGTGAAGGGCTCCGGGTTACCCTGTTTCCACTCGTTGGTGGCGTGTGCGTATTCGCACAGGGCCGGGATATCGGATTCGGAAAGCCCGACTTGCTCAAGCGTCACGGGTAGCCCCATCTGCTTGTTAAAGGCGGCGTAGCGTTCAAGGTTCTTGGTGTCTCCCGTATAGGCAAACAGTACCAGCACGCCCAGGCTCACGACCTCGCCGTGTAGGTAGGAGCCCTCGCGCGGAATGCTGCAGGTGGCGTTGTAGAACGCGTGCGCCACGCTCGAGTTGTAGTAGTAATCGTTCTGGTTGGTTAGGTTGGAGACGTAGCCCGTGTTGACCACGATATCGAGCGCGATCTGCTTGACGGCCTCGCTTGACAGATTCTGGCGCACGTCCTCTAGACCCTGGACGCCATAGGTAAACAGCGGCTCGGAGCAGGTATGGGCGAGTGCCAGGCCAAGTCCAGCGGTGTGCTCCAGGTTGCCAGCGCTCGTGGCGTACTCGACCTCGGGCTGCTTGGACAGGGCATCGCCTACGCCGGCCCAGAAGTACTCCGCCGGAGCCTCGGCGATGATCTTAGGGTTGATGAAGATGTGCGCAGGGCGGTTGGGGTACGAATAGCCCTCGAGCGAGCCATCGTCGTTGTAGACAACGGCAATGGCGGTCGCGGCGGAACAGTTAGAGCAAATCGTCGGTACCGTAAAGACGATCTTCTTGAGCTCGATGGCTGCGGTCTTAACGGTGTCGAGCGCCTTGCCGCCGCCGCATGCGATAAGCACGTCAGCTTCCTGGCAGGCAGGGGAGTTCACGACCTTGGCGATATTGGCGCGCGTGCTGTTGGTGCCGTAGACGCGCGTCTCTAGAATTTCGACATCGGTACCTTCAAGCGCCGCCTCGATGCCCGGCAGCGCTGCAGCCAGGGCTCGCTTGCCGCCAATGATGGCGACCTTCTTTGCGCCGTACTCCGCCAGTGCGGCGGGCAGCTCGGTAAAGCAATCCTCGCCAACGGTGTAGTCGCTTATTCCAATCGTGCGCATAGCAACCTTCTTTCGCTCGATAAAGTGCTTACAGGTATTTTGCTCTAAGAGAAGGTCGATGGCCGCAAGAAATTTCGAACGTATAAAACCAGTGTTGAGGGTTTTTCGCCGGCGCGGAACGTGCTAGCATACTCCGCATAAGCGTTGATGGGGACGAGTAGTCGGCCATCCGCATGCCACAGAGAGCGGGGAGCGCTGAGAACCCGTGCATGCGACTGATGAAAATCACCCCGGAGCTGCGGTCCCAACGGACGAGCCGTGCAGGTTCGTCTTAGTAGACATCGCCGAGATGGTCGTCGATACAGGCCAGCCGAGTAACGGATGCGAGCGCGCGAATACGCGGGCGAGGGCATCTAAGCTGGGTGGTTAAGCGAAGAGCTTTTACGGGCAGACTGCCTGTTTTGTGGCGCTTCGTCCCAGCTTGTAGGGACGGGCGCTTTTTTGGTGCCCAGAGGGCGTGCGCGCCCACGACATGAAAGGGGTACCGTGGCAAACGAGTACAAGCAGACGATGAATCTGCCCAAGACCGGTTTTCCCATGCGTGCCGGTCTTTCCAAGTCCGAGCCCAAGCGACTCAAGGACTGGCAGGACAACAAGGTCTACGAGCAAGTTCTAAAGAAGAACGAGGGTCACAAGAAGTTCGTGCTGCACGACGGCCCTCCGTACGCCAACGGCCCGATCCACATCGGCCACGCCATGAACAAGATTTCCAAGGACATGATCAACCGTTACTGGATGATGCAGGGCTGCGAAGTTCCCTATGTCCCCGGTTGGGACTGCCACGGTCAGCCGATTGAGCACAAGGTCGAGGAGAAGCTCGGCACCGAGAAGTTCAACCAGACCTCCACGGCTAAGATCCGCGAGCTGTGCAACAAGTTCGCCGTCGAGAACATCGAGCTGCAGAAGGCCGGCTTCCGTCGCCTGGGCGTGCTCGGCGACTGGGACAACCCGTATCTGACGCTCTATCACCAGCATGACGCCGCCGACATCGAGGTCTTCAAGGCCATGTTCGACAAGGGCATGATCTATCGCGGCCATAAGCCCGTCCACTGGTGCAAGCACTGCCACACCGCACTCGCCGAGGCTGAGATTGAGTACTCTGACGAGACGAGCCCGTCCATCTTCGTGCGCTTCGAGATGACCTCCAAGCCCGCCGGCCTCGAGAACTTCGACGGCCCGGTCGACTTTATCATCTGGACGACCACGCCGTGGACCATCCCCTCCGACCAGGCCGTTTCCCTCAAGCCCGGCGCCGCCTACGTTGCCGTTGAGCACGATGGTCGTGCCGAGGTCATGCTCGAGGACCTGGCTCCCAAGTGCTGTGAGGAGTTTGGCTGGGAGTACACCCCGGTTATGGTCGACGGCAAGCCCTATGTGGTTCCCGCCGAGATCTTCCACCACATCCACTACAAGCAGCCAATCTTTGACGGTGTTGAGGGCGTGGCGCTGCTGGCCGATTACGTCGGTGTCGATGACGGTACCGGTATCGTCCACAACTCGCCCGGCCACGGCGTCGACGACTATTTTGCCTGCCTCAAGGAGGGCATTACCGACATCTGCATGCCGGTCGATGACGACGGCAAGTTCTACACCGGTGAGGAGTTTGGCACCGGTGGCCCCTTCAGCGGTATGGATACCGATGAGGCCAACCCGCACATCATCGAGTTCCTGCGCGAGCGCGGAACCCTGGTCCTCGAGAAGAAGATCACGCACAGCTATCCGCACTGCTGGCGCTGCAAGCACCCGGTGCTCTTCCGTGCTACCGACCAGTGGTTTGTCTCGATGGACAAGACTGGTTTGCGCGAGCAGGCTGGCAAGGAGGTTCGCGAGAACGTCAAGTGGTATCCGGCTCACGCCGCCAACCGCATCGGCGCCATGGTTGAGCAGCGTCCCGACTGGTGCATCAGCCGTCAGCGCAACTGGGGCGTGCCTATCCCCAGCTACACCTGTGCCGACTGCGGCGAGAAGGTCATGAACGACGCTACGCTCGACGCCGTCATCAAGCTCTTCCACGAGAAGGGCTCCGACGCCTGGTTCACCGACGCTCCCGAGAGCTACCTGGGCGAGGCCTGCGTCTGCCCCAAGTGCGGCGGCCATCACCTTAAGGCCGATAAGGACATCCTCGACGTGTGGTGGGACTCCGGCGTCTCCTGGAAGGCCGTCTGCGAGTATCGCCCCGAGCTTGAGTACCCGGCGGACGTGTACCTCGAGGGATCCGACCAGCACCGCGGTTGGTTCCAGAGCTCGCTGCTCACCTCGGTGGGTGCCAACGGTCATGCTCCGTACAAGGCAGTCGTCTCGCAGGGCTTCACGCTCGACGGCCAGGGCCGCAAGATGTCCAAGTCGCTCGGCAACGTCATCGACCCCAACAAGGTCTGTGACGAGATGGGCGCCGACATCATCCGTCTGTGGGTTGCTTCTGTCGACACCAGCTCCGACGTCTCCATCGACCACGAGATCCTTGCTCGTACGTCTGATGCCTATCGCCGTTTCCGCAACACGCTGCGCTTCCTGCTCTCCGAGCTCGAGGGTCAGTTTGAGCCCGAGACC
The DNA here is from genome assembly GCA_963614835.1 of Bulleidia sp. Taxonomy (GTDB): domain Bacteria; phylum Actinomycetota; class Coriobacteriia; order Coriobacteriales; family Coriobacteriaceae; genus Collinsella. The sequence goes on along the minus strand of CAVEET010000156.1, from coordinate 656 downwards.
GACGGCGTCGCCTTTGCCGACTTGCTGCCGCTCGACAAGCTCATGGTTGCCCGTCTGACCCAGGTCCAGGCCGAGGTCGACGACGCCTACGCCAGCTACGAGTTCCCGCGCGCCTACCGTGCGCTCTACGACTTTGTGGTGACCGAGCTTTCTAACGTGTACCTCGACGCTCTGAAGGACCGTCTGTACTGCGACAAGCCCGGCTCGCTCGAGCGCCGCAGCGCACAGACCGTGCTGGCCGAGCTCTTCTCGATGCTCATGCGCGACCTGCAGCCGATCCTGTCCTACACCGTCGATGAGGCCATGGCCTATGCACCTGCCGGCTGCGTCGATCACCAGAAGTACGCCGCGCTGCTCGATTGGTATAAGTCGCCCATCACGGTCGACGAGGCCAATGAGTTTGAGGGCGTGCTCGAGGCTTCGCTCGAGCTCCGTAGCGCCGTGACCAAGGCCCTTGAGGATGCCCGTTCTGCCGGCACCTTCACTAAGAGCCAGCAGGTCCGCGTCAAGGCGGTCGTTCCCGCCGAGATGTACGCGCTGCTGACCGGCGACAAGGCCGTCGACCTGGCCGAGTTCTACATCGTCTCCGATGTTGAGCTGACCCAGGGCGAGGAGCTCTCCGTTGCCATCGAGGCTGCCGAGGGCGAGTGCTGCGA
>CAVEET010000155.1:0-2290 GCA_963614835.1 Bulleidia sp. | reverse complement strand
GCATGAAGGTCCAGTCCTGCGCCTCCAGACCACCCTGTCCGGGCTTGATGGTCACAATGGCATCGCCGTGATCGAACTCACCGGTAAACCAGCTCGAAAGCTCAAGCTCATCGATGGCCCGGGCCAGGCGCTCAGCCGTGGCTGTAGCCTCCTCGCGAAGGGCGACGGCGTCGGGGTCATCCCCCATCTCCTCGGCAAGCTCCAGCGCGGCGCGGGCATCGGAAAGCTCGCCGCGCGCGGTGTCCACGGCAGCGATATCTTCCTTGGTGCGCGCAATCTCCTCCATGGTGGCACGGGCGGCGTCGGCGTCATCCCAAAAGCCAGGGGCAACACTTTTGGCCTCGAGCTCGGACACGCGGGTACGCTTCTCGTCCAGGTGGAGATATGACTCGACCTCACCGAGCCGGTCCGCAAACGCGTCCAGCTCGGCGGGCGTTACCTCTAAAGCCTCAGCCATTAACGATTCCTGCCGTGGCAGTACTTAAACTTCTTGCCGCTACCGCAGGGGCACGGGTCGTTGCGGCCCACGTTGACGTACGGATCGTCGCTCTCGGACTTGCGATAGGTGGTCACCTTGCCACCGTTGTTGACGGCAGCCGGACCACCCTGGACAGCCGTGCGGGCCTGCACCTGCGCCTGCTTGCGCAGCACCGAGTCGCCGTTGTCACCATCGACCTCGGCAGGGCCGGAGAAGCGCGCGCCCTCGAGCGCGGGCTCCTCCTTGTGCTCCACGGCACGCGGGGCAGCCTTAATCTCGATGCGCAGAACCGTGCGCAGGTAATCCTCATACATGGTATCGACGAGTATCTGGAACGCGCCGTAGGCCTCGGTCTTGTACTCAACCAGCGGGTCGCGCTGGCCAAAGCCGCGCAGGCCGATGCCGGTCTTGAGGTAGTCCATCTCCTGCAGGTAGTTCATCCAGCGGGTATCGATGACGCGCAGCATGACCTGGGTATTGAGCTCGCGCATCAGGTCCTCGCCCAGACGCTCGGCCTTCATGTTGTAGCACTTCTCAACATAGGCCAAGACATCGGCAGCCAGGGCTTCAAAGTCCTCGTCGGGGAACTTCGGCGTATCGATGTGGCCGGTGAGCTCCACAACCCACTTGCGCAGGCCCTCCAGGTCGCGCTCGCCCTCGTGGCTGTCCTTGGTGCAGAACTCCTGCACGCAGCGGTACACGGTATCGTGCATGACCTCGGTGATGTGGTCGGTCAGGTCCTTGCCGTCCAGAATCTTGTTGCGCTCGGCGTAGATGACCTGGCGCTGCTTGTTCATGACGTCGTCGTACTCAAGGACGCTCTTACGCATGGAGAAGTTGATGCTCTCGACCTTGTGCTGGGCGCTCTCGACGGCCTTGGAGATGATCTTGTGCTGAATGGGCATGTCGTCGCCCATGTCGGCCGTGACCATCATCTTGGAGACGCGGTCCATCTTGTCGCCGCCGAACAGGCGCATGAGGTCGTCCTCGAGCGACAGGTAGAACTGGGTCTCGCCCGGATCGCCCTGACGACCGGAGCGGCCGCGCAGCTGGTTGTCGATACGACGGGACTCGTGGCGCTCGGTTCCGATAACGGTCAGGCCGCCGGCGGCAAGCACGCGCTCGCGCTCGGCCTTGCAGGTCTCCTTGGCCTCGGCGTTAAACTGCTCGAGCTGCTCGGGCGTCACGTCCTCCATGGTCAGGCCCTCGTACTCAAGGCGCTCGCGCACCAGCTCGTCGGGGTTGCCGCCCAGCAGGATGTCGGTACCACGACCGGCCATGTTGGTGGCGATGGTCACGGCGCCGTAGCGTCCGGCCTGGGCAACGATGTGGGCCTCGCGTTCATGGTGCTTGGCGTTGAGGACCTCGTGTGCGATGCCGCGCTTGGTAAGGGCGGCGGACAGCTTCTCGGAGCTCTCGATGGAGACGGTGCCCACCAGGACCGGTTGGCCCTTGGCGTGACGACGCTCAACGTCGTCGGCAACGGCGTTGTATTTAGCCTGAATGGTGCGGTACACCAGGTCCTCGTGGTCCACGCGCTGCACGGGCTTGTTGGAGGGGATGACCTCGACGGGCAGCTTGTAGATCTCGCGGAACTCAGCATCCTCGGTAAGTGCCGTGCCGGTCATGCCGGAGAGCTTGTCATACAGACGGAAGTAGTTCTGCAGGGTGATGGTGGCCAGGGTCTGGTTCTCCTCGCGTACGAGCACGCCCTCTTTGGCCTCAATGGCCTGGTGCAGGCCCTCGGAGTAACGGCATGAATAGCACGAAGAAGGGTCGCTGTCTGATTCGTCCGAAATTTGCTCAATGGAA
>CAVEET010000154.1:0-3340 GCA_963614835.1 Bulleidia sp. | reverse complement strand
AGTGGCTCGGCTCGCTTGAGCATCTGGGCCTCGGCGGTATCTTGGCCGACGATATGGGCCTGGGCAAAACGCTCCAGATGATCGCGCATATCCTGGCGCGCGTGGAGGCGGGGGACACCAAGTCCACGCTCGTGGTATGCCCGGCCTCACTCGTGTACAACTGGACTGCCGAGCTGGAGCGCTTTGCGCCCTCGCTCGATGTGTGCGCCATCGTGGGCGCCAAGGCGCAGCGTCGCGTGCAAATCGCCGGCGTGGCCGAGCATAACGTGGTCGTGACGTCGTATGACCTTATGCGCCGCGATATCGATGAGTACGCCGAGCAGGACTTTGCCCGTGTGGTACTCGATGAGGCCCAGTACATTAAAAACCCGCTCACGCAGGTGGCGCGCGCTGCCAAGCGCCTGCCGGCCGGCGTGCGCTTTGCCTTGACGGGCACGCCCATCGAAAACCGCTTGTCCGAGCTCTGGAGCATCTTCGACTTTTTGATGCCGGGCCTGCTTGGCACGCGTGAATTGTTTGCAAAGCGCTTCGAAAGCCCGGTCGAGCATGCCGAGGGCGACAGTGCCGCCCGCCTGCAAGCGCTCGTGTCGCCGTTTGTGCTGCGCCGTGTCAAGGAAGACGTGGTGGCCGACCTGCCCGAGAAGATCGAGGATACGGTCATGGCGCAGCTCACCGGCGAGCAGCGCAAGCTCTACCTGGCCAACCAGGACCGCATCGCCCAACAGGTGCAGCACCGCGAGTCATCCGAGTTTAAGAAAGACAAGCTCAAGGTGCTCGCCGAGCTCACCAAGCTGCGCCAGATCTGCTGCGACCCGCGTCTGCACTACGAGGATTACAAGGCGGGGAGCGCCAAACTCGATACGTGCATGGAGCTCGTGCACGGCGCACTCGACGGCGGGCATCGCATCCTGTTGTTCAGCCAGTTTACGGGTATGCTCGATATCATCGGTAAGCGCTTGGCCAAGGAGGACATCGCCTTCTTTAAGCTCACGGGCGCTTCGTCTAAGGAGAGCCGCGCCAAGATGGTCGCGCAGTTCCAGGAGGGCGAGGTTCCGGTCTTTTTGATTTCGCTCAAGGCGGGCGGCGTGGGCCTTAACCTGACGGCTGCCGACGTGGTCATCCACTACGACCCGTGGTGGAACGTGGCGGCGCAGGACCAAGCAACTGACCGTGCACACCGTATTGGCCAGCAACATACCGTGACCGTGTACAAGCTCATCGCCAAGGACACGATCGAGGAACGCATTATGCGGATGCAGGAGTCCAAGCGCGACCTGGTCAACAGCGTGCTCGGCGGCGACGGCATCTCGTCGGCACTGTTCACGCGCGAGGATGTTCTGGCGCTGCTCGGCGGCGACGGGCGCTAGCCGCGCGCGGGGTGGGACTGCTGGAGTGGGCAGGACGGTCGACGCATTTTGGTCCGACCGCTTGCCTGATCCGTTATGTGTTCATTTGCAATGCCGTGGATGGTTTGTCTGCCTTTGGGCATAAGAACCATCAAGAACATTGGCACATCAGCAAAGGAGAACATCATGGCGAAATTCTTTAAGGACCCCGACGGCAAGCTCATCGCTGCCCTTGGCGACGACGTTGCGACCCCTGCCGGTTGCACGGAACTGACTGCAAACACTGAGGACGCGGCGCATGAGAAGCACGTTCCTGTTGTCGAGACCGAGCGTGACGGTCACGTGATTCGCGCCCGCGTTGGCTCGGTCGAGCACCCCAGCCTGCCCGAGCACTACATTGAGTGGATCGCCCTTGAGGCCGAGGGCCGCTTGGAGGTCCATTACCTTGAGCCCGGCATGAAACCCGCGACGTTTTTCGCGGGCGGCTCCAAGACCGGTACCGTCTATGCCTACTGCAACCTGCACGGGCTGTGGTCCGCGACATTCTAGGAGCGCGCCCCCGCTCGGGGTATCATAGCTAGCATATGCACATGCAAGCGCCGACTGCATTATGCGGCCGGCGCTTTTACTACGATTTCGATGGTTTACGACGGAAAGGGCTGAGCCATGAAGCTCGCGCTTGCACAGATCGATATGCGCCTGGGTGATATTGAGGGCATTTGCGGCCGCATCGAGGACCAGGCTCGTCTGGCCCACGAGCGCGGTGCGCGCGTGCTGTGCGTTCCGGCTCCGCTCTTTATGGGCGCTATGCCCGGTGGCCTGGTGGGCGCTGCCGACTTTGAGCATGACATGCTTGCCGGCTTGACTGGTGTCGCCGAGCGTATTCAGGAGCTTGACATGATCTGCATCGTGCCCGCGGCGGTTTCGTTTGAGGGCCAGCCGCTGCTCGACTACATGATGCTCAAGGACGGTCATGTGGTGCCGGCGCGTTCGAGCATTGCCCTGCAGCGTGGCGAGAACAACGACACACGTTGGGTGCCGCCGGTGTTCGACGTGGACGGCGTGCGCATCGCCGTGATTTTTGACTTGGACCGCGAACTCGAGATGTTGCCGACCGGTGTTGACCTCATTGCGTATTTCCAATTCAACGCGTTTGACATGACCGACCGCGAGACTGCCGCCATTGCCGCCGTTCGCAGCGGCGCCTACCGCAAGATCGCATCCAAGCGCAGCGTGTGGTTTGCCTGCATGGCGCCGGTCGGTGCCTTTGACGAGTCGGTGTATACCGGCGGTTCGTTTGTGCTCGACGACTGCGGTCGCGTGGTGGCCCAGGCACCGTGTTTTGAGGAGAGCCTGCTGGTTCAGGAGATTCAGCGCGGCGTGATGCTCGATGCCCTGGAAGATCACGAACTGCCCGAGTTCCGTTCCGAGGAGTGGCTGTGGCAGGCGCTGGTGCTCGCCGTGCGCGACAACGCCCGGGCCCACGGTGCGTCGCGTGCTGTGGTGGCACTCGAGGGTGACTTGCCATCGTCCCTGCTGGCGGCGCTGGCCGTCGACGCCCTGGGCCCGCGTAATGTGATTGGCCTGGTGCTGGGGCGCAACCGTATCTTTACGCCGGCGCAGGAAGAGGCCGAGGCTGCCCGCTGTGCCGCCGTCCGCGCCATCGCCGAGCGTCTGCACATTCGCACCGTCGAGCGCGATGCACCGGATGCGGCGCGTGTGCTTGATCGCGACGTGTCGGCGGGCGATGCCGAGCGTCTGCGCTCGCGCACGTTGGGCCTCATGCTGGAGGACACGGCGCTCGAGCTGGGTGCGATGGCGCTGAGCCCGCTGTCCAAAACCGAGTACGCGCTGGCGGCGCCGGCGCTTTGCGGCGGCTACCAGGGCGATTACGCGCCCTTTGGCGATGTGTACCTGTCGACGCTTGAGTTTGTGGCGCGTGTGCGCAACCGCGCGTCTGCCGTGGTGCCCCAAGAGCTCGTGACGCTCAACGC
>CAVEET010000153.1:0-5677 GCA_963614835.1 Bulleidia sp. | reverse complement strand
GAGCCCGAGCGGATGGGGGATTGCCAGGCTGCGATCGATCGCTTAGCCGAGCTGCTCGAGCGCTATCTGGGTGCGACGGTTGTCGTTAAGACGCTTGTGACCCGCGACAACCCGCGCGTGGAACTGTAGCTCGGCCCAAACCACCACAAAGGTGCCTGTCCCCTTTGTGGTGGTTTTTATGTTGATGGGTCAACAAATAGGGAGTGCAGGAGTGGCGGTCGTTAAGTACGGTTAAGATGTTTACCCGTAAGCATTATGCAAGCGAAAGGCGGTCGTCTCTCATGCAGCAGAACGACGAGACACGTTTCGAGGACTTTGTCGGACTGATCAGCGGGCTCTACAAGGAGATTCAGCGCATTAAGACATCCGAGGGCGCAAGGCTGGGCCTCAAGGGCTCCGACGTTATGTGCCTTTACTATCTTGAGCGCAGCAAGGACGGCCTGACTGGCGCTGACCTGGCTCGCATGGCGGGCGTGACCCGCGCCGCCGTCTCGCGTACGCTCGCGCATCTGGAGGAGGGCGGCTACGTCGAGGTCGACGATTCGGGCGATGCCGCCGTTAAGTATCGTGCTCCGGTGCGCCTGACCGCTCTGGGCGGCGAGAGCATGAGCGAGGCGGACCGCATCATTCGCGAGGTGCTCGATACCACCGGTAAGGCTATGGGTGTGGAGCAGCGCGAGCAGATGTATGCGTCGCTGCGCACGATTCTCAACACCCTGCGCGAGATCTAAGGCCGCCAAGGCATTTGCTTCCAATTAACAACTGCATAGTCCCGTTTGAGCGCGTATGCCGTGCCGGGGCATTGCTGTCAAAATTCCCTGCGCGGGACCTGCGCAAGAAAGGATTCGCTATGTCCATTCGTATTATTACCGATTCCGCGAGCGATATGTCGCCGGCTGAGCACCCCGCTCTGCGTGTTCTGCCGCTGTCCGTCACCTTTGGCACCGATGTGTACATGGATGGCGTCGACATCGATCACCAGCGCTTTTACGAGATGCTCGTGGAGCGCGATGAGCTGCCCAAGACCGGCCAGGTCAACCCGTACGCGTTTTCGCAGACTATTGCCGAGGCGCGTGAGGCCGGCGATGAGGCTGTGATTATTACCGTGGGCGCTAAGCTTTCGGGCACCAATCAGAGTGCCCGTACCGCACTTGCTGAGGCGCCGGGCGGCGACGTGTACGTGGTGGATAGCAATAACGTCACCCTGGGTGAGCGCGTCCTGGTCGAGTATGCGCTGCGCTTGGTGGACGAGGGCCGTAGTACGGCCCAGATCGCGGCGGCGGTCGAGGCTGTGCGCGACCGCGTGGTGGTTATCGGCCTGCTCGAGACGCTGGAGTACTTGGTGCGCGGCGGTCGTCTGTCTGCTGCGGCCGGCGCCGTGGGCACGCTGCTCAACGTAAAGCCCGTGGTGGCTGTCGAGGACGGTCTGATCGTGCAACTGGGCAAGGCGCGCGGTTCCAAGAACGGCCGCAACCTGCTGAACCAAAAGGTCGAAAAAGCGGGCGGCATCGACTTTTCCATGCCGCTGGCGCTCGGCTATACGGGCCTTTCGGATGCGGTGCTCAAGAAGTATATCGAGGACAGCGCGGCACTTTGGGCTGGCCACACCGAGGGCGAGTTGCCCGTTCACACCATCGGCGCCACCATCGGCACCCACGTAGGCCCCGGCGCCGTCGCCGTAGCCTTCTTCCAGCCCGCCAACTAACCGATCTGCCATAAACCACCACAAAGGTGCCTGCCCCCTTTGCGGTGGTTTATGCTTTTCAGGGTGGAAGGGAGCGAGCAATGGCGTCTGAGGGCTTTTTTGAACGGGTGTACGAGGTGGTCGAGCAGATTCCCGAGGGGATGGTCGCCACGTATGGTCAGGTGGCGCTGCTTGCCGGTCGACCACGAAGTGCGCGGTATGTGGGGTATGCCCTGCATAGCAATCCGCGCCCCGGCGAGATTCCCTGTCACCGCGTGGTGTTTGCCGACGGCCGTATCTGTGAGGGTTTTGCCTTTGGCGGCCCCGATGCTCAGCGTGAGCTCTTAATGGGGGAGGGTGTGACGTTTACCGATCCCATGCGCGTCGACTTGGCCGCCTGTCGCTGGCTTGCCGGACTCTAACGGCTCTGTCGTGGCGAAAACCATCACAAAGGTGCCTGCCCCTTTGTGGTGGCTTAGTTTACTTGGGCTAACTTATGGAGAAGCTATGGCGGCGCACTTTGTCGTCAAAAAGTAAACCACGGTGAACTATATTGGTTTCAGCAACGGAGCGGGCAATAGGCGATGAAAAAGCCTGCCCTGTTGAGTTTGATTCGCATTCCTCCCCTCTGTGCGATTCAACGGTGTACTTCGGGAACGGGCCCGCTGGCAATTGACTGCCGGCGGGCCCGTTCCCGTTTGTCGGGGGAGTGCGATAGACAGAGCCGAACCGGTCCGGCACCAAAAAAGGCGGACGCTGTAGCGCCCGCCCTAAAGCAATCGAAAGCTCAAGTCAGCTAATCGGTTTAGTACACCATGCCCATGGCGTCCTGAACCTCTGCCAGGGTCTGATCGGCGATCTCGTTGGCGCGACGGTTGCCCTCGTGCAGGACGTCCTTCACATAGTCCAGATCGTTCTCGTAGCGCTGGCGACGCTCGCGGATCGGTGCGAAGTACTCGTTGACGGCCTCGGTCACGTACTTCTTGAGCTGGCCGGAGCCGCCCATGCCAATCTCCTCGGCAATCTCGACCTCGGAACGGCCGGTGCAGATGGCGGCCGTCGAAAGCAGGCCGGACACGCCGGGGCGGTTCTCGGGATCGAACGTGATCATGCGCTCGGAGTCGGTCTGGCTCTTCTTGATGCGCTTGGCCGTCTCCTCGGCGGTCATCGAGATGTTGATGGCGTTGCCGTAGCTCTTGCTCATCTTGCGACCGTCCAGGCCGGGCAGCAGCGGGGTCTCGGACAGCAGCGCGTCGACCTCGGGGAACACCTTGCCGTAGCGGTTGTTAAAGCGGCGGGCGATGGTGCGGGTGAGCTCGATGTGCGGCAGCTGGTCGCGGCCGACGGGCACCACATTGCCCTTGCAGAACAGGATGTCGCAGGCCTGGTGCACCGGGTAGGTGAGCAGAAGGCCGGTGAGCTCGTGCCCCGAGGCCTCCATCTCGGCCTTGACCGTGGGGTTGCGCGCCAGCTCGGCCTCGGAGACCAGTGACAGGAACGGCAGCATGAGCTGGTTGGCTGCGGGCACGGCGGAGTGCGCGTAGATCATGGTCTTGTCGGGGTCGATACCGCAGGCAAGGTAGTCCATGACCATGTTGTACACGTTGTCCTGGATGTGCTCGGTGGTGTCGCGGTCAGTGATGACCTGGTAGTCGGCGATGAGCACGTTGGTCTTGGCGCCCATGTTCTGCAGCTCCACGCGGCCCTTGAGGGTGCCAAAGTAGTGACCCAGGTGCAGACGGCCGGTGGGGCGGTCGCCGGTAAGCATGGTGAACTTCTCGGGCGTCTTGGCCAGGCCCTCGCGAATGGCGTTGCTCTTTTGCAGCGCGACTTCGTAGCTGTTCTCGTTTGGCATGATTGCTCCTAACGTTCGTTCGCAGGTTTTGATGATAGCGTGTTTATTGAGAGGGGTGGGCGTGAGTGGGTGAGGGACTGCCAGGGGCCGGCTTTCAAGTCCGCCGAGGCGTTCGCGCGAACGGCTGCCAACGCCTTGGCACATCCTCGGCAGCTTGCCCTAGAGCTTGTGGTGGCGCTCTTCTTTGCGCTCTTCGGCTGCCTGCTCCTCCTGCTTAAAAGCGGGGTCGTCGGGGGTGACCAGCTCATCTTCGTGCGTGCGCTTGTTGTAATGGTGGAGCAGCACGGGCTCAAATAGATGTAGATGCTTGGCGAAGGCCGCCGAGCCAATGGCGAGCACGGTAAAGATGAGCACGCGCATGGGCACCTCGACCTGGTTAATCGCGGCGGCGCCGGCCGAAAGCATGATGCACCAGGCATAGATGAGCAGCACGGCCTGTTTTTGGTTGTAGCCTTCTTGGATCAGGCGGTGGTGGATGTGGCCCTTGTCGGCCTGCCCGATGCTAATGTGGGCGCGCTTGCGGCGCACAATGGCGCTAAACGTGTCGATGATGGGCACGCCGGCAACGATGAGCGGGATGATAAGCGAGGTGAGTGCGGCGGTGCGGCTCACGTTGAGCAGCGAGATGGAGCCCAGCGCAAAGCCCAGAAGCAACGACCCCGAGTCGCCCAAGAAGATGCTTGCGGGGTTGAAGTTGTAGCGCAAAAAGGCCAGACAGGCGCCAAAGAGCGCAATGGAGAGCGCGGCGGCGTCGATGCGGCCCGAGAGAACAGCCATCGAAAACATGGTGAACGATGCGATGCCGCAGATGCCCGTGGCCAAGCCGTCGAGGCCGTCGATGAGGTTAATGATGTTGGTGAATGCCACCAGATAGATCACGGTGATGGGGTAGGCGAGCCATCCGAGCATGATCTCGCCGGGGGCAAACGGGTTGACGATGACGCCGATTTTTAGGCCGCCGATACAGGCGATAAGCGCGGCGAGGACTTGTCCGGCCAGCTTTTGCTTGGGCGTGAGCTGGAAGACGTCGTCGATAGCGCCGGTCGCAAAGATGACGGTAAAGGAGAGCGCCAGCATGGGATAGCTAATGTGAAGGCGCGGGTGCGGCACCAGGACGGGTGGCCAGCCTAGGTACCAGGTGCCTAGGATTTGCACAGTGCAGGCGACGACCAGGCCCAAAAACACCGCCGTTCCGCCCAAACGCGGGATGGGCTTGGTGTTGATGCGGCGCTTAGAAGGATAGTCGACGGCGTCGAGCTTGATTGCCAGGCGCTTGACCAGGGGTACCGTGAGGAAGGTCGTGATAAAGGCCGCCGCTGCCACGCATAGGTACGGTATGTAGCTCGGGGATGAAGCCATGAATCTAAAAACCGCCAAGCGTCGAAGGAAAAGGTCAGAAGAACGCCATGCGCAAAGGGCATAGCCGAACCATGATACTCGACCAGGGGGGTGCATGGAATTGCACGCAGCGATAATCACGCGCTTACCAGATATTGGGATGTTGTCGATGGCTTGTCGGGATGCCGGCGTGGATCCATATGGACTGTAATGGCAATTTTCGGCAAAAGAAAACCACCCCCCACGTTACGAAAATGAACCCACCTAAAACAGGTGGGTGCCCTCATCGACTGTTCCAGCGTCCTTAACAACGAAGGATACCTGTACTAGGTACGACTGTGTGGGCTCCCTAAATAAACGCGACGGTTCACCCAGTTGCTCCGCGGGGGGCGGAATACCTACATCATAAAGCGGCACTTTATCGATTCCAGTCTTGACATTACAAAAATCGTGTCGGACGATTACGGCGCCTTGGGGCTTGAGCCGTCTGTGCGGTTGGTCCCTTTGCGTTTGAGCTGCTGAATCGTTGTTTTGGAGCATGTTTTTATGCCGACGTCGTTGACCGAACTATTTTCGCCTGCCTGCCATTTGTGTCCGCGCCGTTGCGGTGCGGCGCGCGATGAGGGCGCGCGCGGCGTATGCGGTGCTAACGGCACGCTCAAGGTGGCCCGCGCGGCGCTCCATATGTGGGAGGAGCCGCCTATCTCGGGCGAGGCCGGTTCGGGCACGATCTTCTTTAGCGGCTGCTCGCTCAAATGTATCTACTGCCAGAACCACGAGATCTCGACCGGCAATTTTGG
>CAVEET010000152.1:0-4162 GCA_963614835.1 Bulleidia sp. | reverse complement strand
CTTGCGAACGTGGCTTGTTTGGGCCGCGGTGCGGGTGACTTAAAGTTGTGATCGAGCGCATCTTGTACCGTGATGGGCTTGCCCCAAAGTGCAATGATGGACGAGGGGCTGAGCGGCTCTCGCGCCGTCGCCTGACGTTGCTCGCGCTGGGCAAGCCGGCTGATAATCCAGGCGCTGTTGCGCTTCACAAACGCTTCGATACGCTCGCGGCTGGCGCCGAGCGGTGCGCTGGCGTGGACCTCACCGCTCGATGTGACGCGCAGGTTGAAGTTTTTGACGCGCTTTTTGGTAACGACGACGGGGATGGGCGTCCCATCCGGTCGGGATACGGAAATCGTAAACTGCTGCGTCAAAAGCGGTCCTTCAGATTGGGGACGGGCCGGCATGTCGACCGTTCGGCATGCCGGCCCGCTCAGGGGATGTGAAATTAATAACGCTCAAAGAAGGCAAGGGCATTATCGCTGCAGAGCTTCTGCATCACGGTCTTGCCAAAGTGCTTGGAGAGCATGTTCTGGAACTCGGGCATCTTGCTGGCATCGGAGAGGAAGGCGGGCACCGTGGCACCGTCCCAGTCGCCGCCGAGCGCGATGACGTCCTCGCCGCCCAGGTCGAGCCAGTGCTCGATATGTGCCGCTAGCTGGTCGAAGGTGACGTCTGCGGCGGTCTTGTCGGTTGCGTCGTTGGAAAGGAACTCGCTGCAGTAGTTGAGGCCGACGATACCGCCCATGTCGCGAATGGTGCGGAACTGGTCGTCGGTAAGGTTGCGTTTGACGCCGCAAACCGCACGGGAGTTGGAGTGGCTGGCGACGAAGGGACGTGTGGCGTGGGCGACAACCTCGTCAAAGCACTCATCGTTGAGGTGGGAGACGTCAAGCACCATGCCGGCGTGCTCCATCTGCGTAAGTGCCTCGATGCCGGCGGCGGTGAGGCCGGCGTGGGTATCGTGTCCGCTCGCGAGCGGTCCCTGCGCATTCCAGCTGAGCGATGACATGAGTACGCCCAAGCTCTTGAGCACCTCGATCAGCGCGGGGTCCTCGGCAAAGAACGTGGCGTTTTCGATGGTGTGGATGCAGGCGACCTTGCCGTCTTTAAGCGCGGGGCGAATGTCTGCCGCGCTGCGTACGTTGACCATGCGGTCGTGGTTGAGCATTGCCTGGCCGCTCATATGCGCCATGATCTGCGCCTGGAAGCGCGCGGCGTGGGCGGTGGGAATCTCATCGGGGACAAACGTGGCGAAGCACTGTGCCCATGGCGTGTTGCCGATCTTTGCGAGCGAGATGGCGCAGGCGTTGCCCTCGATGAGGTCGAAATCTTGCGGATGCGTTTCGTCGCCGGGGAAATAACCGTCGGTGCCGGCGGTAAAGCGCAGGTCGAGATCGAGCGTGGCCCAGCCGATGCGGTCGGCGGTGTCGCAGTGTAGGTCAAATACGGGATATGCCATGGTTCCTCCGGTTGCAGCGTTTCTTTGCAAACTGTCATTGAATTGTATGACTAGGGTATAGTTAGCGCCATATGTTCACGGCGGCCCGCGTTGTGCGCCGCCCTTATCACGGAGGTTACCATGTCCAACCAGGGCAAGAAGGTCAAGACTCATTATCGCGGCACGCTCGACGACGGCACGCAGTTCGATAGCTCCTACGATCGCGGCGAGCCGCTGGAGTTCACCTGCGGCGCCGGTCAGATGATCAAGGGCTTCGACGCCGCTGTTGTCGACATGCAGGTGGGCGAGAAGAAGACCGTGCACATTCCTGCTGCCGATGCCTACGGCGAGCACAATCCCGAGATGGTTATTACCTTCCCGGCCGAGCAGGTTCCCAACATCGAGCAGATCGAGAAGGGCATGAAGCTCTTCCTGTCCACGCCGAGCGGCATGCCTGTCCCCGCCGTCGTCATCGACGTAACGCCCGAGGCTGTGACGCTCGATGCCAACCACGAGCTTGCCGGCAAGGACCTCAACTTTGATATCGAGCTCGTCGAGGTCGAGGGTTAGAGCATGCCTGAGCGCTTGGTTTCGACGACATGCTTGGGAAATCTCAACGATCCGTCCTATGAACTTCTGCTTCGCCGGAAGCTGGGCGGCGTCTTTGAAGTTGACGAGCTACTGCTCGATTGGGACCAGGCTGATGTATGCGCGTTTGTGGGCGTGACGGAGCTGGGGCGCACGGTCGATGTTCGGCTGGATACTGCCGACGGCGGTCGTTTTGTCGACGGCGACGTGCTCGCCGTCGACCGTTCGGGCGTGGTGCCCGTGGCGGTTGTCGTGCGCCTGCGCAGCGCCGAGGTTTATTTGGTCGAAGTTGACCGCATGGACCCGATTGCGCTCGCGCATGCGTGCTGGGAGATCGGCAATATGCATGCGCCGCTTTTTCGAGGCGATTCGGACGAGTATACCGTGCGCATGTATACGCCGGTGCAGCCTGTTTTGGGCCGCATGCTCCGGGGCGTCGAGGGCGTTCGGCTCTCGACGGTTACCCGTGAACTCGATTCGGACCGGCGCTTTGCGTCGAGTGCGGCGGATGCCGTTGTGAGTATGGCACCAGACTTTACGATCGTAAAGAAGGCGCGCGGTTAACGCGCGTATAAGTAAGGCGGACTTTGAGAGACAACTATTCAAAGTCCGCCTTTCTGTTGATGAGATGCTGTGGGGGAGCATATGGGTCTTGAAGGAATCAAGCTGATTGCATGCGATTTGGACGGCACGTTGCTGCATCCGGGGGAGCGCGAGCCGCGTTCCGAGGCCTTTGAGCTCATCGATGAGCTGCATCGTCGCGGTATCGTGTTTATGCCGGCGAGCGGCCGTCAATATGCGAGCTTGCGCTATCTGTTTGCCCCGGTGGCCGATGAGCTCGCCTATGTATGCGAAAACGGAGCCCTGGTGATGAGCGAGGGACGTGCCGTTGTCAAGCGTTCCATGGAGCGTAGCCTTGCTATGGATATCGCGAATGCCGTGGTTGCGTATCCCCATGCCGACGTGACCCTTTCGTGTGAGGGACACCTCTACACCATGAGCGGCAACGATGCGTTCGTCGATCATTTGCGCTATGAGGTCCACTGCGATGTGGCGGTGGTCGCCCGCCCCGAGGACATCGACGAGGACGTCATTAAGATTGCCTTCCAGACGCCCGAGGTGGATCAGCCGGCGGCCCTGGAGTATTTTGAGCGCCTCTTTAGCGACCGTGTTGACGTGATGACGTCGGGAACCGAATGGACGGACTTTATCGGTTTCGGTTCGGGCAAGGGCTCCGCGCTTGCCGATTACGGTCGTGCCCTGGGTATTTCGCCCGATGAGATGATGGCGTTTGGCGACAATGAGAACGATCGCGACATGCTCAACGTCGTGGGCCATCCCTATCTGATGGAGAGCTGCAACCCCTCTATGCGTGGCATTAACGACCGCGTCCGCTACGTGCGCACGGTCGAAGAAGAGCTGCGTCGTCTACTTGCTGAGTAGACATTTGGGACATGTCTAGGAATCTACTTTTTGCTGCAAAGTGCGGAAAGGTGGATTTTAAGGCATGTTCCAAACATCTACCGGCAGTCGGGGCAGAGACCCTCGAAGATGGTGTAGTGCGACGTGACGTGCCAGCCGATTTGCTCGGACGCTTTGGCGTCGAGCTGGGCATCGAAGGGGAGCGGTACGTCGATGACGCGGCTGCATGAGGTGCAGATGATATGTGCGTGCGGCTCGATCGTGCGATCGAAGCGGCTGCCGCCCGGCGTCTTGATGGAGAGGATCTCGCCGGCGTCGGCCAAGAGATTGAGGTTGCGGTAGACCGTACCGCGGCTGATTTTGTCATCCTGCGCGCGCACGACGTTGTAGATTTCGTCGGCGGTGGGATGGTTGTAGCTTTGGCGCACGGCGTCAAGAACCAGCTTTCGCTGCTTGGTATTCCTTCTTTGCACCGCCATGCGCCTCGCCTCTTTTCTATCAACGGTCGTAGGTAAATGATACCGTATTTAGCACACAATACTAATAATGAGGACTGAAACCGTCTTCATTGGCAAGTGGGGCTCGGGCCTGGGCATCTACAAGGCGAAAACGCGTTCCCATGCGCTCGTAGGAGGCATGAAGTGCCTCGAGATGAGATAGGATGTCTGCCGGAGCTCCCTGTATCTCCATCTCGACTGAGCCGTCTTCCATGTTACGCACCCAGCCGGTGAG
>CAVEET010000151.1:0-4690 GCA_963614835.1 Bulleidia sp. | reverse complement strand
AACAAAAACCGGGGCCCACATGATGCGGACCCCGGCTCAATACCGTGACGATATGTCAGTTACGTTCTACACATAGAACAGAATGTCGTCGTAGGTCGGGACCGGCCAGTAATCGGCTGCCACGATCTCCTCCATGGCGTCCACGGCGGCACGCAGCGCATCCATAGCGGGAACGACCTCGTGCGCGTACACGTTGGCCTGCTCCTGGCCATCGAGGGCCTCGGCCTTCTGATGCACGGCGTCGAGCGCCTTGATGGAGTCGTTGATGGTGGTGATACCGTTGCAGAGCTTGTTGAGCGTGTTCTGCTCGCACTGCATGGCGGCCTCGGCACCGGCGGCACGAATAGTCTCAAGGCCCTTAGCGACCTTGGTGGCATAGGCGGTAATGACCGGGCGATAGGTACGACGCGCCTCGCGAACCATCGTGGTAGCCTCGATGTTCATGAGCTTGTTGTACTTCTCGAGCTTGCAGTCGTAGCGGCACTGAGCCTCGGCCTTGGTCAGGACACCCGTCTCCTCGAAGAGCGCGATAGCCTTATCGGAAACAAAGGCGGGCAGGGCATCGGCCGTGGTCTTGTTGTTGGCAAGGCCGCGCTTCTCGGCCTCAATGGGCCACTCGTCGGAGTAACCGTCGCCGGAGAACAGGATGCGCTGGTGATCGGTCAACACCTTCTTGCAGTACTCGAGCGCAGCGTCCTGGAACTCATCCTCGGGCGTACCCTCGAGTGCGTCGGCGAAGGACTTGAGCGACTTGGCCACGGCGGCATCGAGCACCAGGTTGGAGTCGGAGACGTTCTGCTCGGAGCCGCAGGCACGGAACTCGAACTTGTTGCCGGTGAAGGCAAACGGGGAGGTGCGGTTGCGGTCGGTGTTGTCCTGCATCAGCTTGGGCAGGGTATCGGCGCCCAGGTCGAGCACGCCGCGCGTGGCATGGACGGAAGCCTTGCCATCGATGATCTTCTCGACGACCTCGGTAAGCTGGTCGCCCAGGAAGATGGACATAATCGCCGGAGGAGCCTCGTTGGCGCCCAGACGATGGTCGTTGCCGGCCGAGGCAACAGAGGCACGCAGGAGCTCCTGATAGTTATCGACGGCCTCGATCACCGCGGTGAGGAAGACGATGAACTGCAGGTTGTCGAGCGGGGTGTCGCCCGGATCGAGCAGGTTCTCGGACTCGGTGCCAAGCGACCAGTTGTTGTGCTTGCCCGAACCATTGATGCCCTCAAAGGGCTTCTCGTGCAGCAGGCAGACCAAGTCGTGGCGGGAGGCGATGAGCTTCATCTTCTCCATCATGACCAGGTTCTGGTCGATGGCCTCGTTGACCTCGCCGTAGACGGGGGCGAGCTCATGCTGGCAGGGTGCGACCTCGTTGTGCTTGGTCTTGGCGGGAATGCCAAGCGCCCACAGTTCATCGTCCAGGTCCTTCATATAGGCCGAGACGGTGGGGCGGATAGCGCCAAAGTAGTGCTCCTCGAGCTCCTGGCCCTTGCATGGAGCAGCACCAAAGAGGGTGCGGCCGGTGATGACCAGGTCCTTGCGCTTGCGGTAAGCGTCCTTCTTGATCAGGAAGTACTCCTGCTCGTCACCCACGGAAGGAACGACCTTCTTGGGGGTCTTGCCAAACAGCGCCAAAACGCGCTTAGACTCACGCGAGAGCGCGGTCATGGAACGCAGCAGCGGGGTCTTCTTGTCCAGGGCCTCGCCCGTGTAGGAGCAGAAAGCCGTGGGGATGCACAGGACATCGTCCTTGATAAAGGCGGGGCTAGTGGGGTCCCAAGCGGTGTAGCCACGGGCCTCGAAGGTAGCACGCAGGCCGCCGTTGGGGAAGCTGGAGGCATCGGGCTCGCCCTGGATGAGGTTCTTGCCCGTAAACTTGGTAATGGCGGTGCCGTCGTGGTTGGGCTCCAGGAAGCTGTCGTGCTTCTCGGAAGTAATGCCCGAAAGCGGCTGGAACCAGTGCGCGTAGTGCGTCGCGCCCTTGGAGATGGCCCAGACCTTCATGGCATGGGCAACGGCGTTGGCCACATCCAGGTCGAGCGGCTCACCGCCCTCGAGGGTTGCAGCAAGGCGCTTCCAAATGTCCTTGGGGAGGTAGTCCTTCATGACTTCCTCAGAGAACACCATGGTCCCGAAGCGGTCAGTAAGATCGGCCATACGGAACTCCCTTCGTATCGGCACCGCGTGAGAAGCGGTGTTGATTACTAACGAACGAGTCATAGCTTAGACTCGCCGTGTTTCCGCGACATTACCGTTATGTTGCTGTCGCGAAACCAATCAATGAGGTTACCCTATCGAGGCGGCGTTGCCACCCTCAACAGCCAATCAACTGTATAAATAGCAGACCTCTCCCCATGGTTTAAGGGTAGTCAATTTGGGATGGAGCTCTATTGACTGGTATTTTGCATCAGATACCAGTCTTTATAGTCCGTGCCTAGATTAGCCGCTCTGTTATAGAGAAAGCCGATAGCAAGGCATCTTTGATTGGTATCCTCAAATAGCGAGTGAAACTCCACCGTGGCACAGTGGTGCTGTAGAATCCTTACAACACATCACACTATTACGTATCTAGAGGAGCACGATATGCGCGTCGACGAGGTTTTTAAGCAGGCAGCATCCCAGGGCACCGCGCCCATTTCGTTTGAGATGTTCCCGCCCAAGGGCGAGCTGACCCTCGACACGGCTCGCGAAGTGGCAGGCAATCTGTGCAAGCTTTCGCCGAGCTTTGTCTCGGTCACCTGCTCGGCCGGCGGCTCGGGCAACGGTGCCACCACCGCCCCCATCGCGCATATGATTACGAGCGAATTCGACACGCCCTCGGTGGCACACCTTACCTGCGTGGGCCGCTCGCACGCCGATATCGCCGCCAAGATCGACGAGTATCGCACCGCCGACGTGGAAAACATCCTGGCCCTGCGTGGCGATCTTCCCGCTGGCGCGACCGAGGACGACAAGCCCGCCTCGGACTACGCCTACGCCCGCGACCTCATCCCCGAGCTCGTCGACGCCGGCTTTTGCGTGGGCGCCGCAGCCTACCCCGAGGGCCACATTGCCTGTGAGGATCTCAACCTCTCGGTCGAACACCTCAAGCAAAAGCAGGACGCCGGCGCGAGCTTCTTTGTGACGCAGCTCTTCTTTGATAACGAGTGCTTCTACCGTTTTCGCGAGCTTGCCGACAAGGCCGGCATCACCGTGCCCATTACCGCGGGCATCATGCCGTTTATGGGCAAGTCACAGATCAGCCGCATGGTCTTTATGTGCGGCGCTTCGCTGCCCTCCCCCGTCATCAAGATTCTCGCCAAGTACGAGAATGACCCCGAGAGCCTGCAGGCAGCTGGTGTAGATTATGCAGCCCGCCAGCTTTGCGACCTCAAGGAGCACGGCGCTGACGGCCTGCACTTGTACACTATGAACCGTCCTGCGATCGCCGCGACCATTATGGAGCGCCTGGGGTAATGGAAAAACCGCACATCGATACAACCGCTATCGAAGTGCCGGCCGACCTTGCGTCGCCGGCGCTCTACCGTATCGATGCTGCGCACCATCCCCGTGTCGACCGTGCCGAGATGCTGCGGTATCTGGGTTACGGCGGCCAGCAGATTGAGCCCGAGCTGTCGCAGCGTATTGAGCTTGTGGTCGAGCGTCTGGAATTGGACATTGAGCCCCGTGGCGTGCGACGCGTGTTTGCCGTCGATGCCACGGGCGTTGACGAGCAGGGCGAGCCCAGCATCCGTCTGGTTGGCACCAACGTTGAGCTGCGAGGTCGCGATATCTATCGACATCTCAAAGATGCCCGCTTTGCCGCGCTCATGGCATGCACCCTCGGCATGGACGCCGAGCGTCGCCTGCGCATCACGGGAGCCCAACATCCCCTGGAGGGCGCCGTGCTCGACGCCGCGTGCTCCGCTTACGTGGAAGCCGCCGTTGAGCAAATGGACCAGCAGGTCAAGACGGACGCCGCCACACACGGGCTCGCCGGCAACTGGCGCTTTAGTCCCGGCTACGGCGACTGCCCGCTTTCGGCCCAGCGCGCGATCGTCAATGCGCTCAACGCCACGCGGCTCATCGGGCTTACCGTCACGCCCACCAGCCTGCTCATGCCCACCAAAAGCGTGACCGCGGTGATCGGCCTGTTTGACGGCGAGGTCCACGACGCCCAGAGCCGCCCCACCTGCAATATCTGCCGCATGCGCGAACACTGCCGCTTCCGCGCCGCCCACACCACCTGCTATTCCAGCCATTAGGAGCCCCCGATGTTTACTCCGCTTATCACTCATGATTCTGACGGCACTGCATTGGCGGCACCCGTTGATGCCGCACGTCGCAACGGTGCCACGTACAAGACGCGCACGATCGACGATCTGTGCATTAAGGACGATCGCCTGCGTGCGGCCATCGAGGGCACGGGACACCTGCTGTTCGACGGCGGCATGGGCACCATGTTGCAAGCGGCCGGCATGAAGGCCGGCGCCCTGCCCGAGTTGCTCAACTTTGAGGAGCCCCAGGTCATTACCGATATTCAGCGTCAGTACGTCGAGGCCGGCTGCGACGTGATCACCGCCAACACCTTTGGCGCCAACGCCCACAAGCTCGACGGTGCCGCCACCGTGGCAGACGTCTTTGCCGCGGCCGTCGCCTGTGCCCGCGAGGCCGGCGCCCGCTACGTCGCCGGTGACATCGGCCCCATCGGCGC
>CAVEET010000150.1:0-10303 GCA_963614835.1 Bulleidia sp. | reverse complement strand
GAATCAGGCGTACGACGGCATCGGCAACGACCATAGCGGGAAGCTCGCCGCCCGTGAGCACGTAGTCGCCGATCGACAGACGCTCATCGGCATACGCATACGCGCGCTCGTCGACGCCCTCGTAGCGACTGCACACAAACAGCAGGCGCTCACTTTTGAGCAGGCGCTCGGCCACACGCTGCGTAAAAGGCTCGCCACAGGGGGTGAAAAACACTACGGTGGGCTTGGGACCCTCGGAGCTGATGGCCTCGATGGCCTCGGCAATAGGCTCGACCTTCATGAGCATGCCCTGCCCGCCGCCGTACGGCTCGTCATCGACGGTACGATGGCGGTCGTGCGTCCAGTCGCGCAGGTTATACGCCTTAAAATCAAAAAGGCCGGCCTTGCGGGCGCGGCCCAAGATCGATGTGGACATGACGGGCTCAAACATCTCGGGAAAGACCGAAAGGGTCTCGATCAGCATGTTGTCCTCCCTACTTGTCCATATCGATCAGGCCGTCCATAACGTGGACGGAAATTGTTCCTGTGTCGGGAAGATCGAGCACGACCTGCTCGATCACGGGAATCAGTACCTCGCCATACCGATCGCCCTCGACAACCCAAACATCGTTAGCGGGCGTCGACATGATCTCGACGATCGTGCCGAGTAAACCGAAGCGCTCGTCGACCACCTCGCGACCCATCAGGTCGGTATAGGCAGCGTCGAGCGAATCGAGCTCAAAGTCGTCACGATTTGCCAGCACGTAGCATCCCGTGATGCCCTCGGCGGCCGTCAAGTCGTCAATGCCCTCAAACGAGACCAGATCGCCATCGCCCGTATCGGTGACGGACACGACCGTGCAAAAGCGGTCGCGCTTGAGCGCCGGCGGCGTCAGGGCGACGCGCATACCCGGCTCTAATACAGAAGGAAGCCCCCGCAGCGGCTGCGCGAGGACCTCCCCCTTCCTTCCGTGCGGCTTGACCACACGGGCGATGTTTTTGTACTGGGACCTCAAGGTCCTAGCCCAGAACCTCTACCTCGACAGCAGTGTCGAGGCGAGCGGCCAGTGCACGGGCGAGCGTGCGAATGGCCTTAATGGTACGGCCACGACGGCCGATGACCTTAGCGACGTCATCCTCGGCGACCGAAACCTCAATCGTAGAGGCGTCGTCACCATCGATGACCTCAAGGCTCACGGAATCCGGGTCGTCGACGATCTGAACAACGAGATATTCGACGAGATCGGCGATGCGATCTGAGAGCATTGCCTCACCCTCGAGCTGTGCAGCGTCAACCTCAGGCACGATTTACTCCTCGGCGCCCTCAGCGGCCTCAGCGGCAGCCTTAGCGGCCTCGGCCTCTTTGGCGAGCTGCTTCTTGGACTTCTTGACGACGGTCTCGGTCTTCTCGCCCTCGTTGGCGGCCTTGACCAGAGCGGCGACGGCGTCGGTGAGCTGAGCACCCTTGGACTGCCAGTCGGCGATCTTCTCGAGGTCGAGGTTGATGGTCTTGGGGGCGGTCATCGGGTTGTAGCGGCCAACCTCCTCGATGATACGACCGTCACGCGGGGCGCGGGAATCGGCGACGACGACACGGTAGTACGGACGCTTCTTAGCGCCGTGACGAGCAAGGCGAATCTTGACTGCCAAAGGAAACTCCTCCAACCAAGCAGCTTTAGGCTGCAACTACAAACAAACAGTTGAACATAATACGCCATCGACGCGGGCAGGTGAAGTCCGTGAGACCAACTTCTTCGGTGTAGTCGAGGGCAAATCCATATCTTAGACAAGAATTCGGGATTTGCAAGCACATACACGCACCCCACATGAGCTGCGCGGTATACTCATGACATGGAAAGACGCGAACATACATACGGTTATGAGGATGCCATGGGCGTCACGCCGCCTCCCTGGACGGGTCCAGCGGTGGGCCTGATGGACCTCGATGCGTTTTTTGCGAGCGTGGAGATGCTCGACCATCCCGAATGGCGCGGAAAACCGCTCATCGTGGGCGGAGACGCCGATTCGCGTGGCGTCGTGTCCACGTGTTCATATGAGGCACGTCGCTTTGGCGTGCACTCCGCCATGCCCTCGGCCGAGGCACGGCGTCTGTGTCCTCAGGCCATTTGGACACACGGGCACTTCGACCGCTACCGCGAGGTGAGCGCGCAGGTCATGGCGATTCTCGCCGACGAGACCCCGCGCGTGGAGCGCGTATCCATCGACGAAGCCTTTATCGATATCACACCGGGTCGCTTTGCGCCCGAAGACCCGCTGCTGGTTGCGCGACGTATAAGCGACCGCGTGGCAGGACTGGGAGTGACCTGTTCCATTGGCGTGGGCTGCAACAAGACGGTCGCAAAGATCGCAAGCGAGCGTGACAAGCCGTTTGGATTGACGATTGTGCGCCCCGGAACCGAGCAGCGCTTTTTGGCCGCGCTGCCGGTATCTGCCATGAGCGGCATCGGACGCTCGGCCGAGGAGCGACTGCGCCGCATGCGCATCTACACCCTCGGCGAGCTTTCGCGCGCGTCTGAGTCCACACTGGCCTCTATTTTTGGCGTCAACGGCGAACGCATGCGCCAGCGTGCGCTGGGACTCGAAATCTCCGAAGTCACGAGTCTCGATGAAGAGCGCGAGGTCAAGTCGGTCAGCAATGAACGCACCTTTGCTAAAGATTTAACTGAGCGTGGGGATATTGAGGCGGCGATTGCGCTGTTGGGAGAGTCAGTGGGACGCCGCCTGCGCCGTCAGGGACTAACGGGCGCCACGGTGACGCTCAAGCTCAAGTATTCGTATGGAAGCGGGCGTACGGCACAGCGCCGGCTGCCTCATCCGACCGACGATGAGAACATCTTCGTGGCGGTTGCACTCGAACTGCTCGACAACATCTGGCAGGAAGGCATGCATGTTCGCTTAGCAGGCATCGGTATGAGCGACTTCGACCACCAAGGCGGCATCCAGACCGACCTGTTCTGCGAGATCGATGACCGCGGGGCCCAATCCAGCGACCGCCGCGACCTCTCCGTCGCCATCGACGCCGTCCGAGACAAATTCGGCGACACCGTCCTTTCCTTCGGCCGCCAATCCCGCTTCAACGATTAACCGCCTTTGGGCAAAAAGAAAGCCGGGCAGGTGCGGAAAACCGCACCTGCCCGGCGATATGCGTGTGGGTAGCTAAACCCCGTCTCAAATGAGCTACTAGAGGAGGTTGAGGGGGAGCTGGGGAGCGTCACCCCAGAGCTTTTCGAGACGGTAGAAGTCGCGCGCCTCGGGAGTGAAGACGTGGACGACAACCGAACCATAGTCCATGAGCATCCAGGTCTTCTGCTCGCGACCCTCGATGGAGAACGGGTGCTCGCCGCAAGCCTCGGCGACCTTCTCCTCGATCTCATCGACGATAGAATCGACCTGGCGGTTGTTGGTACCGGTGGCAAGCACAAAGTAGTCGCATACGTCGGAAAGCTCGGTCAGGTCGAGCACCTGAACGTCCTCGCCCTTCTTGTCGTAGGCGGCCTGCGCGGCGGCGTGGGCGACATCCTCGGCGGCGACACCGCTCGCGGACAACGAGGCTGCAGTGCGGTCGGACGTTGCAATGAAGCTCTTGTGCTCCACACCTTCAAGAATCTGTTCGTCGGTCATGGTCTCGTCGGCCATGGAATACCTCTTTCTAGACAGCCCGAGCTAGCGCAGCTGGGCGTAATGGTTGTAAATCGTAATAGCCGTGGGATAAAGATAACGCCCGGTCTGGATCACATAGACCAGACCCTGCGCAAAACAGGAGAAGAACAACTCGTCGAGCGAGGACCTCCCCACCATCTTGCGCAGCGCATGGGCATAATCGCCGTGGCGGTTGGGTTCGATGGCATCGGCCACAAAGACCACCATATCGAGCGGCGTCATGTCGCAAGCGCCCACGGTGTGACGGTCGACAGCCTGAAAGACTGCTGGCGAAAGCTCGGGAAAAAGCTGGGGAAGCTCATAGGCGGCAACCGGGCCATGCAAAAGCGGCGTCGCGGCAGACGGAGAGCCGGCAATCTTAATACCATAATGCAAAGCACGCGTGACCAGCTCGTCGTCAGAGAGCACCTTGTCCCAGTCATGGATCAGACCGGCGGCAGCGGCATCAAAGCGGTCGACACCGTACACCTCGGCTAGGTGCAGCGCAGTCTCGGCAACCCCGAGCGAATGCACATAGCGCTTGCGCTTATCCTTCATGCGAACATCGAGCAGCTCTTGAATGCGCTTGAGCAGCGCGCGCTCATCGCCCTCAAACTGATCCTCTACCGACAACGTAGACCCCCATCACTCAAAATCTTCTTGGCCCAAATCGGCATATAGCCTGCGTTTGCGAATGTAGCCGAGCACGGACTCGCTCGTAAGATAGCGCACGCTCATACCGCGAGCAACTCGCTTACGAATGTTCGTCGAGCTGATCGCCAGCGCCGGAATCTGAATATAGCGCACGTCGAACGGCAGCCCCGACTCTTTGATTCGGGCACGCGCCGTATCGATATCAAAGCCCGGTCGTGTCGCCGCAATAAAGGTAGCAAGCTCAGCGATTCGTTCGGCATCATGCCAAGTCACAATATCGATAATCGCGTCGGCGCCCGTAATAAAGTAGAGCTTTACCTGCGGCGGGTAAAAGTCGCGAAGGGCATGAAGCGTATCGGCCGTATAGGTTACACCCGGACGGTCAATCTCGAACCGACTCGCCAAAAAGGCCGGGTTCGCAGCGGTGGCGAGGACCGTCATGGCATAACGGTCCTCGGCAGGCGTCACCGGCTTGTCAAGCTTAAAGGCAGGCGTGCCCGCCGGCATAAAGAGCACGGCATCCAAGTCGAGGGACTCACGCGCCTGCTCAGCGGTCACCAGGTGCCCGTAATGGATGGGATCAAAGGTGCCACCCATAATGCCGAGCCTAAACTCCTGCCCGTCCTCTAGAGGAAGCTCGGGCAGACCGATTCCACCGCGCAGCGACATGGCTTACTCGCCCTCCGAGGTCTCGGCATCGTCCTCGGCATCCGCCGCATCGACAACCTCGACGCCCTCATCCGCAGCATCGGCCACGTCAATGGCCTCGACGGCAACGTCCTCGCCAGCGTCCTCGAGCTCTTCGTACTCCGAGAAGTCCTCGGCGCCCTCAAAGTCAAAGGCGCGCTGGCAAATGCGGACCTCGTCGCCCGCACGACAACCGGCCTTCTCGAGCGCATCGTCAACACCCATACGCGCAAACTTATGCTGCAGGTAAATGACGGCTTCCTCGTTTTCCCAGTCGGTCTGGATGACCATGCGCTCGATGGCACGACCGACCACGCGGAAGGCACCGGGCTCTTCCTGGACAATGCGGAAACGCTTCTCGCGCTGCAGGCGGCGACGCTCCCACTCCTCGTCGCGCAGATCGACCGGCTCATCAGAGACCGCCAGCTCGGCGCGAAGCTTAGCCACCTGCTCGCCCACGGCAAGCATCAGCGTGTTGAGGCCGGCGCCCGTAACAGCAGACACGGCAAAGAACATATGGCCATCGTCGAGCGCCGCACGCTTAAGGTCGGCAATCTTGTCGGCCGTGCCCGGCGCATCGCACTTGTTGGCAACGACGATCTGCGGACGCTCCGAAAGCTCGGCGCCATACTGCTCGAGCTCACGGTTAATGATGTGGTAATCCTCGACCGGATCGCGATCCTCAAAACCACCCGTCATGTCGACGACGTGCATGATCAAGGCCGTACGCTCAATGTGGCGCAGGAACTGGTGACCCAGGCCCTTGCCCTCGCTCGCGCCCTCGATAAGACCGGGGACGTCGGCAACGACGTAAGAATAATCGCCGGCACGCACCATGCCGAGGTTCGGCACGAGCGTAGTAAACGGGTAGTCGGCGATCTTGGGGCGGGCGGCACTCATGCGCGCAATGAGCGATGACTTACCTACCGAGGGAAAGCCCACGAGCGCGGCATCGGCCATGAGCTTCATCTCAAGCTCAATCCAGTGCTCCTCGGCCGGTTCGCCCAGCTGGGCGAACGCGGGCGCGCGGCGCACCGACGTCACAAAGTGCGTATTGCCCAGACCACCGGCGCCACCAGGGGCCACGACAACGCGCTCGCCATCGTGCACCAGATCGGCAATCTCGAACATCGGGGTCTGCGACTCGGGGTCGAGCTCGCGCACCACGGTACCCATAGGGACCTTGAGAATCAGGTCCTCGCCGCTCTTACCGTTACGACGGGCACCCTGCCCGTGCGTGCCGCGCTCGGCGCGGAAGTGATGCTTAAAGCGGTAATCGATCAGCGAAGACAGCTGAGCATCGGCCTGGATGACGACATTGCCGCCACGACCGCCGTCGCCGCCATCGGGGCCGCCCTTGGGGACAAATGCCTCGCGCCTAAACGACATGCATCCGGCTCCGCCGTCGCCGCCGCACACGTTAATGCGGCTGATATCGGTGAACTGTGACAACAGAATCGCCTCCTACAAAAAAGAGGGAGACCCTTGAATCCTAAAACTCAAGTGCCTCCCACATATGTGCTCTATGAAGGGTGAATTACGCGTTCGCGAGCGGGCGTACGCTGACCCTGTGCTTGATACCCTTGTGGAACTCAACGGTACCGTCGACCAGCGCGAACAGCGTGTCGTCCTTGCCACGGCCAACGTTCTCACCCGGGTGGATGTGCGTGCCGTGCTGACGGACGAGAATCGTGCCCGTGGTTACCGTCTGGCCGGCATAGCGCTTCGTGCCAAGGCGCTGACCGCGGGAGTCACGGCCATTACGGGAGGAACCGAGTCCTTTTTTGTGTGCCATTGTGTATACCTACTCTTTCGTTACGAGTGTAATCTACTCGGCGACGGGAGCCTCGGCAACAGCCTCAGCCTCTGCCTTGACAGCCTTCTTGGCGCGGGAGGTAGCCTGAACCTTCACGATCTTCAGCTTGGTGAGCTGCTGACGGTGACCCTTCAGACGACGATAGCGCTTGCGCTTGTGGAACTTGAAGACCAGCTGCTTCTCGCCCTTGAACTGCTCAACGATCTGAGCGGTAACCTTGGCCTTGGCCAGCTTGTCGGGATCGGTGACGATCTTCTTACCATCGTTGAGGAAGATAACCGGCAGGGTGACCTTGTCGCCCTCATTGCCCTCGATCTTCTCGACGGTGATGACATCGTCGGTGGCGACCTTGTACTGCTTGCCGCCCGTGTTAACGATTGCGTACATGTTTACTTGCCCTTCATGCATCAGTTAGTGCAACAGCCGAATATAGTAGCAGGCGAAAATACCCCCGTCAACGAGTATGTGGAGCAAATCCACAAGTTCGCACAGGTATGGGGCTGACGAGTCGGCCCTCGTCGTCCTCGCATGCTTGATTCTGACGCTCGACATCGTAGGAGCAGATGGTCACGAGGTCTTGCATACCGGTGGAAACAATAGGTGCATCCACGCCCGGGGTCAAGCCCTGCAACAAAACATCAGCAGCAGAAAGCAAAATTTCCGGACGCATGGAGCCCTCGTTGTCGGCATGGGTGTCGAGCATGAGCACCAAATGGTCCGGGCGCTCCCCCGCCGTGAGCTCATAGCCCACGAGTGTGTGATCCAAATCCAAGCGCTTGCTCTTTTTTCCGCGCGCGTAGTCGATGCCATGGCCCGCGCGCAGCGTGTCGATCGCACGATGCACCTCGTCGGCGCTTACGGGCGCCTCGGGGTCCAGATGCAGGTCGATGCGATACGACAGGCGCGTGAGCTGCGCCGTCAACGCCGGCGTGCGCACGTCGATGTACGCCGCCTCGATGGGCGCCAGATCGGTCGGAGACGCCGCAGCCAGGCGCCCAAACGCCTCGTCGAGCGCCACGAACTCGGTCATAAACAGGTCATACCACTCACATGTCGACGACGTACCCACCGGTAGCGCCGAAGAGAAGCCCACGCGCATGTGCGGAGAGAAGCCCTGCGTGACGGCATAGGGAAGTCCCGCACGGCGCACGATGCGCTCAATGGTATGGATCACTTCGAGATGGCCCAGGTACTTAAGGCGATCGCGCTTGCCATAGCGAACACGAAGCCTAAAGAGCGAGGGGTTGTCGGTCAGGCGCTCACTCATGCGCGATCACCCATCAATACATTCTTGGCGTGGAGCGTGGGGCAGATCCCGCAGCCGGTGCACGACGTGCGGGTGCAGTCGGGAGTCGTGACGCCCTCGAGCGAGCGACGGTACTCGCGCTCGAGAAAGCCGCGTGTGCAGCCGGGGCTCACGTGCTCCCACGGCAGGCGCCAGTCCAACTCGTAGGGCAGGTGCACGAGCTCATTGAGGTCGATGCCGTTTTTGGCAGCAGCCTCCTTCCAGTTATCGAGCGAGAAATGCTCTACCCAGGCGTCAAAGCGAGAGCCCGAGCGCCAAGCGTCGATGATGACGGGCGTCATGTCACGACCGGCGCGGGACAGCGCGGCCTCGATGAGCGAGGTCTCGGCATCGTGGTAATGAACGCGGACGGCACGGTTGCGAACGCTCGTGATAAGCAGCTTCTGGCGACGCTTGACGTCGTCGTAGTCGAGCTGCGGGCACCACTGGAACGGCGTGGCAGCCTTGGGGATAAAGACCGAAACCGAGATGGACACCGAGATCGAGCCGCGACGAGCCTTGGGCACCACGGAACGACCGAGCTCCAGCACGTGATCGGCCAGATTGGCGATGGCCACGATGTCCTCGTCGCGCTCGCCGGGAAGGCCCATCATAAAGTAGAGCTTCATGCGGTTCCAGCCGGCCTCGAAGGCCGCCTTGGCCGCACGGTCCAGGTCCTCCTCGGTCACGTTTTTGTTAATGATGTCGCGCATGCGCTGGCTGCCGGCCTCGGGCGCGAACGTCAGGCCGCCCTTCTTTTCGCCGGCAACCGACTCGGCCATATCCACGCCAAACGAATCCAGGCGCTGCGACGGAATAGACACGCGAATACCCGTATCCTCCAGGCGACGGTTGAGCCTGCCGAGCACGTCGCGAATGCAGGAGTGGTCGGTCGTGGAGAGCGAGGTCAGCGACACCTCGTCATAGCCAGTCTTTTCCAGACCCTGAATCACCGACGAGACGATCTGGTCGGCCGAGCGCTCGCGCACTGGGCGATACGTCATGCCGGCCTGACAAAAACGACAGCCGCGGGCGCAGCCGCGCAGGATCTCGATAGACAGGCGGTCGTGGACTAGCTGCGCATAGGGCACGCACGACTGCGACAGCGGATTCGTGGCGCCGAAATCCTCAACGACGCGCTTGTAGACCACGGTCGGCGCATCCTTACCTTCACGCGGCACGGTGTAGCCATGCGGCGAGCAGGGCTCGTCGTGACGAACCTCATAGAGCGACGGCACGTAGTTGCCGGCAATGGATGCAAGCTGCTCAACAATCTGCGCGCGCGGGACTCCTTCGTCACGCAGGCGGCGATGCAGCTGGCAGGTCTCGAGCAGCGATTCCTCGCCCTCACCGATGAGGATGGCATCGAAGAAGGCCGCGTACGGCTCGGGGTTGTACACCGAGGGGCCGCCGGCGATGATAATGGGGTCGTCTTCACCTCGGTCGGCCGCTAACAGCGGAATGCCAGCGAGGTCGAGTGCCTCGAGGAAGTTCGTTACCGCCATCTCGTGCGGCACATGCAGGCCGACGATATCAAACGAAGCAACCGGCGCTGCACCCTCGAGCGAGAGCAGCGGAATGCCTGCCTCGCGCATGGCGTCACCCATATCGGGCCACGGCACATAGCCGCGCTCGCAGGAGATGCCCTCGGCCTGGTTAAGGATGTTGTAGAGGATGGCGATGCCCTGGTTGGGCAGACCGACCTCGTACACATCCGGGTAGATCAGGCAGCAACGGTAGTCGGCATCGGCCTTGGAAAGCGTGCCCCACTCGTGATCGATATAGCGGCTCGGTTTCTCGACCTTGGCGAGCAGCGGCTCAATTAAATGAAAACAGTCTTGGTATGCAACGCGCAACGGAAAACCCCTAAGCTGCGAGATCGGATGCGTCCTGGTAGGACGCCATAGGACGGGTAGCGCCCGCGACCGTGGTCACCAGATCGCGAACGCGGGAGAACGTGGCAGTGACCACCTCGTTGGCACGGCTGTAGTCGACATCGCGCTCGTAGAGCGAAACGAGCGCACGGCCCATGCCATAGGTGCCCGCGGCAGCAGTGAGCGCCTTGACGGCAAACCCAATATGCGGCGTCTGCTTGACGAGCGCGCGGGTGACCGCGCGGATCACAAGACCGCCGGCAAGCACGCCCGCGACCTCGTAGCCACGCTCTGGCTTAATGCCGCGTCCAAAGACGGCAGCGAGCTCAAAGAGCATGCCCACCTGCG
>CAVEET010000149.1:0-10208 GCA_963614835.1 Bulleidia sp. | reverse complement strand
GCCCGTGGGTTATACCCTAAGAGCAAACCACCCTTTTTAAGGGTGGTTCTGATTTTTCGGTCCCTCGACATCGGTAGCTCAAACTGCCATGTTCTGTGATTTGCGTCGTATCGGGCGCTCTGCCGTTGGGCAATAAAATTGCACCATTCGAGCAATAATTTGCGTTGACCTGCTGAAGAATTGTCTCTGCCTTGTAGCGACATATAGTTCCAGCGGTAAGA
Source organism: Bulleidia sp. (assembly GCA_963614835.1). Lineage (GTDB taxonomy): Bacteria > Actinomycetota > Coriobacteriia > Coriobacteriales > Coriobacteriaceae > Collinsella. Next base: position 9,987 of record CAVEET010000149.1, on the reverse strand, counting down.
TGCTTGGGTATCGCAATTTGGTCTGCGGCTGTGTGCCGCACGCATGGGGCGCTTTTGCGCCTGCGAAAGGATCTTTGAATAACATGAAGGCAATCATCCCCGCCGCCGGTCTTGGCACGCGTTTTCTGCCTGGCACCAAGTGTACGCCCAAAGAGATGCTGCCGGTGCTCGACAAGCCCGTCATTCAGTACGTCGTCGAGGAGGCGCTCGACCCCGAGGAGGTCGACGACGCCATCATCGTTACCTCTCCCGGCAAGCCCGAGCTACTGAACTACTTCCAGCCCGATCGCTCGCTCGAGAACCTGCTGCGCGAGCGCGGCAAGAATGCCTATGCCGATGCCGTCGCCCACGCTGGCGGTATGCCGGTCGACTTCCGTTATCAGTACGAGCCCAAGGGCCTCGGCCATGCTATTCGTTCTGCTGCCGACGCCGTGGCAGGGGAGAACTTCCTGGTTCTTCTGGGCGACTACGTTGTGCCTAACCGCGACATCTGCGACAAGATGCTCGCCGTTTCCAAGGAGCACGGTGGCGCTTCGGTTATCGCCGTCGCTGCTTGCTCGCCCGAGGAAGTCAGCCGCTACGGCGTTATCGCCGGCGAGCGCGTCGGTTCGCTCGAGGGCGCCGAGGGCGTTGCCGATGCTGAGCCGGGCGCTGTCTGGCGCATCGGCGGTCTGGTCGAGAAGCCCGCTCCCGAGGCGGCTCCGTCTAACCTGTACATTGTCGGTCGCTACCTGCTGAGCCCGCTGGTCATGGACCTGCTGGCAGATCAGCAGGCCGGCAAGGGCGGCGAGATCCAGCTCACCGATGCCATGGCCCGTTCGCTCGACCGTGAGGCCATGTATGCCGTCGTCATCGACCCGCTGTCGGGCTACGACACCGGCACTCCCTCTGGCTGGATGGCCACCAACGCCCTCATGGCTGCAAGCGATCCCCGCTTTGCCGATGCCTTCTGGGACGCCATCGACGAGCGCGGCGGATTGATGCGCAAGTAAGCCTTCGGACATCGACATTTACGGGCGCGGACCTCGGTTCGCGCCCGTTTTTTATAAGAGCTGCGATTGCCGGTTCTCTGTTCACAGAAAATATATGAACAGATGTTCGATACACATACATCTACCTGCTTGTTTTCTGTCGAAAAACTTTGCTACTCCAAAAACTCAATCGCGTCAAGGCTTTTCTTGCCCAACGGTCGGTACCTGATAAACTATTAGGTTGCGATAACTGGCGAAGCTATGCCTCGCCAACCCACCGAGCATTTCCGTGAAGGAGGAAAAACCTGGTGACCTACGCATACACTGCCACTGAGCGCAAGCGCGTCAGCTTCGGGAAAATCCCGGAGGCCATGGAGCTCCCCAACCTTATCTCTGTTCAAAGGGAATCCTTTGAGCGTTTTAAGGACGAGGGCCTTCGTGAGGCGTTCAAGGAATCCAGCCCCATCCAGAGCCAGAACCATGTTCTCGAGGTTACCTTCGGCGAGCATCAGTTCGGCGACCCCGCGCACACCGTCGAGGAGTGCCGCGAGAAGGACATGACCTATCAGGCTCCGCTTCTGACCGACGTCCGTCTCACCAACAAGGAGACCGGCGAGATCAAGGAGCAGCTCGTCTTTATGGGCGACTTCCCCATGATGACCGATCAGGGCACCTTCATCATCAACGGTACCGAGCGCATCGTCGTCTCGCAGCTCGTCCGCTCCCCGGGCGTGTACTACAGCTCCGAGATGGATTCGGGCAAGCAGATCTACAAGGCCCAGATCATCCCGTCCCGCGGTGCCTGGCTTGAGTTTGAGGTCGACAAGCGCGACCAGCTCATGGTCTCCATCGACCGTAAGCGCAAGCAGAGCGCCACGATGTTCCTGCGCGCCCTTGGCATTGCCGTCACCAACGACGACATCATCGAGCTGCTCGGCAACTCCGATGTGATCAAGCGCACCCTGGAGCGCGACACCGCCCTCACTCGCGAGGACGCCCTCATCGAGATCTACCGTCGCCTGCGCCCGGGCGAGCCTCCCACCGTGGACGCTTCCCGCAGCCTGCTCGAGGGCCTGCTCTTTAACCCGCAGCGCTACGATCTGGCCCGCGTCGGTCGTTACAAGGTCAACAAGAAGCTCAACCTCACCACCGAGGAAGAGGTCACGGTGCTCACCGACGAGGATATCGTCGCGACGCTGCGCTACCTGCTGTCCCTCGCTGCCGGCGAGCAGGGCTTCAAGGTCGACGACATCGACCACTTTGGCAACCGCCGCATCCGCACCGTCGGCGAGCTCGTCGCCAACCAGTTCCGTATCGGCATGAGCCGTATGGAGCGCGTCGTCCGTGAGCGCATGAGCTCCCAGGACATCGACGAGATCACCCCGCAGTCGCTCATCAACATCCGCCCGATCGTGGCCTCCATCAAGGAGTTCTTCGGTTCCTCGCAGCTCTCGCAGTTCATGGACCAGGCGAACCCCCTGACCGGTCTGACCCACAAGCGCCGTCTGTCCGCACTCGGCCCTGGCGGTCTTGCCGGCCACAAGTCCGGCTCCAGCCGCCGCACCAACGTGCCGACGGCCGTCCGCGACGTCCACAACTCGCACTACAGCCGCATGTGCCCGATCGAGACCCCCGAAGGCCCCAACATCGGCCTGATCGGCTCGCTCGCCCTCTACGCCCGCGTCAACGAGTACGGCTTCATCGAGGCTCCGTTCCGTCGCGTCGAGAACGGCGTTGCCACCGACCAGATCGACTGGATGACCGCTGACGAGGAAGAGAAGCACGTCATCGCGCCGGCCAACACGCCGCTCGATCCCAAGACCAACGAGTTCATCACGACCGATGCCGAGGGCAAGCTTGTTCGCCCGCACACCGTGATCGCCCGTACCCGCGACTTCGACGGCTCCTTCGGCGCTCCCGCCGACGTGCCTGTCGAGGACGTCGACTACATGGACGTCTCGCCGCGTCAGATGCTCTCCGTCGCAGCCACGCTGATCCCGTTCCTCGAGCACGACGACGCCAAGCGTACGCTGATGGGCGCTAACATGCAGCGTCAGGCCGTGCCGCTGGTTCACCCTGCCGCTCCCTATGTCGGTACCGGCATGGAGCGTCGCGCCGCCCTGGACTCCGGCGAGGTCACTCTGGCCAAGAACGCCGGCGAGGTCATCTTTGCCGACGCCGCCAAGATCATCGTCAAGCATGCCGGCGGCATGGACGAGTATCACCTGGCCAAGTACCAGCGCTCCAACCAGTCCACCTGCATCAACCACCGTCCGCTCGTGCGCGTCGGTGACACCGTTGAGCAGGGCGAGCCTCTGGCCGACGGTCCTTCGACCGATCATGGCGAGCTCGCACTGGGCCAGAACCTCACCGTGGCATACATGCCGTGGGAAGGCTTCAACTACGAGGACGGTATCGTCGTGTCCGAGCGCCTGGTGGCCGAGGATCTGCTGACGACCATCAACATCACCCGTCACGAGATCGATGCCCGCGACACCAAGCTTGGCCCCGAGGAGATCACCCGCGAGATCCCGAACCTCTCCGAGGATATGCTTGCCAACCTCGACGAGGACGGCATTATCCGCATCGGCGCTGAGGTCGGCCCTGGCGACATCCTGGTCGGCAAGGTCACGCCTAAGGGCGAGAGCGCTCTGACCGCCGAGGAGCGCCTGCTGCGCGCCATCTTCGGTGCCAAGGCCCACGACGTCCGCGACACCTCCCTTAAGATGCCTCACGGCGCTTACGGCCGCGTTATCGACGTCGTCCGCTTTAGCCGCGAGAACGGCGACGACCTGGCCCCCGGCGTCAACGAGCAGGTGCGCGTCTACGTCGCCCAGCGTCGTAAGATCCAGCAGGGCGATAAGATCGCCGGTCGCCACGGCAACAAGGGTGTTATCTGTAACGTTCTGCCGGTCGAGGACATGCCCTACATGGCTGACGGTACCCCGATCGACGTTATCCTCAACCCGCTGGGCGTTCCTTCGCGTATGAACGTCGGCCAGCTGCTCGAGTGCCACCTTGGCTGGGCTGCTGCCTGCGGTTGGGATACCGAGGATGCCGACTCCGACAAGTATGTCCCCGGTCCGTTCTTCACCGCGACGCCCGTCTTCGACGGTGCCAAGGAGGACGAGATCGCCGAGGTCATCCGTCGCGCCAACAAGAACATGCTTAACAAGGCCACCGCTGCCTTTGGCGATCACATGCGCCCCGAGTTCGTCACCCAGCTTGACGAGCGCGGCAAGACCCGCCTGTTCGACGGCCGTACCGGCGAGGAGTTCCGCGAGCCCATTACCGTGGGCACGTCCTACATCCTCAAGCTCGGTCACATGGTCGACGACAAGATCCACGCGCGTTCGACTGGCCCTTACAGCCTGGTTACCCAGCAGCCGCTGGGCGGCAAGGCTCAGTTCGGCGGCCAGCGCTTCGGCGAGATGGAAGTTTGGGCACTGTACGCATACGGTGCTTCCAACGTCCTGCAGGAGATCCTGACCGTTAAGTCCGACGATACCGTGGGCCGCGTCAAGACCTACGAGTCCATCGTCAAGGGCGAGAACGTTCCTGTCCCGGGTATCCCCGAGTCCTTCAAGGTTCTCGTCAAGGAGATTCGCTCCCTCGCGCTGGACATCGAGCCCATGCACGATGCTGACGAGGACGCCTCCGCCCCTGTGACCGCCGAGGAGACCTCTGCCCTCGATGACCTGGCTGCGCTCGCCGGCGTTGACGCCGACGTCGAGGCCCAGGATGCCGAGACCGCCGAGGCACCCGAGGCTGTCGCCGCCACGACCACTGATAAGGAGTAGTTGACTGTGGCAGATTTCGAAGCTACTGATTTTGACTCGGTAAAGATCTCCCTTGCCTCCGCCGACCAGATCCGTTCCTGGTCGCACGGTGAGGTCAAGAAGCCGGAGACCATCAATTACCGTACCCTCAAGCCCGAGAAGGACGGCCTGTTCTGCGAGAAGATCTTCGGTCCCGCCAAGGACTGGGAGTGCTCCTGCGGCAAGTACAAGGGCATCCGCTTTAAGGGTATCGTCTGCGAGCGCTGCGGCGTCGAGGTCACCTCGGCCAAGGTGCGTCGCGACCGCATGGGCCACATCGAGCTCGCCGCTCCCGTGTCCCACATCTGGTACTTCAAGAGCCCCACGAGCTTCCCGATGAGCCGTATGCTCGACATCAAGTCCAAGGACCTCGAGAAGGTTCTGTACTTTGCCAGCTACATCATCACCGAGGTTGACTACGAGGCTCGCGAGGCCGACGCCGACGACCTGCGCGAGGAGCTCGCCGCCGATCTGGAAGAGATCGATGCCGAGTGCGCCCGCCAGATCGAGTCCCTCAAGGAGCAGGGCAACCCCGAGAACTTTGACGAGTTCTCCGACGAGGAGCCGCTGACTCCCGAGGAGATCGCCTCTGGCATCGTCGACATCGAGGAAGAGTGCAAGGACGAGAAGCAGCTCCGCACGGACGCCTTCAACGCCTTCATGAAGCTCAGCGAGCGCGACCTCATTTCCGATGAGCCGCTGTTCCGCGAGATGACTCGCTACTACTCCATGTACTTCAAGGGTGGCATGGGTGCCGAGGCCGTCCGCGACCTGCTCGCTGCCATCGACCTCCCCTCCGAGGCCGAGAAGCTCAAGGCCATCATCGCCGACGAGGACTCCCAGAAGCAGAAGCGCGAGAAGGCCGTTAAGCGCCTCGAGGTCGTTGACGCCTTCCTGAAGGGCGGCAACAGCCCCGCGAACATGATCCTGGATGTCATCCCGGTCATTCCGCCTGATCTGCGCCCGATGGTCCAGCTCGACGGCGGCCGCTTCGCCGCGTCCGACCTCAACGACCTGTATCGTCGCGTGATCAACCGTAACAACCGACTCAAGCGCCTGCTCGACCTGGACGCCCCTGCGATCATCGTGAACAACGAGAAGCGCATGCTCCAGGAGTCCGTGGACGCCCTGTTCGACAACGGCCGTCGTGGTCGCCCGGTCTCTGGCCGTGGCGGTCGCCCGCTCAAGTCGCTCGCCGAGGCCCTCAAGGGCAAGCAGGGTCGTTTCCGTCAGAACCTGCTGGGCAAGCGTGTCGACTACTCCGGCCGTTCGGTCATCGTTACCGACCCCAAGCTGCTGCTGCACCAGTGCGGTCTGCCCAAGACCATGGCGCTGGAGCTCTTCAAGCCCTTCGTTATGAAGCGCCTGGTCGAGCTTGGCAAGGTCGAGAACATCAAGGGCGCCAAGCGCGCTATCGACCGCGGTGCCACCTTTGTGTGGGACATCCTCGAAGAGGTCATCGACGGCCGCGTCGTGCTGCTCAACCGCGCACCGACCCTGCACCGTCTGTCCATCCAGGCCTTTGAGCCGGTGCTGGTCGAGGGCAAGGCTATCCACCTGCATCCGCTGGTCTGCTCGCCCTTCAACGCCGACTTCGACGGCGACCAGATGTCTGTCCACGTGCCACTGTCCAGCCAGGCTCAGGCCGAGGCCCGCGTGCTCATGCTTTCTGCGAACAACCTGCGCTCGCCGGCATCCGGCAAGCCGGTCAACATCCCTTCGCAGGACATGATCATCGGTGTGTACTACCTCACCCAGGTTCGCGAGGGTCTGCCGGGCGAGAACCACGTGTTCTCGAGCTTCGACGACGCGCTGCACGCCTATGACTGCCGCTCCGAGGTCGACATGCAGGCCAAGATCCAGGTCCGCGTGTCCGCTGCCGATGCCAACGTCATCAACGAGGACGGCACCCGTATCTTCCGCGTCAAGAACGGCAAGAACGAGTTTGTCGACTACGACGTCACCGGCAACAAGACCGCGCGCTTCGAGACCTCTATCGGCCGCATCATCTTCAACCGCCAGTGCCTGCCCGAAGACTATGAGTTCATGAACTACAAGATGGTCAAGGGCGATGTGGCCAAGCTGGTTGCGGACTGCTGCGATCGTTACCCCGAGGCCAAGGTCGGCCCGATCCTCGACGCCATCAAGTACTCCGGCTTCCACTACGCTACCCGCGCCGGCCTCACCATCTCGGTGTGGGACGCTCTCATCCCTGATGAGAAGCAGGAGCTGCTCGACCGCGCCCAGGCTAACGTCGACCAGATCAACGAGTACTTCGAGGAGGGCTTCATCAACGAGACGGAGCGCCACATCGAAGTCGTTAACGAGTGGACCGCTTGTACCGACAAGGTCGCAGCGCTCATGCTCGACTTGTTCGACGAGGAGAACCCGCTCTACATGATGGCCGACTCCGGCGCCCGTGGTTCTAAGACTCAGCTGCGTCAGCTCGGCGGCATGCGTGGCCTGATGGCAGACATGTCCGGCGAGACGATCGACCTTCCCATTAAGGCGAACTTCCGCGAGGGCCTGCTGCCGCTCGAGTACTTCATTTCGACCTACGGCGCCCGTAAGGGCCTGGTCGATACCGCATCCCACACCTCGGACTCTGGTTACCTGACCCGTCGTCTGGTCGACGTGGCCCAGGACGTCATCGTCCGCGAGGAGGACTGCGGTACGCACGAGGGCGTCACCTACAACCTCATCATCCCCGGCACCACCGACCTCAACACCGACCTCGTCGGCCGTTGCTTCATTGAGGACGTCGTGGCTCCCGATGGCACCGTGCTCTTTGAGCAGGACGGCTACATCGAGAAGGTCGCCGACATCCAGAAGATGGTCGATGCGGGCCTTAAGAAGGTCAAGCTTCGCGCGCTGCTCACCTGCCGCTCCAAGTACGGCGTGTGCCAGAAGTGCTACGGCTGGGATCTTTCCACCCGTCGTCCGGTCGCTATCGGTACCGCGGTCGGCATTATTGCCGCCCAGTCCATCGGCGAGCCCGGTACGCAGCTTACGATGCGTACCATTCACTCCGGCGGCGTTGCTGGCGTCGACGATATTACGCAGGGTCTGCCTACGGTCAGCCGTATGTTCGATATCGTCGGCAACGTCAACGAGAAGATCCTGGGTCGCGAGGCCGAGCTGGCTCCGTACTCCGGCCACCTCTCGATTAAGCCCGAGAAGTCCGAGTATGTGCTGACGCTCACCGACTCCGAAGACCACACCCGTGTCCTCGACGAGCGTCGCGTCCCCGCTTCGGTGCGCTTCATGCCCGAGATCGAGGACGGCTGCGAGGTTCGCGCCGGCGACCAGATCACCAAGGGCTTCGTCAACTTCCGCAACCTGCGCAAGCTGACCGACATCGAGTCGACGATGCACACCTTCGTCGAGAGCGTCAAGGACGTCTACACCAGCCAGGGCGTCGACCTGAACGACAAGCACATCGAGGTGCTCGCACGTCAGATGCTGCGTCGCGTTCAGATCACCAACCCCGGTGACTCCAAGTACCTGCTTGGTCAGTACGTCGACCGCTACGAGTTCGCCGACGAGGTCGAGCGCGTTGCCCGTCTGGGCGGTCAGGCTCCCGTGGCCGAGCCCGTCATCCTGGGTACGCTCAAGGTCGCGTCCAACATCGACTCCTGGCTGTCGAGCGCTTCGTTCATCCGTACCGCCGGCGTCCTTACCGAGGCTGCCATCGAGGGCAAGGTCGATCACCTGCTCGACCTTAAGTCCAACGTCATCGTCGGTAAGAAGATCCCGGCCGGTACCGGCCTCAAGCCGTACGCCAACGCCAAGCTGACGTATCGCACGGCCGACGGCTACGTGGACATCGACGGCCCGGCTTCGCCCAACGCCAAGTCGCTGCCCGAGTGGGCTCCGGTTGAGCTCAAGGACCTGGACGAGCAACTCCCGCAGCAGCTCGACTGGGCCGGCTACGACGAGTTCGGTGGTGCTGACGGTTCGTTCACCCGCAACGGCCACACCATCTCCGCCGAGAAGGCTCGCCTGTACCTGTTCGACGACCTGGGCGTGTCGCAGCGCTGGACCAACAAGTTCAGCGAGGTTGGCATCGAGACGGTCGGCGACCTGGTCGGCAAGTCCGAGGAGGATCTGCTGCGCATCGATGGTATCGGTGCCAAGGCGATCGAGGAGCTCCGTGATGGCCTGGAGGCCCATGACCTGCTCTACATCCTCGAGAACAACGACGACGTTGCCGACGAGGAAGACCTCTCGCAGCTGCTGCAGATGGTCTTTAGCCCCGACGGTCCGGACGACATCCTGCTGGGCACCTCCGCCGCGCCGACGCATCACGCCGACGCCGACGAGGAGCTCCTGGGCGCCCCGATCGACGACAAGAAGGCTCCCGCAAACGGTGCCATCAACGAGGACATGGCTTCCCTCGACGAGCTGCTCAACCAGCTCGTGGACACCGACGACGCCGAAGAGGCCAAGGACAACGACGAGGAGTAATTAGTTCCGCCGTTCTAACGAACGGCGGCGACCTCCGTCGCTGCGCGGCCCCAGAGCTACAATCTGTCATTCAAAAGGCAGGGCATGACCAAAAGGTCAATGCCCTGCCTTTTTCATGCCACCTTGTACGCTCTGGGGGCCGCTCGCTTATGTGCGCTCAACCTGTTGCGTTTCGTTAACCCCTTGGGGACGGAGGAAAACGGATCATTTTGAGGTGCGATTTCGGAAGTATGCGGCAAAATCTTGATGGGTCGACCACACCGCATATGCTCAAGCGCTCTACCTGCAGGTTTGTTATTGCAAAACCCCTGTGCGCTCAGCAAGTCCAAAATTTGCCGCATACTTCCGAAAACGCCGCCGATTTCCATGCGAAAGACGAAAGCAGATCACCGCCGGAGCGCGACGTTTCCCCAGATAAAACCGACCAAAATAAACCTGTCCCTTTTTGGCAGGTAACGTTGCCCCAACGAGCACGTCGGATTCCCGGGCCGGGCGGCACAGGGGTTAAGTTTGTCGCGAGTTCCGCACGAGCCGGAGGCCACTTAATGTGGCCTCCGTGCGAGTCAGGACTGTAGAGCAGCAAACTTAACCCCTGTGCCGCCCGGCCCGGGAATCCGCCCCCGCGCACAGAAGGAGATTCCTTTTGTGTAGGCTTTGCGGAAATGTGCCAATTTTAGGATACGCCCGGCGGCGTGGTCTGTTGACGGCACAGCTAACGCCACGTATCCTAT
>CAVEET010000148.1:0-2095 GCA_963614835.1 Bulleidia sp. | reverse complement strand
AGTAGCGGAAGTCCATACCGAGGTTCACGTATTTGTTGAGCCCCTGCTCGTGCGGAAGCTCGATACCCAAGCCGACCGACTTGCCGTTGGCACTCGCCGCCCCCCTGTTGGCCGCCTCCATAATGCCGGGGCCGCCGCCGGTGATAACCGCCACGCCGCGCTGCGCGATCTTGCGGCCGACCGTGCGCGCCGCCTTGTAGAGCGGATCAGTCTTGGGCGTGCGGGCACTGCCGAAGATGGTCACCGCGGGCCCGAGCTCGGCAAGCGCGCCAAAGCCATCGACGAATTCTGCCTGAATACGAAGGACGCGCCACGGATCGGCATGCAACCAGTCGGTTGAATCTTCGGGCGCCAGCAGGTTGGCGTAGGTGTTGTCCTTAGGAATCATGGGGCCGCGCATGACCACGGGGCCGCGGCGGTACGTCTCGTCGTAGGCGGGCTCGCCCTCGACATTCTCGTTCTTAATCATGGGTGCTCCTATCGAGAAAAAGAAAAACGGGCGGGGTCGACGCCATGCGCCAAACACCCGCCCGAGCATCAACTATTCGGTATGGTACCCACGATGTATCAAGTGCTTGCAGGCTATCGGTCAGCGGTCGTGCACACGGTGTTAGCGAACGTGATGACCGGCCGGCGCTCGCCCCTTGCCGTTGCCCGCGCTCTGCAAGCGCCCGCGCCGCTCTTAGTAATCCACCGCCGCGGGGCTGTTCATCCAGTCGCTCACGAACGCACCGTAGCGGCCCTCGATAATGGCCTGGCGGGCACGCTGCATCAAGTTGAGCAGGTAGTAGATGTTGTGCATCGACAGCAGAATGCCGCCGAGCATCTCCTTCTGCGTGACCATGTGACGGATGAGCGCACGGCTGTAACCGCCCGTGCACACCGGACAGGTGCAGGTGGGGTCGATGGGGCCGTCATCGTGCGCAAAGCGTGCGTTGCGGAAGTTGAGGCGACCCTCGCTGGAGAACGCCGTGCCCATACGGCCGGTGCGCGTCGGCAGCACACAGTCGAACATGTCGATGCCCACGCCCACACCGCGCACGAGCGTGGTCGGATTGCCGACGCCCATGAGGTAGCGCGGCTTGTGCTTAGGCATGTACTCGCTCGCGAGCGGCGCCAGGGTCTCGAACATGGTCTCGTGGTCCTCGCCCACTGAGTAGCCGCCGATGCCGTAGCCAGGGAAGTCGCCGCACTCCTCCAAATGGCGCAACGAGCGCAGACGCAGGTCCAGATGCATGCCACCCTGGACGATGCCAAAGAGTGCCTGGTCGTCGCGGGTATGCGCCTTATAGCAGCGCTCGGCCCACATGCTCGACAGCTCCACGGCGCGCTCAACGTAGGCGCGCGTGGCGGGATAGCCCGGGCACTGGTCGAGCTGCATGCAGATGTCGGAGCCGAGTTTCATGGCGATTTCCATGTTGTCCTCGGGCGTCCAGAACACGTGGCGACCGTCGTAATCGTTGACGATAAAGCGCACACCCTCGTCGGTGAGCTTGACGGCGTCGTTGTGGCTAAACACCTGGAAGCCGCCCGAGTCGGTAAGAATGGGGCCATGCCAGTTCATAAACTTGTGCAGTCCGCCCAGCTCGGCGATGGTGTCCTCGCCGGGACGCATGGACAGGTGATAGGTATTGGCAAGCACGATCTGGGCGCCGAGCTGCTTGACGGTCTCGGTGGGAATACCCTTGACGTTTGCCTTGGTGCCCACGGGCATAAAGATCGGCGTCTCGATGTCGCCGTGCGGGGTGTGCAGCACGCCGGCACGCGCATGCGTCGTCGGGTCCTCGGCGATCAGGTCGAATTTAAAAAGGCTCTGGTCCATAAACTGGAACTCCTTGGTTGCGGTTCATACGCAAACCATTATACGGGCAACCAGCAAACCGCACCGACTTGACAGAAACTGGCGCAAGAGGTGGCGCGGCAGGGACACGGCAAATGAGCGTGGATTTTTGGACGCTTACCGAATGAGCGTGGATAATCTCCCACTTTTGCCCAAAACACAGACCAAAAACGGGAGATTATCCACGCTCATTTTACGGCTAGTCATTGGGGACGTTCTTAAACGACTAGTCAAACAAGAACGTCCCCAATGACT
>CAVEET010000147.1:0-2268 GCA_963614835.1 Bulleidia sp. | reverse complement strand
GTCCCTGCCACACCCGGAAGCACATCGCGAGCCATGCGCGCGAGCATGCGCACCGTGCCCTGGCCACACGAAAGCGGCTGAAGATCGGCATCATCGCGGCGGGCAATCATATCCGAAAACAGCATCTGGCGCTGCAGGTTGTCGACGAAATCGCGCCCGTCGCCCAAAAGCTCCCAAAGCGAGCGAAGCCACGACGAAGGCGTCTTGTAATCGATACCCAGTGAAACCCCGGCTTCCGCCGCATCATGACGGCACAGGTCGAGCTCGGCAAACGTTGGTGCCAGCAACACGGCACGCCCGTGACGGGCAATAAGGTCGGCAAGCAGCGCCGACTCGGCATCGCTCAAATCCGTGCCGGTATTGGTGGTATAGATTCGAACAGGCATGGTCCTCCGCTCAAACCGTTCGCAATAATCAATGCATCCATCCTACCCGCCCAAGCGGACACATTGCCACCGCAGTTCCATCTTTTGGTACAAAGCAACCTGAACCCAACGCACCAGCCGATTGCAGGCATATAAAAACCGCCCCCGGAGGGACGGTTCTTCGTAATTCAATGTTGTCGCTGGCCTACTCGCCATCCTCCAACTTAATGAGGATCTTGCGGTAGCCACCGTACTCGCCGTTCAGCGCCTTTGAAACGCGGCTCACCGTGGTGGACGAAGCGCCGGTACGGGCCTGAACCTCAACATAAGGCTCGCCCTCGTCCAAATAGCGCGCAACCTGCAAACGCTGAGAAAGGTCGCAAATCTCGCGCGGCGTACAGATATCGGTCAAAAACGCTTGGATATCCTTCTCGTCATCCAAAAGACTAAATGCGTGGACCAGCTGCTTGACATCAGGCTTGTCAAACATGTTCTCGATATTCATCGATCACCGCCAAACCCGCCAAAAGGCATCGAAGTTGATACTGACATCGGGCATCGTTCGCCCGTTCTATGCAATAGGGCAACGCCTGTGGCTTTTGCCCGTAGCAGTGTAGCACACCACCAAACTAAAGCGACAAGACTCTCTGCCAGCGGCGCGTTTTTCAGGACGAACGCCGTTTAGAAACCGTATGCGCACGTAAGCTCCACGAATATTTGAGACAATGGGCGCCCAAACACCGCGGCGCGCCCGCGCAACCATCCAGGTCGCCGCCGCAAGCCGCTTCACGCGACGCCAGCAACCCCGGCGCAAGAAAGGATTCACGCCATGCGCTTTATGCTTAACTGGCTCTTCACCTCGATCGCCATCGCGATCGCCACGTTCCTCGTCCCCGGTATCCAACCCTTCGGCTTTGCCGAGACCTGGGTCTGCTTTGCCTTTGTGGGACTGTTCCTGAACATTGTCGATTCGCTCGTCAAGCCGTTCCTGACCGTCATCTCACTGCCGCTCACTATTATTACGCTTGGTGTTTTTCAACTCGTAGTCAACAGCTTTATGCTCGAGCTGGCCAGCTACCTGTCGGTCAATCTGCTGGGCGCGGGCATCTCCATCGCCAGCTTTGGATCGGCCTTTATGGGCAGTATCCTGGTATCCATCACGCGCAGCATCCTCGACAGCATCGCCGAGGACTAAAACGGCCATTCCGGCCGTGCCCGTCTCAACAGCCCAAAACGAAGGCCGCCCATCGCAAAAATGGGCGGCCTTCTTATTTTTCACGTCTCAAAGGGCGAGAGAATCTACCATTTCTACTCCGTCTCCAAATGGCAGGTGTGGGTTAGATGGCGTAGTCGTAGCCATGGTTGGGAGCGACAAGTTGATCGAGTGTCACACCGTCGAGGTAGTCGTTGATGAGCTTGTCCAGGTTCTTCCACACGTCGAGCGTGGGGCACTCATCCGAGCGTGAGCAGCCCTTGCAGTCGCCATCCAGGCATGCAACCGGTGCCAGACTGCCCTCGGTCAGGCGCAGGATCTCGCCCACCGTGTACTGCTCGGGCGGGCGCGTGAGCACGTAGCCGCCGCCCTTGCCGCGCATGCCCGAAAGCATGTTGGCGCGCACGAGCGTAGCCAAGATGTTCTCGAGATATTTCTCGGAAATCCCCTGTCGCGCCGCGATCTCTTTGAGCGGGATGCGACCGGCCGCCTGGTGCTCGGCCAGATCGACCATAACGCGCAGGGCATATCTGCCCTTAGTAGAAACCAACATATATAGTGCTGCCTTTCGGTCATTTAGTCCGTAGAAATTCTAGCCGAAAAATTGGTTTTGAAAATACCCGTTCCGGTCAAGATGGTTAATCGACTCGTAATAATCTTCTATTTCCTATTGCGTTACTAGGCTTTACT
>CAVEET010000146.1:0-2306 GCA_963614835.1 Bulleidia sp. | reverse complement strand
CCGTTGAGCACGCGTGGGTGCTGAGCCGCGAGGTGCAGCGCGTGGGCACGCTCGAGGACCTGTGCCGCGGCTGCGACTACCTCACCGTGCACGTGCCCAGCAAGGCCGACACCATCAGGTTGATCAGCACCGAGCAGATCAACCTGATGGCCCCGGGGGCTGTGCTCATCAACTACGCGCGCGAGACCATTATCGACGAAGACGCCGTCGACGCCGCCCTGCGCGAGGGCAAGCTCAGCTGGTTTAGCTGCGACTTTGCCACGCCCAAGACCGTCAAGATGCCCAATACGTTTATCACCACGCACTCGGGCGCCGGCACCGGCGAGGCCGAGGCCAACTGCGCCGACATGGCCATCAGCGAGCTCAAGGATTACCTGGAGAACGGTAACATCGCGCACAGCGTCAACTACCCCGCCTGCAGCATGGGCAAGGCGCGCGCCGCAAGCCGCATCGCCTGCCTGCATGCCAACGTGCCCAACATGATCGGCCAGATCACGGCCATCCTGGCCAAGGACAACGCCAACGTGCAGCGCATGACCAACGAGTCTGCCGGCGAGAACGCCTACACCATGTTCGACACCGATGAGCACCTGAACGGCAGCACGATCGAGGCGCTTAAGCAGATTCCGTCGATGTATCGCGTGCGCGTAATCAAATAGCGCCGGCTGATCTGACGGGCAGTTCCCCATGTGGCCTGCCCGTCACTGACATTGAATGCCCGCGGGGGCGCCTTTCGCACGAGAGGCGCCCCCGTTTTTGTGAGCGCTCCATTAAATGCACCGAGCCGCTTCTTGGCATACAATCTGTATGTTGACCTAACTATCTGTGAGGTGCCTATGGTTGATACAGATTTTGCTTGGCGGCTTACGCAAGGACTCGTGCGGATCGACAGCTCAGACCCGGGTGCGTATGAGGACGAGATTGAGCGCTATATCAAAGCGTTGGTTGAGGCTCAACTGGGGCGGTTGAGCCATCCGGTGCTCCATGCCGTGCAGGTTGAGGAACTCGAGGTGCTGACCGGACGCCGCAATCTCATGGTCACCGTGCCCGGTTTGAGCGACGAGGCGCGGCTGGTCTATATCTGCCACATGGATACCGTTACCTTGGGCGATGGCTGGGACGCAAACACGCCGCCACTCGGAGCGGTTGTGCGTAACGACAAGCTCTACGGCCGCGGTGCCTGCGACATGAAGAGTGGCCTGGCCTGCGCCATTGCCGCACTGGTCCATACGCTCGAGCGCGTGGCGGCGGATGGCGCGCTGCCCCGCCGCGGCCTTTCGCTCATCTGCTCGGTCGACGAGGAAGATTTTATGCGCGGCTCAGAGGCAGCCATCGATGCTGGCTGGGTCGGCTCGCGTGAATGGGTGCTGGACACCGAGCCCACCGACGGACAGATCCAGGTGGCGCACAAGGGTCGCACGTGGTTCGAGATCGAGATGACCGGCGTCACGGCGCATGCGAGCCAGCCTTGGAAGGGCACGGATGCCGTCGCCGCCATGGCCGAGGTCGTGTGTTCGCTCCGTCGCGCGTTTGTAGCGCTGCCCGCGCACGATGAGCTGGGGCCTTCGACCATCACGTTTGGCCAAATCGAGGGCGGATATCGCCCCTACGTCGTACCCGACCGCGCCAAAGTCTGGGTCGACATGCGCCTGACCCCGCCGACCGATACGGCCGCCGCGACGCGCATGGTAGAGCAGGCCATCGCCGTCGCCGAAGCCGCCGTTCCCGGTTGCCATGGCAGCTACACCGTGACGGGCGACCGCCCCGCCATCGAGCGCGACCCGAACTCTCCCCTTCTAGCAGCGCTCAAGCGTGCCGCCGATGACGTGACGGACGCGGACACGACCGTCGGCTTCTTTACCGGCTACACCGACACCGCCGTCATTGCCGGCAAGACAGACAACCGCAATTGCATGAGCTACGGTCCCGGGTCGCTCGCGCTCGCGCACAAGCCCAACGAATATGTGCCCCACGCCGATATCGTTCGTTGTCAGCAGGTGCTAATCGCGCTCGCCGATAACGTGCTCTGGGACGAGAGCTGCCAAGTTGGGGCATAATAAGCCGCGAACAAACCGATTCGTGCGTTAGGACCGCCCATGAAAGCACTTCCGTTTCCCTGCATCCGCCCGACTCAGGACCGCGTGCTCGAGGCGCTGCCTGCAATGGGCAGCATCCTGAGCGGCAACGATGCTCTGCGCGGAGCCATTGCCGATGGTCTGATGCTCAAGGACCCGGGTGCGGCGTATTACGTGTACGAATGCTCGGGCGAGCCGGGACGTGTGACGGGTGTCGTGGCGATCTGCCCG
>CAVEET010000145.1:0-4031 GCA_963614835.1 Bulleidia sp. | reverse complement strand
GGCACCGGCACCTCGGTACTCGAGGTCGTCGCCGCCTTCTCCAAGGCTTGTGGCAAGGAGCTGCCCTACGTGATCCGCGAGCGCCGCGCCGGCGACATCGCTGCCAACTGGTGCGATGCCTCCAAGGCCGAGCGCATGATGGGCTGGAAGGCCCAGTACGACATCGCGGACATGTGCCGCGATAGCTGGAACTGGCAGAGCCACAACCCCAACGGCTTCGCCGACGCCGAGTAGCAAAAACCTACATACCGCTCTTGCCCCGATCTCACGTTGTGAGGTCGGGGCTTTTTTATGGCATGTAACCATTCGCCGAAAATCGACCAACTTTTTTATCTTGCCTGTACATGTTTAAACAACATGTTTTACAATAGGCGTATCGAATCAGAACATCGGAGGCGGACTGCACACCCATCGGCAGGCCGACCCCACAACAAGAAGGTTGGTGAGCGCATTCATGGAGCGTGCAAGCGGTGTCCTCATGCCCGTCTCATCTCTGCCCGGACCATACGGAATCGGCGGCTTTGGCTGGAATGCCTACGACTTCGTCGATTTTCTCGCCTCGTGCAAACAACATTACTGGCAGATTCTGCCCCTTACGACGACCAGCTATGGCGATTCGCCCTATCAGTCGTTCTCGGCCCGCGCAGGCAACCCCAACTTTATCGACTTTGCCGAGCTTATCGAGGCAGGGTATCTGGAGCAGCGCGATATCGATGGCGTGTATCTGGGATCCGACCCCAGCAATGTCGACTACGGTGCCATCTTTGGTGGCCGCCGTCAGATTCTCGACCGAGCCGCTGAGCGCTTTGCTGCCGACAAGCCGGCCGATTTCGATGACTTTATCCAGGCCAACGAGGACTGGCTCATCCCCTACTGTGAGTTCATGACCGTCAAAGAGGAGTGCGGTCTCAAGGCGTTTTGGGAGTGGCCCGCGGAGCTCCGCACCCGCGGCGAGGCTTCCGCCAAGGTCTGCGCCGACCATCCGGCGCGTATGCTCTACCACCAGATGACGCAGTACTTCTTCGATCGCCAGTGGAGCCGCCTCAAGGCCTATGCCAACGAGCGCGACATTCTCATCATCGGCGACCTGCCCATCTATGTCTCGCGTGACTCCGTCGAGATGTGGGCGACGCCTGAGCTCTTTAAGATCGACGCCGCCGGCAATCCCGTGAGCGTCGCCGGCACGCCGCCCGACCAGTTCTCGGCCACCGGCCAGTACTGGGGCAACCCCATCTACGACTGGGACGCCATGGAGTCCGACGGCTTCTCCTGGTGGGAGGGCCGCATTCGCGCCGCCCTCGACATGTACGACGTCATCCGCCTGGATCACTTCCGCGGCTTCGAGGCCTATTGGGAGGTGCCGTTCTCCTCGCCCGATTCGTCCTACGGTTCGTGGACGCAGGGTCCCGGCCTCAAGTTCTTCAAGACGCTCGAGGAAAAGCTCGGCACGCTGCCCATCATCGCCGAGGACCTGGGCTTCCTCACCCCCGGCGTCATCGACATGCGCGACAACTCGGGCTTCCCCGGCATGAAGATCCTGCAGTTTGCCTTTGAGGGCACCAACTCGTACTACCTGCCGCATAACTACATCGCCAACACCGTCGCCTATGTGGGCACCCACGACAACGAGACGGCGCGCGGTTGGTTTGAGGGAACGGCCACCCCGCGTCAGCGCGAGCAGGCAGCCCTGTACACCCATCAGCAGGCCGGCGAACCCATGGCAGATGCACTCAATCGCACCATCGCCGCCAGCGTGAGCGACACGTGCATCTACACCATGCAGGACCTGCTCAACTTGGGCAACGAGGCGCGCATCAACACCCCTGCCACGCTGGGCGGCAACTGGACCTGGCGCATGCTCGACGGCGCCATCACCCGCGAGCTCGAGCACAAACTCACCGACTGGACCGAGACCTACTTCCGCATCCCGTCGGAAGCCGAAATCGAGCTTCCTCAATAGGAGCCACCGCGCCCGACCCCTCCCCACCGTGCGGACGCGCTTGCTTTTCCCGCGCGAGGCCACCCCAATCCCCTCGCGCGGGCTTCTTATGAATTGCAGACATGAAACAACCCATCACAGGAGAAAACATGCCCCAAATTAACCTCATGGAACTCGCCGAGCAGTCTTTTGGCACCTCGCTCGAGCAGCTCGACGACCGTCGCATTTACAAGCTGCTGGTCAAACTCGTGCAGGAGCGCTCCGCCGCCCGCCCGCTCAACAACGGCAAGAAAAAGCTCTATTACATTTCCGCCGAATTTTTGATCGGCAAGCTGCTCATCAACAACATGATCGACCTCGGCATCTACGACGAGGTTAAGGACCAGCTCACCGCCGCAGGCCACGACCTCAACAAGATCGAGGAATTCGAGGTCGAGCCGTCACTCGGCAACGGCGGCCTGGGCCGCTTGGCCGCATGCTTCCTGGATTCCATCGCCACGCTGGGCTTGACCGGCGATGGCGTGGGCCTCAACTATCACTACGGTCTGTTCCGTCAGCGCTTTGTCGACAACCAGCAGAAGGCCGTCCCCGACGAGTGGCTCGGTGAGCAGGACATCCTAGTCGACGATGACCGCTCCTACACCGTCGAGTTCGGCGATTTTGCCGTTACTTCCAAGCTCGTCAACATCGATGTGCCCGGTTACGGTCAGCCCACCAAGAACCGCCTGCGCCTGTTCGACCTGGCGAGCGTCGACGACGGCCTGGTCCCCGGCAGCTCCATCGACTTCGACAAGACCGAGATCGCCAAGAACCTCACCTTGTTCCTCTACCCCGACGATTCCGACGAGCAGGGCCGCCTACTTCGCATCTATCAGGAGTACTTCATGGTGAGCAACGCCGCCCAGCTCCTGATCGACGAGGCCGTCGAGCGCGGCAGCAACCTGCACGATCTGGCCGATTACGCCGTTGTCCAGATCAACGACACGCACCCCACCATGGTCATCCCCGAGCTCATTCGCTTGCTCACCACCGAGCATGGCATCGAGTTTGACGAGGCCGTGACCATCGTACGCTCCATGGTCGCCTACACTAACCACACGATTCTTGCCGAGGCGCTCGAGAAGTGGCCGCTCGCCAGCCTGCAGAAGGTCTCCCCTGCCATCGCCGACATTATCGTCAAGCTCGATGAGATCGCGAAGGCCGAGCACGATGACCCGCGCGTCGCCATCATCGACGAACACGATACCGTCCACATGGCCCACATGGACATCCACTTTGGCTTCTCCATCAACGGCGTAGCCGCCCTCCACACCAAGATCCTGGAGGACACCGAGCTTCATCCGTTCTACGAGATCTATCCCAAGAAGTTCTCCAACAAGACCAACGGCATCACCTTCCGCCGCTGGATCCATGGGGCCAACCCCGCGCTCGCCAGCCTGCTCGACGATGTGATCGGCACCGACTGGCGCAGCACCGGCGATCTGAGCAAACTCGCCAAGTTCGCCGACGACAAGGACGTTCTTGAGCGCCTGGCCGCCACCAAGGTCGAGGCCAAGGTCATCATGCGCCAGTTCATGGCGCTCGAGCAGGGCGTGACCATTCCCTCCAACGCCATCATCGACGTCCAGGTCAAGCGCATCCACGAGTACAAGCGCCAGCAGATGCTCGCGCTCTACATCATCTGGAAGTACCTCGATATCAAGAACGGCAACAGACCTAAGCACCCCGTCACCATCATCTTTGGCGGCAAGGCGGCGCCTGCCTACACTATCGCGCAGGACATCATCCATCTGATCTTGACGCTGTCGCAGTGGATTGCAAACGACCCCGACGTAGCTCCCTACCTGCAGGTTGTCATGATCGAGAACTACAACGTCACCGCCGCCGAGCGCGTGATCCCCGCCGCTGATATCTCCGAGCAGATCAGCCTGGCCTCCAAGGAGGCGAGCGGCACATCCAACATGAAGTTCATGCTCAACGGCGCCCTAACCCTGTGCACGCTCGACGGCGCCAACGTGGAGATTGCCGAGCTCGTGGGCGACGAGAACATCTATACCTTTGGTGCCTCGTCCAAACAGGTCGAGCAGCTCTA
>CAVEET010000144.1:0-3437 GCA_963614835.1 Bulleidia sp. | reverse complement strand
GCCAGAACCTCAAACTGGGCCGTCGGGAAGGCGAGGCCGCTGATGAGAATCGACATGGTAAAGCCGATACCGCCCAGAATGCCCACACCGGCAATCATGTGCCAGTTAACGTTGTGCGGCAGCTCGCAGGCCTTGAGCTTGACCAAGGCGAACGTCATGCCAAAGATGCCGATCGGCTTGCCCAGCAACATGCCAAAGTACACGCCGAGCGTCACCGGGTCGGTGAGCAGCGTGCTCATGTCCACGCCCACTAGGCGAACCTGTGCGTTGACGAACGCAAAGATCGGCAGGATCACAAAGTTGACCGGCGTGGAGATCAGACGCTCCATGCGAATGAGCGGCGGGGTCACGCGGTGCATGACGCGCTCGACCTTGGTAGTCGAGACGGTAAAGTCATGCTGGCCCAGGATGTGTGCCTCGTCATCGTAGCGGTCATCGAGCAGCGGCAGGCACTCGCCCAACCAATCGGTGAGGCTATCGAGCTTGACGCCGCACTTGGCCGGGATGGTAAAGGCCAAGATGACGCCGGCGAGCGTAGCATGCACGCCGCTCTTGAACATGCAGAACCACAGCAGCAGGCCCAGCACCGAGTACGGGGCAAGGCGGTAATGCTGCGTCTTGTTGAGCCACACGAGCGCGCAGGTCACAAGCGCGGCGGCGCCCAACCAAAACGGATTGGGGCTCTGACCGTAGAAGATGGCGATGGCGGCGATGGAAATGAGGTCGTCGGCGATGGCAAGCGTCGAGAAGAACACACGCACGCCGTTGGGCACGCGATTACCCAAAAGCGACAGCACGCCCAGCGCAAAGGCAATATCGGTTGCCATGGGAATGGCCCAGCCGTTGTGCGCGCCGGCATGGTTAAAGATCAGATAGATGCAGGCGGGAACGACGACGCCGCCCACGGCCGCCAGCATGGGAAGCATAGCCTGGCGCGGGTTTTTGAGCTCGCCGACCGTCATCTCGTACTTAAGCTCAATGCCCACCAGCAAAAAGAAAATCGCCATGAGGAAGTCGTTGACGAATAGCTCAACGGTGAGACCGGCCGTAAGGTTGCCCAGACCCACATACAGCGGGGTCTCCAAAAAGTGATGGATGGCCTCGTAGGCATCGGTATTGGCGCAAATGACGGCGGCGATGGCGGCGAAGACCATGACGGCGGCGGAAATCGTGCCGTTCTCGGTGATGCGCTCCCAAATGTCGTGGCGCTCAAAACGCTTGCGCTCACGAACGTTAAACAGCTGCTCGGGTGCTGCCATGGGCGGCTCCTTTCACGGGAAAGCTCCCGTCTTAAAAAAGCACGGCCCGCCCAAGTGGCGGCGCCGCGCTCTAACGTATTACGCTTGCATCTAGCCTACCCTGCACGACAAGCACGCAGGCGTGGCCGAAAAGCGGAACCACAGGTTGAACATTATTTGCTCAACGGCACGGGCACGCCTGTCCAAGAGACGACGCGGCGCCGTGCACAAAAAACGACCGGAGCGCGGGGCGTCCGCGATCCGGTCGTGGCATTTGGTCAACTAAACCTAGCAGGCGGCCATAATGGGGGCAGCGACCTGCTTCTTACGGGAGAGGACGCCCGGCATCCAGACGCCGTCGTGCTCGTCGGCAATGCCCAGGCCCTTCTGAGCAGCCTCGGTCTCGCCCTCGAGCAGGACCTGCGAGCCCTCCTCCATGATGTCGGTGATGCACAGGACAATGCCGTCAGCACCCTTCTCGGCGGCGTAGGCGCGCATGGCCTCGCGGATCTCGTCGATCATATCGAGCGCACGGCTCTTGTCGACGGTCTCGTACTGGCCGATGAGCAGCTTCTTGCCGGCGGGCTCGAACATCTTGATGTCGTTGCCGACCATCTCGGCTGCGGTGAAGGAGCCGGACGGACGGGTGAGGAAGACCTCCATGCCAAACTTGACCGGGTCGACGCCCACCTGCTCGCCGAGCTTGGCGGCGACGGCGCGGTCGACATCGGTGGTGGTGGGGCTCTTGAGCATAAGCGTGTCGGTCATCATGGCCGAGAGCAGCAGCTTGGCCTGGACGTCGGAAAGCTCAACGCCGAGCACGCCGGCGAGCTTGGTGACGATGGTGCAGCTGGAACCCCAGGGCAGGCAGATGTAGTGCAGCGGGCCGGCGGTCTCGAAGTCGCCGATGCGGTGATGATCGACAACGCCAAAGACCGTGGCGTCCTTAAGGCCGGCGACGGACTGGGCAGACTCGTTGTGGTCGGTGAGGACGACGAGCTGACCGGCCTCGACGGACTCGATCACGCGGGGCTCGGCGATGCCGGCGTCGGCGAGCAGCTTGGCGGACTCTGCCGGAAGCTGACCCAGGGCGCAGGCCTCGTAGGTGTTGCCGGCATACTCAACCTGGTTGAGCAGCTGGGACAGGACGACGGCGCTCATGATGGCGTCGTTATCGGGGTTCTGGTGACCAAAGACAAGAACGTTTGCCATGGATATCCTCCACTTGATATGTGTACTTGGACGTAGCTATGGTAGCACGCTGGCGCCGAACCTTATGAGACGCAAGGGCCGCGGCGCAATTTGGGGCGAGCCTGGGGGCGAAGTCTGCCACCTTGTACCACCGCCCTCCTGCACCGACTATTTACCGGCGGCGCGCAGGGCTACGTAGGCGGCACCGATGATGCCGGCGTCGTTTCCGAGCGAAGCGACCTTAATGGGCGTCTCGCGCGAGGCAGAGAGCGCGTACTGCTTAAAGTGCTCGCGAACCTTGTCGAGATAAACATCGGCCGAGGCAGACGCGCCGCCACCGATCAGGAACATCTCGGGGTCGACCACGTTGGCGATAAGCGCCAGGGCGCGGCCAAGGTAGTCGGCCATGGTGTCGGCTGCGGCCAGCGCAAGCTTGTCGCCCTCGCGGCAGGCCTGGAACACGTCCTTGGAATCGGAGGGGCCGGTGAGCTCAATGGGCTCGACACCCGCCTTCTTGCACTCGGCAAGGTAGTTGCTCACCACGCCGGTGGCGCTGGAATACTGCTCCAGATGGCCATGGCCGCCACAGCCGCAGGTGCGCTCCTCGGCCGGGTTCAGGCACATGTGGCCAATCTCGCCGCCGGCGCCCACAACGCCCGATACCACGTCGCCGTTAACGATAACGCCGCCGCCCACGCCGGTACCGATGGTGACCATCACCACGTTCTGCACGCCCTTGGCAGAACCGAGCCAGGCCTCGCCCATGGCAGCGGCGTTGGCATCGTTCTCATACTTAACGACCGCATCGGGGCAGTGCTTCTGAATGGCGACCCTCAGCTCGGGCAGGTTAATGGCAATGTTGGCCTTGACCTTGGCATCGCCCGACGCCGGGATGGGGCACGGAACGGCCAGGCCAATGCCAGCCACAAAGGCGCGCGGAATCTGGGCCTTGGCGACCACCTGGTCGATAGCCTCGGTCACCGCGGCAAAGCCCGCAGCGTCAACGAT
>CAVEET010000143.1:0-13582 GCA_963614835.1 Bulleidia sp. | reverse complement strand
ACTCGGGCACGACCGACAGGCTCGATCAAACGAGCGTGAATCGCATCGTCACCGAGCTCAAAGGAGACCTCCGAGTAACGGGCGCAGGGGTTAACAAAGTCAATCGCCGTAATGGCCAGGCCTTGAATCTCAAGATTCGAAGCGCATGTCTCTAAATCAGAAACATCTGCTTGGACATCACCGCGCCAGTCCCGATATTCTGCGAGCCTTGACGAAACCGTTCCAGGAATTCCCACGAGCCCGGGGACAATCAGCTCATTAACATTGCTCTCGCACTTAGACATGAGCCTCCCCTCCCTTGCAGAAAAACGGAATGATCAGATCGTCAAAATCCTGAATCTCCTCGTGGCCAAAGCCTTCAAAGAACTCATGACGCTTTTCGCAGGTCAGGTTGTTATAGACCGCAAACTGCGTCGCTGGCGGGCAGACGATATCGGCTGTGCCGGTGCCAAACAGCACGGGGCATTTGACCATAGGAGCAAAGTTCTTGGAATCGAAGTACGCCAGCTTGGCATAGGCTTCGTCAATACGAGTCGAGTCCTCGTCAAACCAGCGAGACCAATAGCGCAGGCCCTCGTAGGCAATGTCGTCTGCATCCAAATCCCAGACTAGGCGGAAATCTGACAGGAAGGGATAGAGGATGGCGGCACGATTGATAAGCTCGCTGTTAAGCGCACAGGTCGCAATGCCCAAACCACCACCCTGCGACGCACCGTTCACAAACACACGGGAAAGATCGATGCCCTCGAGCTCGCGAACAATACGGCACAGGATGCGAATATCTTGGTGCAAGCGGACATAGTAGAGGTTGGCCGGGTCGCCGTCGATGCCGGCGACGATATGCCCGGCAACCGTTGTGCCCTCAAATCCACCAATGTCCTCGGAGGGACCTCCTTGGCCGGGGCAGTCGAGGGCGATGAGTGCCATGCCCATGCCCGCAAACGACGCCTGCTCAAACCAGCTGCGGCTTGCACCCGGATACCCATGGAACTGAAGCACCAATGGCACGGGCTCGTCCGAGACGGGTTTAAGGTACTTGGCATGCAGGCGAGCGCCACACATGCCGGTATACCAGAGGTCGAAAAGTTGGCAGGTCGCGGCATCGGTGACCGATGCCGTGTCGATCGCATAGTCAAGCCCGACGGCGTCGGCCTCGGCCATGCGATCCTTCCAAAAGAGATCGAAATCTGATGGACGGGGCATGGCGCCTCGATATTCACCAAATTGATGTTGTAGCTCCTGAGCACTTGGCATGGCTCGTGAACCCAACCTTTCGAAATCGCAACGGAGGTGCGCCCGGCAAGGGAACCGGGCGCACGGGAGGGAAAGCGAGGCTATTCGCCGAGCTTGGGGTGCAGCAGCGACGGCGCAGCGCCGAGCAGCATCTTGGTGTAGGGGTCCTGGGGATGCTGGAAGACCTGCTTGGCCTCGCCCTGCTCGACGATCTTGCCGCCATTCATAACGATGATGTCGTCAGAGATATAGCGGACCGTCTGGATGTCATGGCTGATGAACACCATGGCCAGGCCGAGCTCCTTCTTAAGGTCGGTCAGCAGGTTCAGAATCTGCGCGCGGACCGAAACGTCCAGAGCCGAGGTGGGCTCGTCGGCGATGATGGCATCGGGGTTCAGCGACAGGGCACGGGCAATTGCGACGCGCTGGCGTTGGCCGCCCGAAAGCTGACCGGGAAGAACCTCGGCGGCGGAGCTGGGCAGACCGGTGAGCTCCAGGAGCTCTTTGACGCGCTTCTCCTGCTCGGCCTCGGTACCCAGGTTGTGGACGCGCATGGGGTCGAGCAGTTGCTCGCGAACGACCATGCGGGGGTTGAGCGCCGTGGCCGGGTTTTGAAACACGACCGAGATGACGCGACCCATGTGGCGACGGTCCTCGGCGGTACGTTTGGTAACGTCCTTGCCCTTAAAGTAGACCTTGCCGCTCGTGGGGGCCTGCAGGCCGCACATGACGTTGGCGGTGGTGGACTTACCGCAACCGGACTCGCCGACGATGCCGATCGTCTGACCGGGCATGAGCTTAATCGTTACACCCTGGACGGCGTGAACCAGGTTGGGGTGCAGAATCGAGCCGGTACGGGTCCTAAAGGTGACGTGGACGTCATCAAGGAAGATGATCGGCTCGACGCCGTTGACTGCGGTCTCGCTCATCTACATCACCTCCGCGTGAGGGGTCAAACCATTTGCCTTGAGCACCTCGTCGGGGAGCTCGGAATAGAAGTGCTCGGTGCCGGGCACGCGCTTGAAGACCGGACGGGTGTCCAGGCCAATACGCGGATGGCTCGAGCGGGGCGCGAAGCGATCGCCCTTGGGGAAATCGCGCGGACTCGGAACGGCGCCGGGCACCTGGTGCAGGCGGCCCGAACCGCTCTCGATGGACAGAACGGAACCCAGAAGACCGCGGGTGTACTCGTGGATCGGGTTAGTGAGCAGCTCCTTGGTGGGTGCCTGCTCGATAACCTGGCCAGCGTACATAACCGTGATGTTGTGGGCGACCTCGGCGACCAGCGCCAGGTCGTGCGAAACGAAGATCATGGCAAAGCCGAGCTTGGCCTGAAGATCGTTGAGCAGCTTGATGACCTGCTTCTGGACGGTAACGTCCAGAGCGGTCGTGGGTTCGTCGCAGATGACCAGCTTGGGGTCGCGGGTAAGGGCCATAGCGATCAGGACACGCTGACGCTGGCCGCCGGAAAGCTCGTGCGGATAGCTCTCGAGCGTGCGCTTGGGATCGAGGCCGACGAGCTCCAGGAGCTCCTCGGCGCTGCGGGTTCCGCCGCGCTTGGTGAGCTGCTTCATCTGGGCAGAGATGAGCATGGAGGGGTTGAGCGAGGACAGGGCGTCCTGATAGACCATAGCGATATCGGTACCGCGCAGGCCGAACCACTCCTTCTTGCTCATCTTGAGCAGGTCACGGCCCTCCCAGAGGACCTCGCCGGAAAGGTGCTCGTCATCGTCGGTCAGGCCCATGATGGCCAGCGTGGTGATGGACTTACCGCAGCCGGACTCACCGACCAGGCCCATGGTCTGGCCGGGACGGACATCAAAGTTGACGTGGTCGACGACGTTGATATCACCGTGGTGCTCAAACTGGATGCAGAAATCACGGACCGAAAGGATCGGCTCAACGGACTCATCGGGCACATGGCGGTCGTTACGCTTGAGCTCGACATCGCGCAGGGCGCCAAGACGGGCGGACAGGGACTGAGCCTGCTCCTTGTAAGCGCGAACGGGGTCGGAGACCAGCAGGTCGGCCTCGCGGCGCTTGGAGGAGTCGGTCGGATCCAGGGCGGCGGAGGGAGCAGCGGCCATGGCGTCGGTAATGCCCTCGGAGAGGATGTTGAGCGCCAGGCAGGTGATCATGATGGCCAGACCCGGGAACAGCGCCTGCCACCAACGGCCAGCGAGCACGCCGCCGCGGGCGTCGGCGAGGATGTTGCCCCAGGTAGCGGTGGGCTCCTGGATACCAGCGCCGATAAAGGTCAGCGAGGCCTCGAAGATGATGGCGTCGGCGACCAGAGTAACGGTGAAGACCATGATCGGGGCGATGCAGTTACGCAGAACATGCTTGATCAAAATCCACGGAGCCTTGGCGCCGGAAACGATGACCGCGCGGACATAGTCCTCGCCGTACTCGGACACGATGTTGGCGCGCACGATACGGGCAATCTGCGGAGTGTACATAAAGCCGATGGCGAAGATGATCGACGGCACGGAATTGCCCAGGATGGAGACGAAGACGGCAGCGAGGGCGATGCCCGGGATGGACATGATGATGTCCAGGATGCGCATGATCGCCTCGGAAACGGACTTGCGCGAAACCGCCGCGAGGGCGCCCACGACCGAGCCGCAGACCAGAGCCATGGCAGTAGCACCGAAGCCGATGATCAACGAGTAACGGCCACCGTAAAGCATACGCGACAGGATGTCGCGGCCCTTATCGTCGGTACCGAAGATAAATCCATTGCCGGGAGCCTGGCGAGCAGTGAAAATCTCGACCGGGCTATAGGGGGCAAGAAGGGGCGCCAGAATCGCGGTCAGGGCGACCAGTGCCAGCACGACGGCGGCAATCTTAGAAGACAGCGTCATCTTCTTCCAGCCACCGAGCTTGAGCCCCTTGGAGGCAGCTTTCTCGAGCTGCTCGGTTTGCTTCTCTCGAATCTTTACCATAATCTACACCGTCCTGATGCGCGGGTTGATGAGCAGGTAGAGCATGTCAACCACGATGTTGATGATGATGAAGGCAAGAGCAACGACGATGACGACGCCCTGAACCAGGTTCGCCTCGTTGCCCTGAACGCCCTGCAGAATCGCAGTACCCATGCCGGGGAGGTTGAAGATGACCTCGATGACGACAGCACCGCCCATGAGGTAGCCGATCTTAAGACCGAGGGTGGTGACCGGGGTGATCAGTGCGTTGCGCAAAACGTTGATGCCGACGACGACCTTCTCGGGAACGCCGGCGCCGCGAGCCATACGGACATAGTCCTTATCGAGCTCCTCGACCATGGCCGTACGCACGATACGAGTCATCTGACCCGTCAGCGGGAATGCCAGAGCGATAGCGGGCATGATCATACGCCCCAGATAGCCAGCCGGGTTGGTGGTGAAGTGAGGCAGAGCACCGGACGCCGGGAGCACCTTAAGGTAGGAAGAGAACAGCAGAATCAACAGGACGGCAAGCCAGAACGACGGGGTTGCCAGGCCGGCGATGGAAAAGACGCGGATCACTTGGTCCGGCCATTTATCGCGATACAGTGCCGCGATGACGCCGAGTAAAAACGAGACGACCGCGCCGATGGCAAGACCGATAAAGGTCAGCTGCATCGTGACGGGCAGGGCCGTGGAGATGCGCTTGGCAACGGAGTTGCGAGCAGCACCATAGGTGCCCATGTCACCATGGATCAGATCGCCCATGTAGCGCACGTAGCGCACGGGCCAGGGGTCGTCCAGACCATACTTCTCATGGTACTCGGCAACCGCCTCGGGCGAGGCACCGTCACCCAACGCCGTGTAGGCGGGGTCGGTCTTGGAGAACGACATAAGGAAGAACACCAGGACGGTGACGCCCAATGCCATGATCGGCAGCGCCACGAGACGCCTTCCAATCAAACGTAGAAAGTTGTTCACGTTCTCTCCCCTTTCTTTTGTCGGTAGGACCAACTGGTATATGAGTATGGATACTCATTACAAGACCCGAGCGACATCGAGGCCGCCCGGGTCTTTGTTTCAACTATGAGGACGTTGCCTTACGACCGACGCCCCACATATGACTCAAGCGAGTCTTAGGCCTTGACGGTCGCGACGCCCCTGAAGGACATGCTCGTCGTGCCGATGCCCTTGAAGCCATCGAGGGCCTCGCCGTTGGGCGCGGTGGACGGATCGTCCCAGAAAGCGGAGACGGTCTTGACGTGGACAACGGGGTACAGAACGGCGTTGTCAGCGATGATATCGAAGCACTCGTTCCACTTCTTCTGCTGCTCGTCGCCCTCGGCGGCAAGAGCCTCGTCCATGAGACCGTGGAGCTTCTCCCACTCAGCGGACTCCTTCCACGGGCAACGGGTCTGCATCCAGACGTTGTCGCCGTACCACCAGTTGAGCAGCAGGTCGGGATCAGCGCCGAAGCAGGAAGGATCGCCAGGGGCAAGGAGGATATCGTAGGCCTCGCCGCCGTCAATGGCAGCGTAGGTAGCTGGCGAAGTATCGGTCTGGATGGTCACATCGAAGCCGAGAGCGTCGAGGTCGTTCTTGACCTGAGCGGCCATGCCCTTGATCTGCTCGTTGTCGGTGGTGCGCAGGGTGATGGCGCCCGGGGTGATGCCAGACTCTTCGATGAGCTTCTTGGCCTTCTTGGCGTCAGTCTTGTACACCGTGGAAGCCTCATGATAGTTGGAGAAGCTCTTGGGCAGGTAGCAGCTGGCAGCGGTGGCAAGGCCGGCGAAGGTGTTGGTGATCATCTTCTCGGTGTCGAGCGCGTACATGACGGCCTGACGGACCTTGACGTTGTTCCAAGGCTCCTTGGCGACGTTGAACATGATGAAGCGGGTGCCGAAACCCTGGACGTTATCGATCTTGCAGCCGGCGCTCTCGAGCTGGTCGACGGCGTCAGCGGTGACGAGCTCCATAACGAGCGTGGAGCCCTCCTGCTGAGCGGTAACGCGAGCGGTGGGGTCGGTCAGGATGCTGTACTGGATCTTCTTATCCTCGGCAGCATACTCACCGTTGTACTCGGGGTTGGGAACCAGGGTGATCTCGGTATCGGAGATAGAGTCGTACATCCAGGGGCCGGAGCCGATCGGCTGCTTAGCGCGCTCCTCCTCGGCCTGGGTAGCCGGGGTAACGCGGATGATGGCCAGACGATCCTTGAGCAGGGAGAAGTTGGGGACCTTGGTCTTGACCGTCACGGTGCTGGCGTCCTTGGCCTCGATGGACTCGAAGGGCTGGAAGAACGGAGCATAGGTAGCGGAAGCGGCGCAAGCGGTGTAGGAGGCAACGACATCGTCAGCGGTGACCTCGGTGCCATCGGAGAACTTGGCGCCCTTGCGGATGGTGACCTCGAAAGTGGTGTCGTCCACGGACTTAGGATCGTCGGTGGCGAGCTCGTTGAAGGTGCTGTAGTCGTGGTAATCGATGCCGTAGAGGCCCTCGACGACGTGCCAGTTAGCACCCAGGCCCACAGCGGAGCCGGTGCTGGCGGGATCGAAGCTGGACGGAGCGTAAGCGGAACCAGCGGTGATCACGCCGCCGCCACGGTTGGCGGAATCGGTGGAACCGGAAGCGGAACCCTCGTCGCTAGAGCTGCCACCGCAGCCGGTGAGACCAAGCCCTGCGACAGCAGCGACGCTGCCGGTGAGGCCGAGGAACGAACGCCTGGACATACCCTTGTTGATGATGGCCATGTCTTCTCCTATCAATAGAGAATCTTACTCGGGAGCACCTAGACGTGCCCCCGCGCAACTTGCGGACGATATATACCTTACCTACCGACGAACCCAACTGAGGTGCCGCGCTCGGCGACCGATACATACATACGCTTGAACGGTATTTACTACCGTTCACCGAATTCGTTGACAAACGATTCGCCAGACAGTATGTATCGGCGAGGTGAGATATCAGTCTTCGTCAACCCGCAGGATAGCAGGGTTTTCGCTTGGGTTAGTCAAACGTTTTAGCGTTAATAAAACCCGAAACCAGCAGGCAATCATGGCGAAATAAATGGTTGAAAATCGCGTAATCATGTATATCAGTTGTTTGGCTCGTGTTTAGCTATCGGAATGGCCAGCCGCCGCCTCGGCGCGCTCGGCATTCCATGCAACGAGCGCCTCGTGGACCGCCTTGGCAACATCGGCAGGTATGCCGCGAACTTCCGCGATCTCTTGCTCGCTCGCCGCGCGCAAACGCTTCATCGAGCCAAAATGGCGCATAAGGGCACGTTTTCTGGTGGGTCCCACGCCTGGAACGTCATCGAGTACCGAAACCGTCATGGCTTTATCGCGCAACTCGCGATGGAACGTGATGGCAAAACGGTGCGATTCATCGCGAACCTGTTTAATTAGATAGAGCGAAGCAGACCCGGTCGGCAGCACGACGGGAGTCTCGTCCCAAGGCACGAAAACTTCCTCATCGGCCTTCGCCAAGCCACAAACCGGTATATCGAGCCCAAGAGCCTCAAGTTGCTTGATCGCAGCGGTCAATTGCGGCTTACCGCCATCGACAACGAGCAAATCGGGGCTCGAGCCAAAGCGCTCGTCGGCCATGCGCTCGGGAGCATAGCGTCGTCCCAAAACCTCGGACATCGACACGAAGTCGTTTGCCTCGTCCAATTCGGCCTGAATTTTAAAACGACGGTACTGGCTCTTGTCGGCGCGCCCGTTGGTAAACACCACCATCGAGGCGACCGTAAAGGTTCCGTGCAGCGTCGAGATATCGAAGCACTCGATACGCATCGGCGGCGCCGGCAGCGCCAGCGCGCTTTCGAGCTCTAGGAGCGCCTGATTGGTGCGGTCGTCAGCGTACCCCGTTCGCATCATGTAGCGCATGAGGGCATGGCGCGCATTTTTGGATGCCATATCGAGCAAACGGTGCTTTTCGCCACGCTGCGGCCTATGGAGATGGCAGGAACGCTCGCGCTTGCCTGCAAGCCACTCCCCCAGCGCCTCCGCATCCTCAAGCTCGACAGAGAGATTTATCTCAGCTGGAATATCAGCCGTCTCATCGTAATAGCGCTTAAGAAAGCCCGACTGGAGCTCTTCCTCGTCAACATCAAGACCCTTGTCGAGAATGAACTCGCAGGTGCGAACTGTTCGGCCCTCGCGAACGACGAAGACGCAAGCGGCAGAGATGGTCTCCTCGCGATAGAAACCGATGACATCGATATCGACACTGGAGGGAAAAACGACTTGCTGACGATCGTCCAGACCCCTGATGACCTCCAAACGACGTTTGACGCGTGCCGCGCGCTCAAAGTCGAGCGCCTCGGCGGCATCCGTCATCTCGGAGGTCAGCTCGTCGACGACATCCTTGCGATGGCCCGACAAAAAGCGCTCGACACGCTTGACGTTCTTGGCATAGTCCGTAGGAGAAATCGCGCCGGCACACGCACCCGGGCCGCGCCCAACATGGTAGTCAAAGCAAGGACGCCCGTTTTGCGCGCAAATCATATTGACGATGTCTTCCTCGCCCTTGTGGGACTCGACGATACGACGACAACGACGCCACTCCGCACAAGAAGCCGAGCAGATCGGGATCACCTTGCGCAGCGTGTCAATGGTCTCACGCGCCGCGCGGCTGTCAGTATAGGGACCAAAATAACGCGTTCCCGGCTTATGGCGCTCACGCGTATATTTGATAGCTGGGAACAGATCGCTCTTGGTGATAGCGATAAAGGGGTAGCTCTTGTCATCCTTGAGGTCGACGTTAAAGTACGGATGGTACTGGCCGATCAGGTTGCGCTCGAGTACAAGCGCCTCATGCTCGGTTTCGACAACGATGTAGTCAAAGCTCGCCACCAGCTGCATCATCAGCGGGATCTTTTGACGCTCATCCTGCAGTGTCACGTACTGGCGCATACGGGAACGCAGGTTTTTTGCCTTGCCAACGTAGATGACATCGCCCTTGGCATCTTTCCAAAGGTAACATCCGGGCTGCGTGGGAACGCGCGAAACCTGCTCGGCAAGTGTTGGAATGTTGTTGTGACCGGCCACACGCACCTACTTGCGACGAAGCAGCGCCGAGACCTCGCGCATCTTAAGGACGACGGCAAGGCCAAAGGTAACAGCAAGCGAGACGACACCCGCAACGCAAACGTAGCCAAGAGTAATCAGAATCGAGCCGCCAAGTGCCCCGACAAAGTGCTCAAGCGCCCACATGACGCCGGCGCCTGCGGCAGCACCCAGGCCACCGAGCAAAAGACCAAAGAAACCGCCATGCAGGATAGATTTGACCTGAAGGCCACGCAGACGACGACGCAGCCACCATAGCGAACATCCGACCAAGATCACGTAGTCGACGACATACGAAAGCGCGATTGCCGGCATACCGAAGCCCAGCACAACGCCAAACAGCAGAACCGAGCCGGCCTGGCCGATGGCGGAATACAGGCAATAGCGGCTATAGGGCTTCATGTCGAGCAAGGCAGAGAAGCTCTTCTGCATCAATACGACCACGCCGTAGAGCGGCAGCGAGAACGCCAGGTAGACAAGGAACTCGGACACCAGCGCCACGCCGGACTCATCAAACTTGCCGGCACAGTAAATCATGTTGAGCGGACGCGCGAAGACAATCAGGTACAGCGCGAACGGAATCAGGAAGAACAGCATCTGGGCGACGCCACGCGAAATGCCCGTGCGAACGCTGTCGTAATCCTTCTCCTGTGCGTCGTGAGAGAGCTCGGTATAGAGCGCCGTCGAAAGCGAGGCGGCAATCAGCGCGTAGGGCAGCGTGTACCACAGGCGCGCATAGGCGATGACGGAAGGACCAGTCTCGGGCTGGACCACCAGCGCGGCAGCGTTGGTGATAGAAGTCGAGACAAACATGCACACCGTGGCGAGCAGCGTCGGGATACCGAGCGCAATCGTCTGGCGCAGCGCGGGGTCCTTAAAGTCGATATGGATATGGGGATGCACGCCGTGCTTGCCAAGCGCGGGGATCTGACATGCCATCTGAACAAAGACACCGAGGGTCGTACCGGCCGCAATTAAGATGATGCCGGCACGTTCGCCAAACTGTGCGGACACGGGCGCAAAACCCATAAAGCTCGCAATGACGATCACATTGTTGAGGACCGGGGCAAACGTCGACCAGAAGTAGTCGCGGTGTGCGTTGAGAACGCCCGAAAACACCGAGCCCAAACCATAGAACAGAATCTGGATGGCAAAGAAACGGAACATGAACGCAGCGGTATCCATGCTGCCGCCGTCACCCGAAAGGAACGATTGCGTCCAGATAAAGCCCGGGGCGAACACGGTCCCCAGCAACGAAATGCCACCCAGCACCAAAAGCAGAATGCCGAGCAGGTTGCCCACGTACTCGTTCGAGGCCTCGCGACCCTGCTCACGCCTCACGCCCATGTACACGGGCAAAAACGCCGTCACGAGCATGCCACCCATCACGAGTTCGTAGAGCATATTGGGCAGGTTGTTGGCGACCTGATAGGAGGACGAGAGTAGCGACATGCCGATAGCGGCCGCCATTGCCCACGTGCGGATAAAACCGGTAACGCGAGACACGATGGTCAGGATGGTCATAAGCCCAGCGGAACGACCAACCGTGGAGTAGTCCGACGAGCCCATGTCGTCAGTGTCATCTCGCGACGAAGGAGCTTCGGATGAGGGTGTCTGAGGCGCAGATTCTTTTGCAAAATGAGCTCCGCGCTTCAATTCTTCCTGCGGCATCGCTCAGTCCTCTCTCGTAATCGCGGCAACCGTCGCCCCGCAAAATGCAATTAAATCATCGGGTGCAAGCTCGAGCTGATAACCGCGCTTGCCTCCCGAAATAAAAATGGTATCCCAAAGGACACATGTCTCATCAATGAGCGTCCGGTAGCGTTTTTTCATACCGACCGGGCTGCAGCCGCCGCGAACGTAGCCAGTCGCCGCAAGCAAATCCTTCACATGCATCATGGCCAAGGACTTCTCCCCCGCGGCACGCGCGGCGGACTTTAGATCGAGCTCGTCGGCAACAGGGATGCAGCACACGACATAGTCGTTGGACGGTGTCACGCAGACCAAAGTCTTAAATCCTTGACCGGGCTCCTCGCCAAGCTGCTCCGAAATCGCGACCCCCAGGCCCACCGACTCATCACCATCGTCTTCGTACGTATGTAGAACATAGGAAATGCCGGCACTTTCCAGCTCGCGCATCGCATTGGTTTTTGGCGTCTTTACAGCCTTTGCCATGACATATCCTTTCCCTCGCATTCGGACGTAAAGATTAAGTATATGTCCAATTCGGCTGCATACGTCACTTCGACACAGCAAGCGCCATCGAATCACGAGGAGTCGATGGCGCCCATAAACTGAATCGCCTATTTATTGAGCATCAAGTTGAGCCTGGCGCTCCCGGTCACGCCTGAGCAACGGCGCCAAAAACTTGCCCGTATAACTCTGCGGACAGTCCGCAACCTGCTCCGGTGTACCCGAAACCACGACGGTTCCGCCGCCGTTACCGCCCTCGGGACCCATATCGATCAGGCGGTCGGCAACCTTGATGACATCAAGGTTGTGCTCAATCACCAGCACCGTGTTGCCCGCATCGACCAAGCGCTGCAGCACATCGAGCAGCTGGCGGACGTCCTCAAAATGAAGCCCGGTCGTCGGCTCGTCCAAAATATAGAACGTCTTGCCCGTCTGGCGTCGATGAAGCTCTTTGGCGAGCTTCACACGCTGCGCCTCGCCGCCCGAGAGCGTCGTGGCGGGCTGGCCCAGGCTCACGTAGCCTAAGCCTACATCGTACAGCGTCTGGAGCTTGCGCTTAATCTGCGGGATATTCCCAAAGAAGGCCAGCGCCTCGGTGACGCTCATGTCGAGCACGTCCGAGATGGTCTTGCCACGGTAGGTGACCTCGAGTGTCTCGCGGTTGTAGCGTTTACCGCCGCAAACTTCGCAGGGAACATAGATATCGGGAAGGAAGTGCATCTCGATCTTGATCTGCCCGTCGCCCTTGCACGCCTCGCAGCGCCCGCCACTCACATTAAAGGAGAAACGACCCGGCGAGTAGCCGCGCGCCTTCGACTCCGGCGTACTCGCAAACAGCGCGCGAAGATCATCCCACAGGCCGATATAGGTAGCAGGGTTGGAACGCGGCGTGCGGCCAATCGGCGACTGGTCGATATCGATAACCTTATCGATACACTCGATGCCCTCGATTTTCTTATACGGACCCACGGGGCGCGTCGAACGGTGAATAGCATTCGTAAGGGCAGGCGCAATGGTGTCGGTAACCAGGGAGCTCTTGCCTGATCCCGACACGCCGGTAACAACCGTAAGCGTACCAAACTCGATCTTGGCAGTAACGTTTTTGAGGTTGTTGGCTCGAGCGCCCGTAATTTTAAGGCAGCCGCGACCGGGCTTGCGCCGTTCATCAGGCACCCGAATCATTCGTTTGCCGGTCAGATAAGCGCCCGTCATCGACTCAGGACACGCCATGATATCAGCAGGCGTTCCCGCCGCGACTACGTGCCCGCCGTTGACACCGGCGCCGGGCCCCATGTCGATCACGTAGTCGGCGGCACGGATTGTATCCTCGTCGTGTTCGACGACGATAACGGTATTGCCGATATCGCGCAGGCGCTCGAGCGTCTTGATCAGGCGCTCGTTGTCACGCTGATGAAGACCGATCGAGGGCTCGTCCAGAATATAGAGCACGCCCATGAGACCCGCGCCGATCTGCGTTGCCAGTCGAATACGCTGTGCCTCGCCACCGGAAAGCGTCGCCGAGGCGCGATCGAGTGTCAGATAGTCGAGTCCAACATCGACCAGAAAACGCAGACGTTCCAGAATTTCCTTGACGATACGGCCGCCGATAAACTGTTGGCGCTCGGTGAGTTCCAAGCCCTCAAAAAACTCGAGCGATTCACGGCACGACAGGCAACAAACCTCGTAAATGGACTTACCGCCCACGGTGACGGCGAGCATCTCGGAGCGCAAACGAGCGCCGTGGCAGGTCGAGCACGGCTCCTCGCGAATGTACTTCTCCAGGCGCGCCTTGGTGTTCTCGTTCGTCGTCTCGGTATAGCGTTCGTACAGGATGTTGCGAACGCCCGAAAACTTGGTATCCCACTGGCTGCGACGTCCGTCGAGCTTTTGGTAGTCGACCGAGATCTTCGTATCGCCCAGGCCATCCAAGAATGCACGACGCACGCGAGGGGGCAAGTCCTCCCACGGCGTATCAGCGCTCACCTTAAAGTGTTTGCAGACCGCAGCAAAAATCTGCGGATAGTAGTTCGAATTGCCAAACAGGCTACCAAAGACTCCGTCGGCAATGGACTTCGAGGGGTCCTCGATCAGCGCCTCGGCATCAACGGTTTTCTTAAAGCCCAGGCCGTCGCACTCAGGACATGCGCCATAGGGAGCGTT
>CAVEET010000142.1:0-7222 GCA_963614835.1 Bulleidia sp. | reverse complement strand
CGACGGAAGCGATCTGCTCCTTGGTCTCGACCGGCTTGGCCTGCTTCTTCATCTCGGCGACGGCGGCGTTGACGGCCTTGTCGATGCCGCGACGGATGGCCAGCGGGTTAGCGCCAGCGGCGACGTTGCGCAGACCGTCGTTGACGATGGCCTGAGCGAGCAGGGTTGCGGTGGTGGTGCCGTCACCCACGGTGTCGTTGGTCTTGGTAGCGACCTCCTTCACCAGCTGAGCACCCATGTTCTCGATGTTATCCTCGAGCTCGATCTCCTTGGCGACGGAAACGCCGTCGTTGGTGATGGTCGGGGCACCGAACGTGCGCTGCAGCGCAACGTAGCGACCCTTGGGGCCCATGGTGACGGTAACGGCGTCGGCCAGAGTGTTGACGCCCTTGGCAAGCTTAGCGCGGGCATCGGTGTTGAACGTAATGTTCTTTGCCATGGTAGGTAATCCTCCAAAAGAAATGTGACTCGCGCCGCCGCTTCCGAGTCCTATGCGGCGGGCGCGTTCAAAGACGAATCAGAGATTCTGACGAGACTAGGCCTCGACGACAGCGTAGATGTCGTCGGCGCGCATCAGCAGATACTTCTCGCCGTCGACCTTGACCTCGTTGCCACCGAACTTACCGTAGATGACAACGTCGCCAACCTTGACGTCCATGGGGATGCGCTCACCCTTGTCGTTGACCTTGCCGGCGCCCACGGCAACGATGGTGCCGCGCTGCGGCTTCTCCTGAGCGTTGCTGGCGATATACAGACCAGAAGCGGTCTTCTGCTCGGCCTCGTCGGGCTTGACCAGAACACGATCTGCAAGCGGCTTCAAAGACGACATGCTTGTCTCCTCCTTTTTGGGCCGCGTGGTTATGCCACGCGAATTAACCCTTTTTGTTTGCGTACGCGTTGAATGGTACCCACGAATGGCGGGTTATACAACACGGAGTCAAAAAATCTTATTTTTTGGCACTTAGATTTTCTGAATGCCGGGGGATAACTTAGCGATGCCTCCCGTGTGGCTCCGGAGGGGCGGGGCGTAAGGTTTCCTGCTCGGGCAGTCCTGCTCGCACGAAGGCCGCATTAAGTGGCCTTCGGCTCGTGCGGAACTCGCGACAAACTTCATGCCCTCCGGTCCGCCCCGGGAGCTAGGTTAACTAATTCGGGCCCGGCATTCAGAAAAGTCAGTGCAGCAAAATGGCGATGCGGATAGCGACATGGGCATGGTTTTCGTTGCGCGCACGGGTCCCCTGGGGAGCACCGTGCATTTTTGGGAGTATTCAGCAAGCCAGGACGGCTGCATACACGCCGGACACACCATATTGGTCCCAAGGACGCCTTCGACCGGCGATTTGAGTCGGCAGGCAAACCCCGCCAGGACAAAAAGGCATGCTTCGCGCCGTACCGGACCCCAAAATGACGTCGATCTCCGCAATGCCACCCGACTGCAGCGGCACCGGCAGAGCTCGCGGTGCTGAATACTCCGTTTTTTGCACGGCACGGGCGGGGGTACATCAGGATCAAGAAGAACATCCCAGCCTTTTTATGCAATCTGTAATGGGAAGTATGCAAAACACCAAGAGATAGCATTGCTGGTGTCCAAATTGAGCGCGGGGCAGCAGCACCTCCGCCCCGCACCCAAATCCAACAGAGCAGGGACGCTCATGGCGGATCCCCACCAAAACGCAAACGCGGCTCGAGCGCTATCCCAAAAAGGCTGCCCGAGCCGCGCTTAACGGTACGGCATGAATACTTAGCGCTCGTAAATCAAGTTACCTGCCAGGTAGGTGGTCTGAACCTTGGTAGCCTGGAGCTCTTGGGGGTCGATGGTGAGCGGGTTTTGGTCCAGGACTACCAGGTCGGCATACTTGCCGGGCTCCAAGCTGCCGAGGTTTTGCTCGTCGCCCGCTGCATAGGCGCTGCCCAGGGTGTAGTTGCGCAGGGCTGTTGCTGCATCGATGCGCTCGCTCGGTAACCAGCCGCCCTCGGGCCAGTGGCTTTTGGGATCCTGGCGCGTGATAGCCGTGTAGAGCACGTTCATGCTTGTAACAGCTGTGATGGGGCTATCGGTGCCGAAGGCTTGGCGGATGCCGCGCTGCTTATAGGTCGCAAACGGCCACATGATGCGGCTGCGTTCCAGGCCCAGATCGCGCTCGGGGCCGCCCGGGTCGAGTGTAATGTGACAGGGCTGGCTCGAGGCAACGACGTTAAGCTTGCGTAGACGATCGATGTCCTCGGGCAAGAGGTTCTCCAGGTGCTCGAGCGTGTTATGGCCGTGCTGGGGCAGGCCGTACAGGTCGGCGGCCTCCTCGAAGATATCCAGCGCGGCATGAATCGCACCGTCACCAATGACGTGGATGCGCACGGTGTGACCGCGCTCCGCGGCCGCCAGAACCAGTTTGCGCATGCGCTCAGCCGGAACCGTCAGACGGCCCTGATCGCCCGGGAAGCGCGGGTTGGTATAGGGCTCGGTGAGATAGGCCGTGTGTTCGCTCGACACACCGTCGAAGAACTGCTTAAAGCCTGACGCCGAGAGCAGCGCGTTGTTCGCGTAACGTGCCTGCAGCTCTTCCAGGCGCGACTGGTCATCCAGCAGCGTGGGGAACAGATGGGCTCGGATGCCCAACTTGCCGGCTGCCTGCAGCTTGTCATAGACGTCGTCGCGGATAAAATCGCAGCCCGGCATGGGCATGAGCGACATATCGCATATCGAGGTGATGCCCTGCTCGGCCATCCGCCTCATTTGATCGGCGTAAGCGCTTGCGATGCGATCCTCGCCCAGCCACTCAAGGCAGCGCGGTAGCAGCTGCATGGCAGCCGCCTCGTGAGCAATACCCGTGAGCTCGCCGTTTGCGTCCTTGTCGTAGCTACCGCCCGCTGGTGGCTCGCTGTCGCGCGTGACGCCGAGTGCATCGAGTGCGCGGGTGTTGAGCCACAGCGTGTGCCCGTCGCCCGAATACATAACACAGGGACGATCGGGGAATGCCACATCGAGCGACGCCTTGGTAGGATGCTCGGGCGGGTCCCAACGGTAGTCGCGCCAGCCCTGCGTCACAACCCAAGCGTCGTCGGGCAGGTCCTGGGAAAACTCGAGCGCATGTTGCACCAGCGCCGCCTCGGACGTGCCCATATCCATGAGCATGTACGGCGAGGAACCGACCGAGGTATGGAAGAAGTGCAGATGAGCGTCATGGAAACCGGGGCAGACAAACTGCTCGCCGTAGTCGATAACCGACGTAGCGGCAGGAGCGGCGGCGATCACGTCATCGGGCGCACCGACTGCGACGATACGGTCGCCTGCGATGGCAATCGCCAGCTCGCGGGTGGTATCGATGCCGTCTTGCGCGGTAAAGACGTTCTTGGAGCGGATAATCCGATCGATATGTTGCATGGGCATCCCCATCTCTGGCAGGAAATTCAACACCCCCGAGTGTACTCCCCCGCCCTTGTAACAAAACCCCAAGCGGCAAACGGCAACTTTACCAGCCCTAGCGGCAGGTGGCATACTGGAGAGAGCCTGTACGATTTTGCGATCAACCCAGCAAGGAGCAAATCGACCATGACGAAGACCAAGGCACAGCAGATTATGGCGGCGACCGAGGCTCGCGCGGCTGACGACGTCACCGCGGCCATCCAAGATATCGCTACCGAGTTTGAACCCTACATCATCAAGCAGCGCCGGCACTTCCATAAGCACCCGGAGCTGAGCCTTGCCGAGGAGCGCACGACCTCCGACATCGCCAACCAGCTCGACGCCATGAATATCCCCTACGAGCGTCCGCTCAAGACCGGCTTGGTGGCGACCCTTCGCGGCACCGCGCCCGACGCCTATCGCGAGGACGGCACGCCGCGCCGCCGTATCCTGCTGCGCGCGGATATCGACGCCCTGCCCGTCACCGAGCAGACCGGCGAGGAGTTCGCCAGCGTCAACGAGGGCTGCATGCACGCCTGCGGCCACGACTGCCATATCGCCATGATGCTCGGAACGCTGCAAATCCTGCGCCATATGACCGACGACATCCACGGCGAAGTTCGCATCGTATTCCAGCCCAGCGAGGAAAACGGCCAGGGCGCCAAGCTCATGATCGGCACGGGTGTGCTCGACGGCGTCGATGGCGCCTACGCCGCGCACATTTGGAGTGAGGTCGACGCCGGCACCGTGAGCTGCGAGCCCGGTCCGCGCATGGCCAATACCGACTGGTTCCGCATCGACGTCCGCGGCACCTCGTGCCATGGCGCCATGCCCCAGCGCGGCCACGACGCCGTCATGGTTGCCGCCGAGATCGTCAACGCCCTGCAAACCATCGTTTCGCGC
This sequence comes from Bulleidia sp., assembly GCA_963614835.1. Lineage (GTDB taxonomy): Bacteria > Actinomycetota > Coriobacteriia > Coriobacteriales > Coriobacteriaceae > Collinsella. Next base: position 2,919 of record CAVEET010000142.1, on the reverse strand, counting down.
GAAATCAGCCCCTACGAGCCGGCCGTCATCACCGTCGGCGAGCTGCACGGCGGCACCGCGCGCAACGTTATCGCCGGCACGGCCTACCTCGCCGGCACAGTGCGCACCTACGGCGATTCGACCCACGAGGAAATGCCGGAGCTCATGCGCCGCATCGTGGAGCATACCGCGGCAGCTCTGGGCGCCGAGGCAGAGCTCACCGACTACACCATCGCCAACTACAAGGTCGAAAACGACGCCGCCTCGAGCGAGCGCTGCCGTCAGGCTGTAATCAAGTGCCTGGGCCCCACCGGCCAAGGCCATTATCGCGGCACGCTTTCGGGCGAGGATTTTTCGGAGTACCTGCGTCGCGTACCGGGCGTGCTCGCCTTTGTAGGTACGCGCAACCCCAAGATTGGCGCCACGTACGCCCAACATTCCTGCTTCTACAAGATCGACGAGACCGTGCTGGCAAAGGGCTCCATGGTGGCCGCCCAGTATGCTATCGACTTTTTGGCCGAGCCCACGCAAGAGGAGCTCGACGGCCCCGCGATTACCGCGGTCGCCGAAACCAACCCCGATCTGGCCGCCAAGTTGCGCTCTGCCAAGGCGACGACCGCCGAGGCTCGCGACGCCATCCATGATGCCCGAACGGCTCGCCATGCCGCGATCAAGGGCATCCACGACGCACGCGCTGCTGCACGCCGCGAGGAGAAGCACGACGAGTAGTCGTCACACCCATCCATAACAGCCTGGCTAAAGCAGAGCGGGGGCGGACGTATCGAAACGTCCGCCCCCGCTCATTCTTCAAGCGCTATTTCTACCATTTCTACCCCGTCCCCAAATAGCAGGCGGCGTGGCTACTCGTCCTGAGGCTCCTCGTCGGAGCTTGGCTCGGACGCCGGCTCAGGTGCAGGTGCCGGCTCAGGCTCAGGCTCAAGTGCAGGCTCGGACTCAGATGCCGTCTCAGGCTCGGGCGCCGGCTCAGGCTCGGTCGCGGGAGCGGGTGCAGGTGCCGGCGAAGCATCCGAAGCGCTGTAACCCGAAGCAGCGGACTTCTTCTCGAAGGGCAATACAAAAGTCAGGACGTCGTCCTTATCCTCATCGGCCCACTCGCTTGCATAGCGTGCGGCCCAATAGCCAACGGCACGGTGCTTGAGCATCTTGCCAAATACCGTAAGAAATACGGTGACGAAAGCGACCAGCACCAAGAACAGCGCGAGCGTGACGCCGCCGCCGGTAACAATTGCCTCAATACCCGTAGGACGATAGTAGTAGCCATACATACCGACAGAGGCAATGGCGCCAAAGACGACCGTCAAGATCCATGTGACAACGTTGGCGACCAGGCCCGTCAAAAACTCGGGAAGGAACGAAGCACAGAACAGCTTGGTCTTGTTGTGCTTAAACGCCGCCCAGACCTTATCGAGCGAAAACGCGCTCTCGACACGCCCGGTCACCGCAAAGTGCATCACGGCGATGTCGGCGAACATCTTAAAGAAGACACCCAGAATCGCCGAGGCAATCATAGCCAGAACGAGCAAGCCAAGCGAGCCAAACAGCGCAGCCTCGAGTGCATAAGAGCCGTAATAAGAATACGAGCCCGCGGCGCCAATTACCACGCCCTCCACCAGCGAAAGCACTACACCGATAACGGGAATGGCAGCGATAACCTCGAGCACGACCGAAATAACGCTCGAAAAGACTCCGAGACCAAACGACGTGGAACGCATCAGCGGACGATCCATGCCGTCATCGATCTTAAGCGACAGATCGCGACCCCACTCGATGCCAAAGCCGGAACCGCACACGCTCGCAATGCAAGCTGCCAAAAAGCCGATGGCAGCCGCAATGCCGCCAATAACGGGAATAAACAACACGAGCACCGACACAACGCAAATCAGCGCCGGCAAAAACGCGATTTGGCATACACGCTGAAGCACACCCGGAGTCTTGGTCATATCTTGGAACGCCTGAGCCACACAGCCCTTTGGCGCATTCGCCACGGGCGGTTGCGGAACAAACTGCTGGGGCTGAGGCTGTCCCTGGGGAGCGGGGCCAGCGGCACCGGCATTAGGAGCACCACACACGCCGCAGAACTTGTCGTTATCGCCCATGGGGGCGCCACACTGCGAGCAGAACATAGAATCATCCCTTCGTATCTTGAACGAATCACTTGGATCGCAAACGATGTCTTTAGCATCATTATTGCCCAATGTGGGGTCAAATACTCAAAGATGACCGATTTGCAAGATACACGGCGCCAGCAGGCGGTTCGTTGAATACGTCTGTGCTAGTTCGTTCCGCGGAAGCCCTTGCCGACAATCTCGGAGCTGTCGACGATCGTGATAAAGGCACCCGGATCGACCTCGCGCGCATAGCGGCGCAGTTGCACGGCCTCGCGACGGCTCAGCACGCTCATGATCACCGTCACGCACTTGCCCGAGAAGGCACCGTAACCGCGGCTGATGGTCGCCGTACGGTTGAGATGCTTGACGATAAACTCCTCGACCTTAAGGGGCTCGGAGCAAATGACCGTGCAGACTTTGCGCAGGTGAATGCTCTCAATGGCTTTGTCGACCACAAGCGTCTTGGCAAACAGGCCGAGCACACAATACAGACCGACACGCGGGCCATACAAAAAGGCCGCGATGGCCACGATGCCGATATCAACCAACAGCAGCGCGCGGCCAATCTCGAGCGTCGTGCGGCGCTTGAGGATCATGGCAAGAATGTCCGTGCCGCCCGTCGAGGCGCCGATATCAAAGACAATAGCGCTGCCGAGAGCCGGCAAGATGACGGCAAAGCACAGGTCGAGCCACATATCACCCGTCAGAGAGACATCGGTCGGAATAAAAAGCTCAAACAGCGAAACATAGGCCGAAAGCGCAAACGAGGCGAAGACGCTCCACAGGATTGCCTTGCGCTCCAAAAAGATAA
>CAVEET010000141.1:0-3282 GCA_963614835.1 Bulleidia sp. | reverse complement strand
TTGATCTCGCGCGAGCAGGCGGCGTGCGAGGCCTGCTGCGTACCGGCGGCGGGAATCGCGGAGCCGCGCTTGATGGTAGTGCCGCCCGACACGTGGATCATGTCGACGCCAGCCTTCTCCAGGCGACGCGAGACGTAGATCATGTCGTTGAGGGTCAGACCGCCATCGGTGTACTCGTCGCCCGAGATACGGACGTCGATGATGAAGTCCTTGCCGCAGCGCTCGCGAATCTCGGCGATGACCTCGAGCAAGAAGCGCATGCGGGCATCGAGCGAGCCGCCGTACTCGTCGGTACGCTTGTTGTAGAGCGGAGTCAAAAAGCCGCCGAGCATACCGTGGGCGTGCGCCGCATGGACCTCGACGCCATCGACGCCAGCCTTCTGCATGCGCACGGCAGCGTCGCCAAACTGATGCGTGAGCTCGTGGATCTCATCGACCGTGATGGGTCGCGGCGCCTCGCGGGCATAGGACGGGCCCACAAAGGACGGAGCGATCAGGCGCGGCGTGCCCGGAATGTTAAAGGCCATGTAGGCGGGGTGGAAGAGCTGCGGCATGATCTTGCAGCCGTACTCGTGGACGGCTGCGGCGAGCTTTTCCCAGCCGGGGATAAACGTGTCGTCGTAGCAGCACATGTCACCCGGCAGATAGGTATAGGTGGGCTCAACCGTCACGACCTCGGTAATGATGAGGCCCACGCCGCCCTTGGCACGGGCACGGTAATGATCGACCAAGTCGTCGGTCACATAGCCATGATCGGCCAGGTTGGTAGATACCGGCGGCATAAAGACGCGGTTCTTGACCTCGGTCGTACCGACCTTGATCGGGCTAAAGAGCATCGGATAGGCGGAGGACTCCATACAGGGTTCCTTTCGTTTGAGCCGCTCGGCGGCAGTTGCTAACGTACCTATCGTATCAGCAACTGCCGTATCCGTAGCCAAACATGCCCAAACGCCGGTCGGCTAATGAATACCGCGGCCCAAGTCTTCGGCGATTTTGTCCACGCCCTTAAGTGCGGCGCAGGTCTTTTTGTTGGAACAATGTCCCGTGCAAACGCCGCCCTGAGCACAGTCGGCGCAGGTGCCCTTGCGGTAGATGCGTACGCACACGGCGACAAACGCAATACCGATAACAGCCAGTACAACAATATCGATAGGTGCCATAGCAAGCCTCCTCTAGTTAGCCAACACTTACTTTACCCCATTCTCCATCTACCAAAAAGGGACGGGTTTACTTTGGTCGGTTTTATCTGCGGAAACGTCACATCTCCCCCACCAAAAAGCCCGAGTGTCGCTGGGACACCCGGGCTCGTGGAAAGGGGCTAATCCTTATTCGGACTTAAGCGGAAACTGCGGCGGAAGCGGTGTTGGTCTCATCCTCGTCGGTCCAAGCGTGCTTGGGCATGGGACGGAAGATCTGGAAGAGCATCGCAACCAGCAGCACGATGGCCACAACCGTCCAGATACCAAACTGGCCAAGGACAAGCAGGTTGTAGAACTGGTTGATGAACAGGCCGATGACCCAAGCGAAGGCGCACTCGTAGCCGATGGCAATCGCGGTCCACTTGCCGGAGTCCATCTGATTGCGGATAGTGCCCATGGCGGCAAAGCACGGGGCGCACAGCAGGTTGAAAGCGCCGAAGGCAACGCAGGCGCCCATAGTCGGGAACATGCCGGCAAACGCGGTCCACAGGCTCGGGTCGGTCTCGCCCGCGTCGGCGACGGACAGCAGCGAGCCGGCGGTGGCGACGACGTTCTCCTTGGCGACAAGGCCAGAGACCGTCAGCGCGGTTGCCTGCCAGGTGCTAAAGCCGAGCGGGGCGAAGATCCAGGCAACCAGGTTGCCCAGCATGGCGAGCACGGAGTAGTCCATAAACTCCTCGGGGATGCCGTCCATCGCAGGTAGGAAGCCAAAGGAACCGTTGTAGCTACCAAAGTTGGAGAGGAACCAAACAACGACGGTGGACGCGAAGATGACCGTGCCGGCCTTCTTGATAAAGGCCCAGCAGCGCTCCCACACATGCAGCGCCCAAGAGCGGATTGCCGGGAAGTGATAGGCGGGAAGCTCCATAACGAACGGCGTCGGGCGACCGGCGAAGAGCTTGGTCTTCTTGAGCATGAGGCCCGAAGCGATGACGGCAAAGACGCCCAGGAAGTAAAAGAGCGGGCTGATCCACTTCGCGGTGGTGGAAGAATCGCCGATGATGGAACCCATGAGCAGGGCGATGATCGGCAGCTTAGCGCCGCAGGGGATGAACGTGGTGGTCATGACCGTCATGCGACGGTCCTTCTCGTTCTCGATGGTCTTGGTGGCCATGACGCCGGGGACGCCGCAGCCCGAGGACACGAGCATGGGGATAAACGACTTACCGGACAGGCCAAAGCGGCGGAACACGCGGTCCATGATGAAGGCGACACGGGCCATGTAGCCGCAGTCCTCCAGGAAGGACAGCATCACAAAGAGCAGGAACATCTGCGGAACGAAGCCGAAGATGGCGCCCAGGCCGCCGACGATGCCGTCGCAGACCAGCGAATCAACCAGGCCACCGTCCTCGGTACCGCCCGCCACGAGGGCGTCGTGCACCACGGTGGTAATACCCGGGACATAGGGGCCGTACTGCGCCGGGTCGACCGAGTCGGCGTTGTCGCCCGCAGCCTCGACGGCCGCGTCGTAAGCGTCGCGGCCCTGACCGAGCACGTACCAACCGTCGGTACCGAAGAGCTGGTCGTTGGTGAAGTCGGTCACCGTGCCGCCCAGGGTGGAAACGGCGATGTAGTACACGCAGAACATGATGACCACAAAGATCGGCAGGCCCAGGATACGGTTGGTAACCACACGGTCGATCTTCTCGGAAGTGCTCATCTTGGCAGGAGCCTTGGTGAGGCACTCATCGATGATGTGCGCGATGACGCCATAGCGCTCACCGGTGATGATGGACTCGGCATCGTCGTCGCAGTCCTGCTCGCACTGGGCGACCAGCTCCTCCACGCGAGCAGCCTTCTCCTTAGTGAGGTTGATGAGCTTGCAGGCGTCCGCATCGCGCTCGAACAGCTTGACGGCGTAGTAGCGGCGCTTGCTGGCAGGAACGCTCGCAGGCAGGTTGTTCTCGATGTGGTCCAGAACGTCCTCGATGGAGGAATCGAACTTGTGCTCCGGCACCTGGCCCTTGGAAGCGGCAGACTTCTTGACCTGATCGAACAGCTCCGTGATGCCCTTGTTCTTAAGAGCGGAGATCATCATGACCGGGCAGCCAAGCTTCTTGGAGAGCTTGTCCGTGTCGATCTT
>CAVEET010000140.1:0-10750 GCA_963614835.1 Bulleidia sp. | reverse complement strand
CCGGCTTTATCGTGACCGAGGAAGAGACGCGCATCATCTCGGACTTTTGCCACCGTCGCGCGCAAAAGGGCACCAAGGTGTTCGTCGACCCCATCATGGGCGACAACGGCAAGCTCTACGCCGGCGTGCCCGAGTCCACGATCGGTCTCATGCGCAGCCTGCTCGAGTGCGCCGACTACGCGGTGCCCAACTATACCGAGGCGTGCCTGCTTGCCGATAGGCCTATTGCTGAGCAAATTACGCCCGATGAGGCCCGCGCTCTTGTGGATGCCGTGCGTGCCCTGGGCGCCAAGTCGGTGGTCATTACGAGCGCTGTGGTCGACGGTGCGAATGTCGTCATCGGTTACGACCATGTGGCGGGGGAGTACTTCACGATTCCCTTCGACCTGATCCCGGTCTACTTCCCGGGCACGGGCGACACGTTCTCGGCGGTGCTCGTCGGCCGCGTTATGGCAGGTTGGAGTCTGCAACGCGCAACGTCCGATGCCATGCGCGTGGTGGCTGAGCTTATCGAGCGCAATGCCGACCAAGAGGACAAGTCGGCCGGCCTTCCCATCGAGGCCTGCCTGGACGTGATCGACCATGAGTAATGCTGGCGAGGGCGGCGTCAAGCCTGCGGGCGAGAACAAGCCGATCGGCGCGCTGCGGGGCAAGCGTCCGCGCATCCGCGTGAGCTGCGTGGACCAGCTGGGTGCGTGCCGCTGCCACCATGGTCACAAGCCGGGCGACGTCTTCGACTTCGACCGGGACCGCGGCAAGATGTGCGCCATGGCCTGCCATGTGGGCTTTCCCTATATCGATATCCTGCGCTATGGCGGAACCGTGCCCGGCAACGAGCCTGGTACGGCAAAGTTCTGCTGTCCCGAAGTCGATACACTGAACGTTTGGCTTGCCGAGATCGTTGACGAGTAGTCGAGCGCAATGTGACAAAGAGACAGTTCTTTTGTCACATTCGCCGGTGGTGCCCCTTCTATTATGCTTGTAATCTCAAATCTCTGCATTTCATCCGATTTTAGGTTCTAAAAACTCTGCATTTCATCGATAATCAAGCATATAAACTCTGCATTTCATTCGATGATATTGAGGGGAGAGCCTATGCTGCGTAGGAAAATAGCGGCAGAGCTGGAGCGTTGGCTGAAGTCTGCCGAGCAAAAGGCCTTATTCATCACGGGTTCTCGCCAGATCGGCAAAAGCTATTCGATTCGCGCATTTGGCAAAGCCAGCCATGCAACCTACATCGAGCTCAATCTCATGGAAAGTCGTCAGGCAAAAGACGCTCTTCTCGAGGCGCGGGATGCCGATGATTTCATCAGCAGGGTGACGCTTCTCTCGGGAAAGTCGATAGCGCCGGGCAAAACGCTCGTGTTTATCGATGAGGTCCAAGAGGCCCCCGACATCATGACGATGGCAAAGTTCCTTGTTGAGGACGGGAGGTGCCGTTGGGCGTTTTCGGGGTCAATGCTCGGGACCCAGCTCAAGGGCGTCAGGTCCTATCCCGTGGGGTATGTCCACGAGCTTAGGATGTTCCCGCTCGATTTTGAGGAGTTTTGCTGGGCAATCGGGGTGAGCGAGGGGGCTCGTCAAACGATACGTGACGCGTGTATCAGCGAGAGGCCCATTCCTGATTACATTCATGACGCGATGATGGCAAACTTCAGGACCTATACCGTTGTCGGCGGAATGCCGGAGGTTGTGCAGCGTTTCCTTGACACGCAGGGCGACCTTGCCTCTGTTCGTCGGCTACAGTCAGAGCTCAACGAACAGTACCGGCGGGATATCTCCAAGTATGCAAACGGGCGAGCCCTGCAGGTGCAGAGCATCTACGATCAGCTCCCTATTATGCTCGAGGGCGAAAACAAGCGCTTCGTGCTCAATTCCATTGACCCCAAGGCTTACTACGAGAAGTATCAGCGAGATTTTGTATGGCTTGTCGATGCCGGCGTTGCTCTCAAAGCCGATATCGTAACCGAGCCAAAATCGCCCCTGCTCAAGACGGCGCGGCCATCGCAGTTCAAGCTATATCAATCGGATACGGGCATGTTGATGGCGCGCTACCCCGTTGGAGTCGCCCAAGCGGCGTATCTTGATAGCAAGGAGCCCAATCTGGGCGGCATTTACGAAAACGTGGTGGCCCAGCAGCTGGCTGCCCAAAATCGCCAGCTTTACTACTATCAGACAAAAAAGCGCGGTGAAGTGGACTTTGTGGTCGATGGACCGGATGGGACGGCTGTTCCGATCGAGGTTAAATCGGGCTCCTATTACCACGCGCACGTTGCGCTCGGTCATGTGCTTGATACGGCTGAATATGGCGTAAGGCTCGGGATTGTTTTCTCGAGAGGCAACGTTGAGCGCAACGGAGCAGTTCTCTATTTGCCTCTATATGCGACCTGGGCCCTTTCGGATGTTTTGGGCGACTCCTGTGCCAAGGGGATTAAGCTGGAGGTCAAGCCGGTCTAGGGCCAGTCCCTTTGTCACATTCATGAGTGTGGATTTTCTCCCGTATAGAGCGCACTTGAACGCTCAAAGTGGGAGAAAATCTACGCTCGATTTATGCCGTGGGCGCGGTTCGTGCGCCCACGAACCTACAGCTGCTCGAGCATAGCGGTGCAACCGGCGAGCACATCGCGGTAGGTGGCATCGAAATTGCCGGTGTACCAGGGGTCGGCCACGTCGCCGGGACACTCGGTCCAATCGAGCAAGCGCGTAATCTTTACGTCGGGGCCTGCGTCGCCAAAGATGCGACGCAGGCCCCGCGCGTTCTCAGCATCCATATAGACAATGTGGTCCCAGTCGCCATACTCCGCGCGACGCACCTGGCGGGCACGGTGCGCAACGACGGGAATCCCGACTTCACGCAGCTTGGCGACCGTGCCATGATGCGGCGGGTTGCCGATCTCCTCAGTTGAGGTCGCAGCGGAGTCAATGACAAACTCGCCCGCGCGCCCGGCGCGCCGCACCAGCTCGGTAAACACGGGCCCAGCCATCGTCGAGCGACAGATATTTCCATAGCAGATAAAAAGAATGCGTTGCATGAGCGGCTTCCTTTCTAGGCGGTCGCGCAGGGCTTACAGACTGCTCTTGAGGCAGTTTGCTCCAATAAAGCCCGCTGCGTACAAGGGGAGGTGGCGCAGCTCGCGCCCGTCATCGGTTTCGCTGCGGGAAAAATTGTTCTCGGACAAAATGTAGGCATATGGCGATCGGGCTTTGTCCATAAACGACCCGAGGGTTCTCGCGCGCACGTTACGTGCGGACTTTACTTCGACGGGCACAATTTCCATACGGTCGGTCTGAAGTAAAAAATCGAGCTCGCCGGTCGTCTTCCAAGACGACGGCGGCACCCAGTAATACGTCTGCAAGCTATTGCCCGAAAATGCTTGCATGACCGAGTTTTCCGCCAGGGCGCCTCGGAAGTCGGAAGATAGCGCTATGGCGGAATCCTCTTTGAGGTCGAGCCAGAGCCGCGGGTTGATGCCGAGTTTGTAGAACATGAGGCCGGTATCGAGAAGATAGACCTTAAAGAAACTTCCATCTTCGTCGTCGAAGGGAACGAGGGGAGGCTCGATGCCTTCGGTCAGGTTGTTGACCGATATGATGCCGGCGCCTTCGAGCCAGTCGAGCGGCTCGATAAGCTTGGCGCGACGGCCTCCGCGTTCGACCTCGGAGTACTTGAATTTTTTTGTGGACGATCTCAGCAGCTGGGACGGAATGGAGCGCCAGACCTTGCGCGCCGCCACGCCGCTGATCCCGTTTTCGGGGTCGGTCATATCGGCGGTATAGGTCTCGTCGATTTCGCGCTGCTCGACGCGCGCATCCTCGATGGATAACGTCTTGCGATATGCGTTGACGGCGGCGGGCATGCCGCCCACGATCTGGTATCGATGAAACAGGCTGAGCGCGGCTTGGTGCGCGGCGTAGGTCTCGAGCGTGCCGGCGTGGGTACGAATGGCATTGGCCATCTGCTCCTCGTCGAGCGCCCAGAGAAACTCCTCGAACGACATAGGATGCATGGTCTCTTGACGAACGCCGCTGGGAAAAGGCAACTTGCGCTTGCGCGTGGCGACGCCGAGCTGACTGCCGGTCGCGCATATGCGCCAGCCCGAACCCGAAAAAAAGCGAAGCGAGTTGAGCGCCCGTTCGCAGAGCTGCACCTCGTCAAACAGGATGAAGGCGGTTTCTTTGCGAATGGGGGTGCGTTTATAGTCTGAGATTCGCGCCACGATGGCGTCAACGTCGTCGGTGGGACAGTCGAACAGCGGAGCGATCAGCTCAAGATCGGTCTGAAAGTCGAGTTTGACAAACGCATCGCCGGCGATTCGTCTGCCGATTTCCTCGGCAACGTACGTTTTGCCTACGCGTCGCGCACCACGGATGAGGAGGGGGCGCGACGCGTCCTTTGTCGCCCATGATTCGATAACGGATTCGATTGATCTGCGCATGGGGCCGCCTTTCCAATTTCGTGTACTTCAGATACATAGTTTAGTACGATTTCATGTACTTGGAATACACGAAATAGTAGAAAAGTGTGTATCTGAAGTACACGAAATTGCACTGCTGGAGCTTGCAGGCGGATAAACACTACTCGTATGGGACGGTTTTCACCGGTTGCTCGCCACCTTGGGCTATGTTCGCCCCTATGCCTGCATCCGGGGCTGTGCTGATTGACGACGGCGCTCCCAGCGAGCCAACTTAATCGTCACCAGCGTAAGCACCCAGGCCACAAGCGAGAACGCGGCACCCACTGCGCCTACATATGCAATGCCAACGCTGCTTACCACGGCGCCGCCCACTGCGGTGCCAAACGAGATGCCGACGTTAAACGCCATGGGCTCAACCGAACTTGCGAGTACCATCGACTTGGGATGGCGGCTGCGTGCCACGTCCATAAAGTGCGTGATGCACGACACCGAGAACAGGTACATGAGCAGCGCCAGGCTAAAGACAAAGACCAGCGCGAGCGGCATGGTGCCGCCCACAGCAAACAGTCCGAGTAACGCTGCAGCCTGCAGCACAAACGTCACGAGTAGCGCCTTCATGCCAAAGCGCGCATCGATCCATCCGCCCAGGATGTTCGAGATCAGGCAGAACACGCCGTAGGCCATGAGCATGGTACTGGCTTCGACCGTGCCCATGCCCAGCACCTGCTCAAGATAAGGCGTCACGTAGCCGTAGAAAACGTAGACCGATCCCACGCCAAACAAAAAGATGAGCATGCCGGTGATGATGCTCGGCTCGCGTAGCAGACCCGCCTGCTCGCGAAAAGTGGCGGGCTCGTCGGTTTGCCCAGCGCGCGGCATAAACGCCACGAGCGCGCTACAGATCAGAACGGCAAAGGCCAGCGTGCCGTACATGGCCACGTGCCAATCGAGCGTGTCGGCCACAAACTTGCCGATCGAAGTGACAAAGACCATTGCCACGGAAAACGCACCATATACCACCGAGATGGCAAGCGAAGTTTGCTGCGGAGACAGAAGCTCGGGGATGTACGTCACGCCCACGGCGAGCAGTGCGCCCGAGACGGAGCCCAGGATGATGCGCGAGATGAACAGCACCTGGAAGTTGGGCGCCAACGCCATGACCAGGTTGCCGAGCACAAAGACGATGCTGTAGCACACGAGCAGCTGGTAGCGGCGAAAACGCCCCGTGCTGAGCGCGAGCACCGGCGTCGAGATAGCGTAGATCAGTGCGAACACGCTAATAAGTTGGCCTGCGGTGGCAAGCGATACGCCGAGTTCCGTCGCTAGGTCGCTTTCGATGCCGATGACCACGAACTCGGAGCAGCCGAGCGAGAATCCCAACAGCACGAGCAGCGCCAGGCAAAGATTGGTGCGCGCGGGGGAGAGCGCGGCGGCGGTTGACTTACTTTTTGGCGTGGTTGCGGCGGTCAAGGTTGTCACTCCAATGTCGCGTGAATAAGCGGGATTCAATCCCTGCAACTCTAACAGAATGTGACAAAGGGACAGTCTCTTTGTCACATTCGCGGCGTGGCTGCCGCCTAAACCGTCACAACATTCGATGAAAATCTCGTAAACGAGGAAAAACGTCGAATGTTGTGACGGTTTTCGTGTCCGGCGCGGGTGAGCTTCGGTGCCGTCTGGGGGTATAAGACTAGCGAGTGTTTATTTGCGAGGCCTAAGGGGCGCCCCGTATGGATATCGATAACTTTGAATGGTGGTATAGCGAGGGCGAGGCTCCGGACGAGGAGTGGGACGAGCCCGCGTCGCGTGACGTGTCGAGCGACGAGGACGAGACCGGCAACGATGCCGCTGTCGAGCCTGATGCCGCCTCCGATGCCGCCGAGCCCCTGACCTTTGAGCAGGCTTGGGCCCAGGCCGAGGCAGACGAGGCCAAGGCCGACGCTACGGCCACGCTCGGCGAGCCAGCCGACATGTCGATCTCGCCGGCAAAGACCCCGCAGCCGCGTCACACCATCGATCCCGACAGCACGGCATCCTTCAGTATTCTCGACGTGCCCTCGCAGGGTGCCCAGGCGCCCGCGCCCACACGTCGCCCCAATCTGTCTCGCGAGGAAGATGCAGGACGTCGCTCTCTGCTTGGCCCCATCCTTATCGCCTTCATGGCCGGCGTTATCGCATGCTCGGTAATTGGAAACGTCTGGAGCCATGTTGAACAACAGCGAAAAGACGCCGCCAAGGTCGAGATGTCTATCGAGCAATCGCTCGGCCGCACGCGCTCGGTACATGTGTCGGTCGAGGTCAAGGACGGCGCGACGTGGGACACCGCGCGCGGCGACAGCCAAATGCTCATTCACATCGTGGGGCGCACGCTCAAAGGGCAGACGATTGACGAGTATCAATACGTCAATTCCGCTGGTGACGGCATCGAGCTTAAGCCCGGCGACTACGAGCTCACCGTCGATGAACCGCCCGTCGCCACCGACGGTACGCGCTTCCGTGCCTCAAAGCGCATGGTTCCCGTGAGCTTTAACTCGCAGGCGCCCGATACGGTCGATAGCACTCCGCAGGGCGGGTTTGACCTTTACGCTATTGCTCAATAACTGCGCCTGTCGCTCAACCCCGCCGCCAAGAGTGGGACAATAGCCCTCGACACTATTGTTTACTTTTGGAGGAAGTAGCATGTCTACCGTCACTACCATCAAGCGCGGCAGCCTCACCGCGGCCATCGATTCCATGGGCGCCCAGCTCACGAGCCTTGCCCTCAACGGCAACGAGTATCTGTGGCAGGGCGACCCCGCCTTTTGGGGCAAGCATGCGCCCATCCTGTTCCCCATTGTGGGCTCGCTGCGCAACAACACGGCGACGTCTGCGGCTGGCACCTGCGAGATGCCGCGCCACGGCCTCGCGCGCATCGTCGAGCACAAGCTGGTCGAGGTTTCGGAGGACGGCTCCTCGGTAACGTACGAGATCACCGACACGCCCGAGTCGCTCAAGGCCTTTCCGTTCCACTTTAAGCTCAACATGACCTATGCCCTGACTGGTGACGCCACACTTACCCAGACCTTTGCCGTCACCAATACCGGCGACGTGGACCTGCCGTTCTCGGTGGGCGGCCACCCCGCATTTAACGTACCTGCTCCCGGTGCCGAGGACGAGGCATTCGAGGATTACGAGCTGGCGTTTACCGAGGCTTGGACTAATGAGGCTCCCATCATCACGCCCGACGGTCTTATGACGTTCGAGGGTAGTTACAAGGCTCCCGATAACTCGGACGTGCTGCCCATCACGCACCGCAGCTTCGATAACGACGCCATCATGTTCACCGATACCCCGGGCTCCACGCTCACACTGCGCGGCCGCAAGTCGGGCCACGGCGTCAAGATCGACTTTGAGGGCTTTAAGTACATCGGCGTGTGGTCTGCCGCCAACGACGCCCCGTTTGTGGCGCTCGAGCCCTGGACCGGTCATACCACCACGGACACCGAGGACGACGTCTTTGAGCACAAGGTCAACACCATCACCTTGGCTCCCGGCGAGACGGACAAGCGCAGCTTTAGCGTTACCTTGCTCTAGAGGTTCCGCCGCTCGGCCGATGCTGCGCGCCGTCCAGAGCGATAATTTGTCATTCAAAAGGCAAGGCATGACCAGAAGGTTTATGCCTTGCCTTTTTCATGCCTAGTCGTTGGGGACGTTCTTGTTTGACTAGTCGTTTAAGAACGTCCCCAACGACTATCAATCGTTTTCAGTTCGTAAACTTGTATATATGCATTTATATATGCATTTGCTGGAGGTAGCGCTGAGCGGTATCCTGTTAAGTCGTCAGCATACGATTCAACAGGGAAGGCAGATTATGCATTCTCCCCATCAACGCGACGCGCATCCACAGCCGGTATGCAGCCGTCGCATCTTTTTGGGTAGCGCTCTCGCTGCGAGCGCTACTGTCGTCGCCGGCGCACTTGCCGGTTGCCGGCGCCCCTCCACGCTGGAAGTAGTTCAGCCCACGACGGGTGGCGGTCGCGACGACCTGTCCGATTCCGTTATCGGCAAGGATAAGATCCGCATTGGCATGGAGGCGGCCTACGCCCCGTACAACTGGCAGGTTTCCGAAGCCAGCGGGTACACCATCCCCATCGACAACGTGCAGGGCGCCTATGCCGATGGCTACGACGTGCAGATCGCCAAGATCGTCTGCAAGGCCCTCGGTGGCGAGCCCGTTGCCGTCAAGCAGAGCTTTTCGGGCCTTATCGATTCGCTCAACAACGGCCAAATCGACCTCATCATCGCCGGCATGAGTGCCACGCCCGAGCGCGAAGAGTCGGTCGGCTTCTCCGACCCGTACTTCATTGGCTACTTTGGCCTATTCGTAAAAGAGGGCTCGCCCTACCAAAACGCCACCAAGCTTAGCGACTTTAGCGGTGCCACGGTGCTCGGCCAAAAGGACACCATGCTCGACACCGTCATCGACGAGATCCCGGGCGTTGTGCACAAAAACCCGGTCGACTCCGTCCCCACGGTGTTCTCGAACCTGCTGCAGGGCACCTGCGACGCCGTGACCTACAACACCGAGAACGAGAAGGGCTATATGGCTCAAAACCCGGGCATCGTTCCCATTCATTTTGCCGAAGGCGAGGGCTTTAAGCAGGAGGTCGCGGCAAACGTCGGCTGCCGCAAGGGCTCGGACAAACTGCTTAAGCTCATCGACAAGACACTCAAGGGCATTAGCCAAGAGGAGCGCGACCAAATGTGGGACGCGTGCCTCGACCGTCAGCCGGCATAGGGAGGCAGCATGAAAACCGTCAATCGCCTGGCCTCCTTTATTAAGGCCGACCACCGTTATGTATACCTGGGCACGAGCGTTATCGCGGCGCTCGGCCTGGCGTTTAGCCAGCGCAACCCCACGCCGCTGAGCTTCTTGGCCCCCACCGGTATCTTCCAGGATTGCCTTTGGGCGATTCTTTGGGCCTGGATTGTCGTGTCGGCGGCGGCGCTGGTCACCAAGCTTATGCACTGGAGCGACTATCGCGTAAAGTCGCCGTTCGCCTCCGAGCGTTTCCGCCGCGGCGCGCGCCTGGGTAGCTATGTTGTGGTCGCCATCGCAGCGATCTTTTTCGTGGACCGCTGCATCATGTCGTTTATCGACCTGGTGCAGGTGAGCATTGTCTCGGATTCCAACCCCAGCGACTTTTTGTCGAGCCTGGTCTACATGACCTACAAGAGCGGCGACTTCTTCATCCGCGGCATCGAGATCACCATCGCGCTTGCCACCTTCGGCACCGTCATCGCATTCTTCCTGGCGCTGCTCTTTGTGTTCCTGCGTATTCAGACCTTCGACCGCGTGGACAACGACCTGGTGCGCTTCTTTAAGAGTATCGGCCGCGGCTTTGCGACCATCTATTCCACCATCGTGCGCGGTACGCCCATGATGGTCCAGGGCCTACTCATCTATTACGCGGGCTTCACCGTTTTGCGCGGCATGGGCTTCGAGACCGCCCAGGCCAACCAGATCTGGAGTACCTTCACCGCCGGCCTCGTCACCATCTCGCTCAACTCCACCGCCTACATGATGGAGGTCCTGCGCGGCGGCATCGAGTCCATCGATCCCGGCCAAGCCGAGGCGGCGCGATCGCTGGGCCTGTCGCAGTGGCAGGCCATGCGCAAAGTCGTGTTCCCCCAGGGCATTAAAAATGCGATTCCGGCGCTCACCAACGAGCTCATCATCAACATCAAGGATTCGTCGGTGCTCTCGGTCATCGGCGTGTTCGACCTTATGTACGCTACTACCACGGTCGCCGGCGTGTACTACCGCCAGATGGAGGTCTACTGCGTGGCGCTCGTGGTCTACCTGATCCTGACGCTCGTGGCGAGCCGCCTGCTCGAAGCCTTTGGCAAAAAGCTCGGTGCCGAGGCTCCGGCCACGCTGCCCAGCTCTAACTAGGCTTAAGACGAGGAGAATCATCATGGCAGATACCGCCACTACCGGCGTTGCGGCCGCCGCACAGACCAATGAGCCGCTCATCCGCGTCGAGGGCCTGCGCAAGAGCTTCGGCTCGCTCGAGGTACTCAAGGGCATCGACCTGTCCGTTAACCCCGGCGAGGTCGTCACCATTATCGGCGCCTCGGGCTCGGGCAAGTCGACCTTCCTGCGCTGCCTCAATCTGCTCGAGACCCCGGACGCGGGCCACATCTGGTTCCACGGCCAGGACCTTACGGCCGAGCGCTGCAATATCAATAAACTCCGCGAGGACATCGGCATGGTGTTCCAGGGCTTTAACTTGTTCAACAACATGGATGTGCTCGACAACTGCACGCTCGCGCCCGTCACGCTCAAAAAGATG